>JAFEDL010000015.1:14263-67800 GCA_018241645.1 Pseudomonadota bacterium
CGCGCCCGGACATCCGCCTGGTTGCGCGCACCGTGGTCCGCTTCGTGCGCGCGCACCCCGAGTTCCTGCCGCTGGCGGCCAACTGCCGCGGCATGCTCGAGACCAACATCGGCGCCGAGGCGGCGCTCGCCTACAAGCAAAGCGTCGGGGTGCGGCTCGCGCAGATCGGCGCCCGGCTCGAAGCCCTGTTCCCGATGCTGGCGAAGGGGCAGGGCGTGGGCCTGCTGATGGCGAGCTACGCCCTGATGATCGGCCTGTGGCAGATATCCGACCCGCCCGCCTGCCTCGCGGCGGCGATGGAGCGCCCCGACATGCGCATGTTCAGGGTGGACCTCGAAAAGCAGATGGGCGCGGTACTGGTAAACCTGTGGGAAGGCGCCACCATGCGCCGCGAAGGGAGTGGCACATGAGAAAGGGAACGCTGGCGGCGCTGCTCGCGCTGGGCGCGATCGCCGCGGGTTGCGGCAAGGAACCCGAGGCGAAGCCCGAAGAGGTTCGCCCGGTGCGCGTGCTGAGGGTAGATGCCGCCGCCGCCGCGCGCTCGATCGAGTTCGCCGGTGAAGTCCGGCCGCGCTACGAGACGCGCCTCGCCTTTCGCGTCGGCGGCAAGATGGTCGAGCGGCTGGTCGAGGTGGGCACCACGGTGCGCGCCGGCCAGCCGGTGGCGCGGCTCGATCCGCACGACCTCGAGCTGGCGGCAGCCAGCGCCAGGACCCAGATCGTGCAGCTCGAGGCGGAGCGCAAGTTCGCCGAGGGCGACCTGCGGCGCTATCGCGAGCTGCGCGAGAAGAATTTCATCAGCCAGGCCGAGCTCGACCGCCGCGTGAGCACCTACGATTCGATCGCGGCACGCCTCGAGGCCGCGCGCGCGCAATCCCGCCAGGCGGCCAACCAGGCCGGGTACGCGGTGCTTGCCGCGGACCAGCCCGGCGTCATCACGGCGATCGAGGCCGAGGCCGGCCAGGTCGTCGCCGCGGGCCAGACCATTGCCCGCCTGGCGCGTTCGGGGGAGGTGGAAGTCGTAGTAGCAGTGCCCGAGACCCAGCGCGAGGCATTCGAGCGGGCCGGCGCGTTCAGCGTCGGGCTGAACGCATTCCCGGGCCGCAGCTGGAAAGGCAGGCTGCGCGAGCTCTCGCCGCTGGCCGACCCGGTGACCCGCACGTACCTGGCCAAGGTCACCATGCTCGAGCCGGGCGGCGACGTGGAACTGGGGATGAGCGCCCGGGTGTCGGCCGAAGTCAGCGCCGCCGAGCGGCGCATCGAGTTGCCGGTCTCCGCGCTCTACGGCAAGGGCGACGCCATGCAGGTCTGGCTCGTAGAGGCGGTGAAGGACGGGATCGGCGCGGTGCGGTTGCAGCCGGTGAAGACCCGCGGCCTCGCCGGCGACCATGTGCTCGTCGATTCCGGCCTGTCCTCCGGCGACATGGTGGTGGTCGCGGGCGCGCAGTTGCTGCGCGCCGGGCAGCGCGTGCGCGTGGCCGACCCGAAGTAGCCGGCCCATGAGTGCGAATCACGACGAGCAGCGCTTCAACCTGTCGGCCGCGGCGCTCAAGTACCGCGAGCTGACCCTGTTCTTCATCCTCGCGATCGCCATCGGCGGCGTAGGCGCCTACTTCAAGCTCGGCCAGCGCGAGGATCCGGACTTCGCGTTCCGCGCGATGGTGATCCGCACGCTCTGGCCCGGCGCCACCACCGAGCAGGTCGACCGGCAGATCACCGACCGCATCGAGAAGAAGCTGCAGGAGACGCCTTACTTCAAGTGGACCCGCAGCTATTCCAAGCCGGGCGAGTCGCTGATCCTGCTCGAGCTGCTCGACACCGCGGCGCCCAAGGACGTGCCGGACATCTGGTACCAGGTGCGCAAGAAGGCGGGCGACATCCGCCAGACCCTGCCGGCCGAGGCGATCGGGCCGTTCTTCAACGACGAGTTCGGCGACGTGTTCGGCTCGATCTACGCGTTCACCGCGGACGGGTACACGCATTCGGAGCTGCGCGACCACGTGGAGCGCGTGCGCCAGGAGCTGCTGCGCCTGCCGAACGTGGCCAAGATCGAATTGATCGGCGTGCAGGACGACAAGATCTACGTGGAGCTGTCCACCAAGAAGCTGGCAAGCCTGGGCATAGACCCGGCCGCGATCGGCCAGGCCCTGCAGGTGCAGAACGCGATCGTCAGCCCCGGCAGTGTCGAAACCAAGGAAAGCTCGGTGGCGCTGCGCGTGAGCGGCCAGCTCGATTCGGTCAAGGCGGTGTCGGACCTGCTGCTGCGCGTGGCGGCGCAGAACGGCGGCCAGACCCTGCGCCTGGGCGACATCGCCACGGTCACGCGCGGCTACGCCGACCCGCCGGTCACCTACATGCGCTCGCGCGGCAAGCCGGCCATCGGCCTGGCCGTGTCGATGATCGCCACCGGCGACGTGCTGCAGCTGGGGGCCGACCTCAAGGCCACCATGGCGCGCCTGAAGCGCGACCTGCCGGTGGGCATCGAGTTCGAGCAGGTCTCGGACCAGCCCGCGGTCGTGAAGGATTCGGTGGGCGAATTCATGCGCTCGCTGCTGGAGGCCGTGGCGATCGTGCTGGTGGTGTCGTTCCTGTCGCTGGGCGCGCGCACGGGCCTCGTCGTTGCGCTCACCATCCCGCTGGTGCTTGCCGCGACCTTCCTCGCGATGCGCTTCTTTTCGATCGACCTGCACCGCATCTCGACGGGTGCACTGATCATCGCGCTGGGCCTGCTCGTGGACGACGCGATGATCGCGGTGGAGATGATGGCGAGAAAGCTCGAAGAGGGCTTCGACAAGGTCAGCGCCGCGACTTACGCCTACACCTCGACCGCCTTCCCCATGCTCTCCGGGACGATCATCACCGCCGCCGGATTCCTGCCGATCGCGACTGCCAAATCCACCACCGGCGAATACACCTTCGCCATTTTCGCGGTGACGACGATTGCGCTGGTCATCTCCTGGTTCGCGGCGGTGACGGTCACGCCTTTCCTCGGCGCCTGGCTGCTGAAGGAGCACAAGACGGCCGGCGCGGTACTCCACGACGTCTATGCAACGCCCTTCTATGCGCGGCTGCGCCGCGTGATCGACTGGTGCATCGCCCGGCGCAAGACCGTGCTCGTGGCTACCGCCCTGACCTTCGCGCTCGGGGTGGCCGGCATGGGCCTCACGGAAAAGCAGTTCTTCCCGTCCTCCAACCGCGTGGAGCTGATGATCGAACTGTGGCTGCCGGAGGGCGCCTCGATCACCGCCACGGGCCGCGAGGCCGCGCGCATGGAGGCGAAACTCGCTGCCGACCCCGACGTGGCCAGCTTCGTGACCTACGTCGGCAACGGGTCGCCGCGGTTCTTCCTGTCGCTCGAGCAGCAGCTGTTCCGCACGAACTACGCGCACCTGATCGTCCTGACCCGCGACATCCCGGGGCGCGAGCGGGTGGTGGAGCACGTGAGGAAGCTGCTCGAGGCCGACTTCCCCGGCATCCGCGGCCGCATCAACCGGGTGCCGCTCGGCCCGCCGGTGAACTACCCGATCCAGTTCCGCGTCATCGGCCCGGACGCGAAGGTGCTCAAGGCCTCCGCGGAGCTCGTGGCCGACAAGGTGCGCGCCAACCCGAGCACGCTGGACGTGAATTTCGACTGGGGCGACCGGGTGCTCGCCCTCAAGGTGGACGTCGACCAGGAGAAGGCGCGGGCGCTGGGCGCGACCTCCCAGGGCGTGGCACGCGCAACGGCCGCAGTGGTGTCGGGCGTGCCGCTCGGGACCTACCGCGAGAACGACCGCATTATCGATGTCCTCTTGCGCGCGCCTGCGAACGAGCGCGGCACGCTCGAGTCGCTTGCCGAGATCTCGGTGCCGACCGCAAGCGGCCGAACCGTGCCGCTCGCGCAGGTCGCCACGATCAGCGAGGTGCTCGAGGAGCCCATCATCTGGCGGCGCAGCCGCGAACTGACCCTCACCGTGCGCGCGGACATCGTCGACGGTGTACAGGCGCCCGACGTGAGCGTGGCGATCCAGAAGACGCTGGCCGCTGTCGAGGCGAAGCTGCCTTCGGGTTACCGAGTAGAGGCGGGCGGCGCCTACGAGGAGAATTTCAAGGCGCAGAACTCGATCGCCGCCGGCATGCCGATGGTGGTCGCGGTCATCCTCGCGATGCTGATGATCCAGCTGAAGAGCTTTTCGCGCACCTTCATGGTGGTGCTGACCGCGCCGCTGGGCGTGGTCGGGATCGCGCTCGCCCTGCTGGTGTTCCGCCAGCCGTTCGGGTTCGTCGCGCTGCTGGGGGTGATCGCGCTGGCCGGCATGATCATGCGCAACTCGGTGATCCTCGTCGACCAGATCGAGCAGGACATCCGGGCGGGGAGCCCGGTGTGGGACGCGATCCGGGAGTCCGCGGTGCGGCGCTTCCGCCCGATCGTGCTGACCGCCGCCGCCGCGGTGCTCGCGATGATCCCGCTCACCCGCAGCGTGCTGTGGGGGCCGATGGCCTACGCGATCATGGGCGGCCTGATCGTGGCCACCGTGCTCACGCTGCTGTTCGTGCCGGCGCTCTACGCGGCGTGGTTCAGGGTGAAGCGGCCGGCGTAGCCGGTCAACTGTTGCATAGCGCACATACACTGCCCCGCCTCCGGGCTATCGTGGTTCAATGCAGCCCCGAGGAGTACTGCGATGGCGATCCATCATGCGTCGTCGGGCGAATTGATCGATGTTCGTCCGCTTAGGAAGGATCTCAAAGGCGCGGCCTCGACGGCCCTCTATAAGACAGACCGCCTGGAAGTGTTTCGCATGGTTCTCCCGGCCGGCAAGGTAATGCCAGCGCATCATGTCGCGGGTGAAGTTACGGTCCAATGCCTGGAGGGAAGCCTGGAGCTTACGGTTGCGGGAAGCGGCCGGCTGATGCGCGAAGGCGACCTGGTATGCCTGGCGGGAGGGGAGGACCACGCGCTGAAGGCGGTGGAAGATTCCTCCTGCCTGGTCACGATCCTGCTGCATGTCGCATAGGCGCGTCCGCGTTGGATAAGCCCCTGATCTGCACGATCGGCCATTCAACCCATCCGCTGGGCGCCTTCATCGCTTTGCTCCAGGGCAACGGGATCGAGCGGGTCCTTGACGTTCGCACGGTGCCGCGGTCGCGCCACAACCCGCAATTCAATCTGGATGCGCTGCCCGGCTCCCTGAAGGATGCCGGAATCGCCTACGTTCATATGCCGGCCCTCGGGGGTTTGCGTCACACGCAAACCGATTCCCCCAACACCGGCTGGCACAACCTCTCGTTTCGGGGCTACGCGGATTACATGCAGTCCCCGGAGTTCGCGGAGGGCGTCCGGCAGGCGGCGGCATTGGCGTCGGCTGAACGGTGCGTCCTGATGTGCGCCGAAGCGGTGCCGTGGCGCTGCCACCGGTCGATGATCGGCGACGCGCTGCTTGTGCGCGGCCTCCGCGTCGAGGATATTATCGGGCCGAAGGAGCGCAGGCCTCATGTCCTCACCTCGTTCGGGCACGTCGAGGGATTGCGAATCACCTACCCGCCGCCGGCAGATGCAGAAGACGCGATATCCCGCACTTGAGGAGCTGCTCGTGGCGGTCCGGAACTGCCGGGCCTGCGAGGGTCGCCTGCCGCTCGGCCCGCGCCCGGTGCTGCAGGCCGGCGCAACGGCTCGCTTGCTGATCGTGGGACAGGCCCCGGGTGCCCGCGTTCACGCCACCGGAATCCCATGGGATGACCGGAGCGGGGAACGGCTGCGCGCCTGGATGGGGCTGGACAGGCACCGGTTCTACGATCCGAGCCGGGTGGCGATCATTCCAATGGGGTATTGCTATCCGGGCCGGGGAAGCGGCGGCGACCTGCCGCCGCGCCGCGAGTGCGCCGAGTTGTGGCTCGATGAACTGCTCGCCAAGCTGCCCCGGATCGAGTTGACCCTGCTGATCGGCCTCCATGCGCAACGTCACTTTCTGGGCAAGCGGCGCAAGGCTTCGCTTGCGGAGACAGTCAAGGCGTGGCGCGAGTTTGCGCCCGAATATCTGCCTCTGCCGCACCCTTCGCCGCGCAACACGCCCTGGTTCAGGCAAAACCCGTGGTTCGAAGGTGAACTCCTGCCCACGCTGCGCATGCGGGTTGAGTCGCTCGAGGCCGGACGGACATGCTGAGGCCGGAAAATAAAAGGCCCGTTTTTTTCAATCCGGTCCTGATCCAGATGCCGGTGGGCGCGCTCACTTCCATCGTCCACCGTGTCACCGGAATTCTGCTTGCGGCTGGTATCCCCTTCACCATCTATATCCTCGACTTGTCGCTGCAAAGCGATCAGTCCTGGTCGCGGGTGGTTCACTTACTCGACGCCTGGCCATTCAAGGCGATCGCCATCGTGTTCATCTGGGCGCTTGCGCACCACTTGCTGGCGGGTGTGCGCCACTTGCTGGGCGATGTTGACGTGGGTTCAGGCCTGATTTCCGCGCGGCGCAGCGCCTGGATGGTGAATCTCGGCGGGCTGGCGGTGGGACTGCTTGCGGCCGGGGCATTGCTTTGAGGACGGTCCTCACCGGGCTGCGTGCCTGGATGGTCCAGCGGGTAAGCGCGGTCTACATGCTCCTCTTCCTGGTTTTCCTGCTCTTCCATTTCGTCCTGACCCCGCCCCATTCGTACCAGGCCTGGCGTGACTGGGTGCGCAGTCCCTTCGTCGGCATCGCAGCTTCGGTTTTCTTCGCGGCCCTGCTGGCGCACGTATGGGTGGGAATCCGGGACGTTGTCCTGGACTATGTTCGCCCGATTGGCGCCCGCGTTCTTGCGCTGGCGCTGCTGGGCCTTTGCCTGGCGGGAGCCGGCGCCTGGCTGGTCCGGATCCTGTGGCTGCCGCGGCCCTGATGGGCGTGACTGGAACCAATGCAATCGCCGGGAGGCTCCGATGAGGTTTTCGATTTTCCGTTTCGACCCCGAAAGGGACAAGAAGCCGTATATGCAGGATTTCGAGATCGAGCTGGAAGCTGCCGACCGGATGCTCCTCGACGTGATCCTGCGCCTCAAGGCCCGGGACGATTCGCTCACCATCAGGAAGTCCTGCCGCGAGGGCGTGTGCGGCTCGGACGCGATCAATATCAACGGGCGCAACGGGCTCGCGTGCATCACAAATGTCAGGGAATTGAAGGAGCCCGTGGTGTTGCGCCCGTTGCCGACATTCCCGGTCATCCGCGACCTCGTGGTCGACATTACCCGGTTCTTCGAACAGTATCACTCGATCAAGCCCTACCTGATCAACGATGAGCCCGCACCGGAAAGGGAGCGCCTGCAGTCGCCAGAGGATCGCGAGAAGCTGAACGGGTTGTATGAGTGCATCCTGTGCGCGTGCTGCACCAGCCAATGCCCGTCGTCATGGTGGAACCCCGAGAAATTCGTCGGGCCCGCAGGACTGCTGCAGGCGGACCGCTTCATCGCCGACAGCCGGGACCGGGCCACGCGGGAGCGCCTCGACGACCTGAACGACGTCTATCGCCTGTTCCGCTGCCGCTCGATCATGAATTGCACCGAGGTCTGTCCCAAAGGCCTCGCGCCGTCCCGCGCGATCGAGAGGATCCGGCTGGCCCTGGTCAAGGATTCCCTATGAGCGGCGCGTAATGACACTCAGGCCGGGTGAATTTCATCGCGCCCAATGCGGAACTGGCCCGGCCCTGGGAACCCATCGTCAGGAAAAGGGCGGCACTGTCCGATGCGGACAAATGGGCCAAAGTGAAAGGCAAACCCGATCATCTGGAACGCTGACGTAGTCGTGCGCCAACCGAAACATCCAAAGGAAAAATCTTGAACGTCTCCGCGCAACCGCTTGTCGAGGACGATGGCCCCATTTCGCCGTGGTGGCTGCGCTGCGTCGCAATCGTCATGGCGCTCGGCTTCGGCGGGCTCCTCACGATCACCGTGCTCGCCTACCGCAATGCCCCGCCGATCCCCGCGCGGGTCCTCGATGCACAGGGTGCCGTGTTGTTCAGCGGCGATGACATCGGCGACGGCCAGGCGGTCTTCCTCAAGTACGGGTTGATGGCCAACGGCAGCATCTGGGGGCATGGCGCCTACCTCGGGCCGGACTACGCGGCCGAGGCCCTCCACCGGATCGGGGAGCATGCCGCGGAGGCGATTGCGCAGCAGCATTACCAGCGGCCCTGGGCCGCGCTGGCGCCGGCGCAACAGGCGGCAGTGCACGCCGAAACGGCGGTAATCCTCAAGTCCAACCGCTATGACGCGGCCACCGGCACGCTGCAGTTCACCGCAGCGGAAACGGCGGCGCATCTGGACCAGATCGGGTACTGGACGGAGTACTTCCGCGATTCGTCGCGCAACGGCGGCCTGAAGCGCGACCTCATCACCGACCCGGTCGAATTGCGCCAGTTCGCGGCGTTCGTCACCTGGGCGGCGTGGGCTTCGGTGGCCAATCGCCCCGGCGAGGCGCATTCGTACACGAACAATTTTCCCTATGACCCGGACGTCGGCAACCTGCCCACGCCGGACGCGCTGCTGTGGAGCGCGCTGAGCCTGATCGTGTTGCTGGCCGGCATCGCCGCCGTGCTCCTCGCGTTCGGCCGGTTCGAGAACCTGGGCTGGATCACGCGCGGCATCCACGTGCACCCGCACCTGCTGCCGGGCCGCGCCGGCGCGGGCCAGAAGGCGCTGGTGAAATTCTTCGTGGTCGTGGCGCTGCTGTTCCTCGCGCAGGCGCTGGTGGGCGGCGCGGTGGCGCATTACCGCGCCGACCCGTCGAGCTTCTACGGGTTCGAGCTGCAGCGCATCTTTCCCAGCAACCTGATGCGCGCCTGGCACCTGCAGCTGGCGATCTTCTGGATCGCGACCGCATACGTCGCCGCGGCACTGTTCCTCGGCCGCTCGCTGCGTGCCGACGAGCCGCGCTGGTTCGCCGGCTGGGTGCACGTCCTTTTCGCGGCCTTCGCGGTGGTGATCTTCGGCAGCCTGCTCGGCGAGTGGCTGGGAATCGCGCAACTGCTCGGCCGCTGGTGGTTCTGGCTCGGCAACCAGGGCTGGGAATACCTGGAACTCGGCCGCCTGTGGCAATCCCTGCTGGTGGCGGGGCTGTTCGCGTGGTTCGCCGTGTTGTGGGCGCTGGTGCGGCCGCGCGCGCTTGCCGAGCCGGCCTCGAAGCCCATCGTCAGGATGTTCCTGGTGGCCGCGCTGGCGATCCCGGTCTTCTATGTCCCGGCCCTGTTGTTCGGCCCGCGGACCAACTTCACGGTGGTGGACACCTGGCGTTTCTGGATCATCCACCTGTGGGTGGAGGGGTTCTTCGAGTTCTTCGCCACCACGGTGGTGGCGCTGACCTTCTACCAGCTCGGCCTCACCGGCCGCAACGTCGCCCTGCGGGTGATCTACCTCGATGCGATCCTGTATTTCCTCGGCGGGCTGATGGGCACCGGCCACCACTGGTATTTCACCGGCCAGAGCAACGCCAACATGGCGCTGTCGGCCCTGTTTTCAGTGCTCGAAGTCGTCCCGCTGACCCTGCTCACGCTGGATGCGTGGCACTTCGTGCGCACTACGCGCGGAGTATGCGACGCCTGCGGCGAGCCGGTCGCGATCCCGCACAGGTGGACGTTCCATTTCCTGATGGCGGTCGGCTTCTGGAACTTCGTGGGGGCGGGCATATTCGGGTTCCTGATCAACCTCCCGATCGTCAGCTATTACGAGGCCGGCACCCTGCTTACGCCGAACCACGGCCACGCCGCGATGATGGGCGTGTTCGGGATGCTCGCAATCGCGCTGATGGTGTTCGTGCTGCGCCAGGCCAGCGACGATGCGCGCTGGGCCGGCATGGAGAAGTACATCCGCGTCTCGTTCTGGGGCACCAACGGCGGGCTGGCGCTGATGGTGGGGATGAGCCTGTTTCCCGGCGGCGTGCTGCAGGTCTGGGACGTGCTCCAGAACGGCTACTGGCACGCGCGCGGCCTCGACTACACCGGCAGCGACCGTTCGCGCCTGATCGAGTGGCTGCGCATGCCCGGCGACATGGTGTTCATCCTGTTCGGCGCCCTGCCGCTGGCGATCGCGGCGATCAAGGGCTATCTGGGGGTGCGGGCCGCCGCCGACTGATTACTGGTGTTATATACAGCAGTTGCGGCATAATTTGCCCGATGGAAGCAAAACTCCTGGGAAAGCTCAATGCGGCACAGCGCGCCGCCGCCACCCATGGCAGCCCGCGGGAGTCGCCGCCGCTGCTCGTCATCGCAGGGGCCGGCACCGGCAAGACCAACACGCTGGCGCACCGGGTGGCCCACCTGGTCCTGCAGGGCGTACGGCCCGAACGGATCCTTTTGCTCACCTTTTCGCGCCGCGCCGCGCAGGAACTCGCGCGCCGCTCGCAGGCAATCGTCGCCCGCGCGCTCCCGTCCGGCGGCGACGCCGCGGCACGCCTTCCCTGGGCCGGCACCTTCCATTCGGTGGCCAACCGGCTGCTGCGCCAGTACGCCGCCCAGGTCGGGCTGGAGCCCGGTTTCGGCGTGATGGATCGCGGCGACTCGGCCGACCTGCTCGACGTCGCCCGCCACGAGCTGGGCCTCTCCACCCAGGACCGGCGTTTCCCGCGCAAGGACACCTGCCTCGCCATCTATTCCCATTGCGTCAACACGCAGCTGCCGCTCGAAACGACGCTCGCCGATGCGTTCCCGTGGTGCGCGGAGTGGCAGCCCGAGCTGAAAAGCCTGTTCCGGCGCTACGTGGACGCCAAGCTCGCGCAGCAGGTGCTCGACTACGACGACCTGCTGCTCTACTGGCACATGCTGATGCAGGACGCGGCGCTTGCGCGCGACGTGGAGGCGCGCTTCGACCACGTGCTGGTGGACGAGTACCAGGACACCAACACGCTGCAGGCGGACATCCTGCTCGCATTGAAACCCTCGGGCGCGGGGCTCTGCGTGGTAGGCGACGATGCGCAGTCGATCTATTCGTTCCGGGCCGCGAATGTCGCGAACATCCTGGAATTCCCGGCGCGGTTTTCGCCGCCGGCCCGGGTGGTCGCGCTCGAGGAGAACTACCGCTCCACTCAGCCCATCCTCGACGCGGCCAACGCGCTGATGGCCGATGCGGACAAGCGGTTCGCGAAGAACCTGCGCTCGCAGCGCCCGGCCGGGGCGCGCGCGCGCGTCGTTACCGTGCTCGACGAGCTGGCGCAGGCGCACTATGTGGTGGAGGGCGTACTGGCCGCGCGGGAGCAGGGAACCCCGTTGCGGCGCCAGGCCGTGCTGTTCCGCAGCGCCCACCACAGCGATGTCCTCGAGCTGGAACTGGTCCGGCGCGACATCCCGTACGTGAAGTACGGCGGGCTCAAGTTCCTCGAGGCCTCCCATGTCAAGGACCTGCTCTCGGTGCTGCGCTGGGCGGACAACCGCCGGAACCGCGTCGCGGCCCATCGCGTGCTGCAGCTGCTGCCGGGCATGGGGCCGGTCAACGCCGACCGGTGTTTCAAGGCGCTCGAGTCAGCGCAATACGACTGGGGCGCCCTGGCCGGCTGGCGCGCGCCGGCCGCCGCGCTGGAGCACTGGCCGGCGCTGTTCGACCTCCTCGCGGGCCTCGGTTCGCCTGCGCGGGGGTGGGAGGGCCAGGTCGGGCTCGCGCGCCAGTGGTACGAGCCGCACCTCGCGCGCCTGTACGAGGAGTCCGCCGCCCGCGCCGGCGACCTGGAGCAGCTCGAGCGCATCGCCCTGCAGTTTTCCTCGCGCGAGCAGTTCCTGTCCGAGCTCACCCTCGACCCGCCGCAGGCCACCTCGGACTACGGCACCGACGCGCGGCTGGATGACGACTTCCTGATCCTCTCGACGGTCCACTCGGCCAAGGGCCAGGAGTGGGACAACGTCCATGTCCTCAACGTCACGGATGGCAACTTCCCCAACGAGTACGCCAACGGCAAGCCGGAGCGGATCGAGGAGGAAAGACGGTTGCTGTATGTGGCGATGACGCGCGCCCGCAACGAACTCGACCTCATGGTGCCGCTCAAGTTCTATGTCACGCACCAGGCCCGTTCGGGCGACGCCCACGTGTACGGCGCGCGCAGCCGGTTCCTGAACCAGGGCGTGATGGCGACGATGGAGGCCACCGTGTGGCCGGCGGCGGGGGAAGAGGTGGAGCCGAAAGCGAAATCCCTGCCGCGCGTGGATGTGGCCGCGCGGTTGCGGGGGGCGTGGACCTGAATCCGGGCGGTTAGGTTTCCAGCGCGATCTGCCGGCGCAGTTCCTGGTAGCGTTCCTGCGAAGCCCCGGCCGTGAGCGGGTCCTTTGCCGGGGGAACGGCATTCTTCACGTCTTCCCATTCGCTTGCCGTGAGCGACTCACCGGCGCGGCCGAGGACGTCCTCCTCTTCCTTGGCGATATGGTTGCCGTAGTACACCAGGTAGGTGGCAGCCGCGACCTCGACCTCGGCGCGCGAGACGATGGCGCCGTCCACGATGCCCTGCAGCAGGTCGCGCAGGGTCTCGCCCGCATGGGCGATCACGCGGTGCTCCTGGTTCAGCCTAGCCAGCACCAGCGCCAGGTCCGGGCAATGCTTCTCCAGGTGCATGAACGCCACGTCTTCGCGCGGGTGGTGGGAGGCGTCGGAGTAGTCGCGCAGGTACGAGACGATGTCGAGCATCAACTCGTAGTTCGGCCGCTCTCCGCCGTGGAACACGTCGAGCTGCTTCTGCAGCAGGCCGAGGAGCCGGTTGAAGTAGTGGTGTTCCGCGTGCCAGGCTGCGACCGGGTCGGTCATGGAAACACCTCCGGCGCCTTTTCCGATTCGCTACTGGAACTTGTAGATGTACTGTGCGCCTGCGTAGCTCACGCGCTGGTTCTGGTTCAGGCTGATTGTCGTGCCATCGGAAAAGATGAACGGCACGCCATTGTTGCCCCAGGTCCACTCGTTGAGCTTCGCCTGCTGATGCAGCAAGGTTACGCGGACCGCCGCATTCTTCTCCAGCGCGTACTCGCCAAACAAGGTCAGGCGGGTCTGGCGGAATACGACGTCGGGGAGGCCCGGGAAGGTGGGCAGAAAGGCGAGGTTGGCCAAGCCGGTCGCGTTCCCAGAGGCGCCGACGTCCAGCCCCTGCTTGTAGATATTGCGGTCATTGATGAAAGCCAGATTGCCCCCGACACTGAACTTCGGGCTCGGTTTTCCGTTGATTCCCACGCCCAGGCTGTTGTTGATATTGCTCAGTGAAGCCAGGTAGCCGGTCGAATGGTCGATCTCCATGGTCTGCTTGCCGCGCGAAGCGTAGGCGGTCAGCTTCCAGTTTTCGGACATGCTCCAGCTCATGTCGAGGCTGTAGAGCCTCGCGGTGCCGTCGGTCAGGCCCTTTGTACCCGGCTCCATGTAACGGTCATGCGCGCCTTCCACCATGAACTGCACCGAAAGCTGTTCTGTGGGCAGCCAATCCGCAATGCCCCGCAGCTTGTCCCGCTTGCGGTCGGTGAACAGCGCCGGGAAGCCAGCCGTGCGGCTGAAGATCTGGTTGTCGGCCATGGGGGTTACCCCGGTGGCCGGCAGGGTATTGGGCTTCAGCCAGATCGAACCGTCGCGCCGGCTGTGCCCGAAAGCGAGCGCGCCGCTGAAGTTTTCGGACATGGTGCGCCGGATTTCCCCGCGATACTCCGTTTCCCAGTTCTTTTGCCTCAACGCGGTGACTCCACCCACGCTGTCGGGCAGGCCAAAGGCCCCACGATCGGAGGAGTTGTAGTCCATGCCCAGGGTCGCGCGGAAATTCTTCGGCAACTGGTAGCTGCCCTCCACCTTCGCCCCGAGCCTGTAAAGGTTGCTCTGGGTGTTCGCGAAGCGGTTGACGCCTTCAAGGTTGTATAGGGCGTCGGGGGTCTTGTCCTTGCGATCCTCAATCCGCAGATTCGCCAGCAGCGACAGTTTGGGCATCGGGCGCGAAGTAACCCCGGCCTGCAGCAGTGTCGAGTCCATCCGGCCGCTCAGGTTGCTGACGCCCGCAGGCGCATTGGCAAGTCCCATGGCCAGAAAATCCCTATCTTGAGTGGCGTGCGTGTAGGAGTACTTGAATGTCGCGCGCGTGGACTGGGTGAACGCGTAGTTTCCGGACAGCGAGAACTGATGCGCCTGGTTATCGGGCGGCAGTGCCATGGGCGACTGGAGGATACCCAGCAATCCGTTCGCCTGGGTCAGGCCGGCCGGCGTCCCAAGAGCGGTGGGAACCCCGAGCGGGTTGTACAAGGTGCCTGGCACGGAGGGCGTCATATTGCCGTTGGCGTTGGTATAAAACGACCCGTAGTAGCCACCCACCAAGGTGAAACGCTCCCCTGAGTAGTTGAATTTCGCTTCCAACTGCTTGGTGGTGGAGTTGATCGGCTCCGGCAGCATCAATAGCGCCCACTGGCTATTCGGCGCCGCCGCGCAGCCGATTTGCGCCGCCGTTGTCGGCAGGGGGGCTGCGGAGGACGTGCAGGTAAATCCCCGGCCCCATAACCGCGAACCGTCCTTGTCCTCGTTCTTGAACGATGCCTCGAACAGTAACGAAGGAGTGAGCCATATCTTGCCGTTCACACCCAGGGCCGTACGCTTGAGTTCGAGGTTGGTATCGGTTCCGGCCCCTGGGGCGATCAGGTTCACACGGGGTGTCGTAGTGCCGATTCCCGTGACGCCGGTGTTGATGGTGCGCGGATCGTGCCGCACCAACTCGCTGTAGTCGGCGTCGATCCTCCAGTTGCCCTGCTGCTCGAAACTGACGCCCGCCTCGCGGTTGTCCAGTCCCAGGTTGCGGCCCCACATGCGGGTCCAGTATCCAGTCTGGTCGTTGCGCTTGGCGTAGTCCAGGTCGAGCAGCAGGTAGCTGCCCTTTTCGCGCATTCCGTTGTATTGCCCGAACAGGGACCGGTCGCGCTGGCTGCCGCTGGCGGTGCCAATACCCGCGCTTGCGGAACTGTCCTGTTTCGTGAGTTTCGCGACGTCCTCCGCGTCGTCCGCTCGGGCCGAGCCCAACGCCGCGAGCAGCGCGAGCGCCAATAGTGTCTGAGTCCTAGCGGTCGATTTTCTGGCGGCACCCATGATCGATTGCCTCCTGTATCAGCGGAAGAAGAACTGCGGGGTCGGGTTGGTATTGCTCGGGTTGTTGCTGCCATGAACCTGCGTATGGCAGTTTGCGCACCCGCGCGCCTGCGTGTAGTTGATGCCGCTCTTGCCGGTGGTTGTCGCGCCGAGCAGCGCAGCTCCCTGGCCTTGCCCGCTCAGCTGCGCGAGATTTCCGCCGTGGGGTGTGTGGCACTGGTGGCAGAGGAACGGCGGGCGAACCTTAAGCATGCTTTCCGCAACCGTGCCGTGCGGGTTGTGGCAGTTCGAGCAGTCCTCGTTTACCGGTTCGTGGGGATGCACAAACGGGCCGCGCTTCTCCATGTGGCAGGTGTAGCAGGTCGCATTGACGCTGTCGCGGGCCATCAGCTTCGGACCCGCCGTGCCGTGTGCATTGTGGCAATCGGAGCAGGTCATCTTCCCTTCCGGGATCGGATGGTGCGACGGCCGGTTGATCTGTGCGCGCTGTTCCTTGTGGCAGGTGAAGCACACCTCGGGCTGGGTACGCTTGTCGCGCACCTTGTCGTGGCCCGTGTGGATCTGGTGGCAGGACGTGCACGATACGTCGCGGGCCTGGTGGGTGCTTCCGGCCCAGTGCACCCGGGCCGTGTCCTTCTTGTGGCAGGACAGGCAGGCTTCGTTGCGCGCTTCGGGGGGCGTCGACGAGGTCTTGCTGAAGGTGCGATCGGGTTTGGGCCGCTCCTTCGCGTCCGCCGGTTTGTTTACGTGCGATTCGCTGTCGCCATGGCAGCTTGTGCAGGTCGGCGTGCGCCCGTCGGCAACGGTTCCGTGCCGCGTCTTGGCAATTGCGAGCACCGGGAAGTCGTCGGAAGCGTCGTGACAGCGCGTGCATCGCGCGTCGCCCTTGAGTACGAGGTCCTTCTTGGCGGAGTCCTGAGCATTCGCGGAAAACGCGATGCACAGTCCGAGGACGAGCGCGTGAACGGCGGCGATCAGTTTATTTTTCAATTTTCAGCTCCTGCGGCCCGGGACCGTCGGATTTGTTGTGTGCGATGCCGAAATGGCAGTCGATGCAGGTCATTCCCTTCGTCCTCAGCTCATGTTGCGCCTACTCTTCGTCTTCCTTGTATTCCTTCGGCAGCAGGTGTGCGATGCCCTTGTGGCAGTCGATGCAGGTCTTGCCTTCCTTCTGCGCGTTGGCATGGTTGCTCTTGGCGCGGGGCCGTTGCTTGTCGGTATTCATGCCGTCCCAGTGGTGGCAGTTGAAGCACTCGCGCGAGCCCGAGGCCTTCATCTGGTTCCACTCGTTGGTCGCAAGCTCCATGCGCTTGGCCTCGAACTTCTCCTTGGTGTCGATGTGGCCCATCAGCTTGCCGTAGAGCTCGCCGCTGGCCTTGATCTTGCGGACGATCTTGTGGCTCCAGTCCTTGGGCACGTGGCAGTCCGAGCACACGGCGCGCACACCGGTGCGGTTGGAGTAGTGCACCGTCTGCTTGTACTCCTGGTACACGGTGTCGCGCATCTCGTGGCAGCCGATGCAGAACTCGAGCGTGTTGGTCGCCTCCATCGCCGTGTGGAACCCGCCCCAGAAGAGGATCCCGGCGATGAATCCGCCGCCCAGCAGCGTGAGCAACGAGTACTTCACGCTGGGGGCGCGCAATGTGCCCCACAATCGCTTGACCAGGCCGGGCTTGGAGCTTTCCATTTTCTTGTCCAGTGATCAGAAGCCGTAGAGTTGCTGTGCGCCGATCCATTTCCGCCCCGGCAGCCTGCGGCCCGGGGCGCGACCGGTCGCTACTTCAGGGAAAGGATCCAGTCGATGAGGTTCTTGATCTCGTTCTGGTCCTTCGACTTCACGATCGGATGCTCTTCCTCGTGGCCATCATCGAACTTGGCTTTCTCGCCAGTGGTGATGTGCGTGAGCAGGCGCGCCTGGGCTTTCGCCGGGTCACCCGCCTTGCGGTACTTCTCCGCTGTCTCCTTCCATGCCGGGCCTTCCTTCTTCTTGTCTACCGCGTGGCACTTGAAGCAGTTGCTCTGGCGCGCGAGCGTGCGCGCGGCGTTTTCGTCGGCCGCCGTCGCCGGCGACGCAGCCGCCGCGAACAGGATCGAGACTGCAGCTATCGGGAGAGCGATGCGAGAGAGTTTGTTTTTCATTTCGGAACCCCGGACCTGATTGTTTTTAAGTGTCTAAATGTGTAACAAAACGTTTCTCATGCACATGTCACGCTTGTGAAGCGCACGGGTCAATTCTGGTGTTTCCCCTTTGCGTGCCGCAGGAACTCGTTTGACCCGGGAGAAGATTGGAGTGATTCGCATTCCGCGGACATTCCAAATCCGGATGCAAAAAGCAACGCCGAAATCCAAGTGCCGGGACCGCGCAGGCGCGAACTTGTTCCGGATCCGACACGCGGTTCGATCGCGCGCTGGGCGCCCCTGCTTACCTTTTCGTCCTGCCGGAAGGTCTCGATGGTGTGCGCTTTCATCGTCTCGACGATGCCCAGCGCGCAGGTCGACACGACCCAGGTGTCCATCGAAGACCTGAGCCCGCGCGATCCGAGGTCGCGCAGCACGCCGGCCCACGGGTCGCTGCTGCCGGATTCGGTGCCGGCCGACAGCAGCCGCGTGTATCCGGTGGCGTCCTCGCCCAGCACCACGATGATGTCGGGGACGCGGCCCGAGTCGGCGGCGCGGCCCTCGACCTCGAACGCCCAGATGCGCTTCCACTGGCGCGCATCCAGCGCATCGCCGAGGAGCCGGCAGCACCGGTCGGCCCATTCCTGCCGGGTCGCTTCAGGGATCGCCATCGAGGCGTGCGCGCCGTTGTGGCCCATCAGCGCCGACAACGCTGCGTGGATGTCACGGCGCATCATGGAATGCAGGTAGCGCCAGGCGGCGCCCGGTTCGGCCTCGGCGGCACTGCGGGAGAAGCGGGGCACGAACATCGAGCGGAACTCGACATGTTCCCCTGTGCGGCTCCGGAATTTCGGCAGGCGCACGCGCACCGGCCCGATGCCCGTCCGGATCGTGCGCTCGGGCTGGAGCCCGTTGCGCACCAGGGAGTGGCGGCCCTGCGCGTCGCGATGGTCCGCCGCGTTGGCGAGGAACCGCGCGCATTCGTCCTCGACCAGCAGGGCGATCAGCTGTTCCGCGTGGTGCAGGAGCACGCTCCTGAGGACTTCCGCGCCGTTGCGCAGCGGGGAGGGGGAAACCAAACCTGCGTCGGGGCCCATCTTGCGTGTCTCCTGCCGTAGTTTCTGGCGGAGACAATGCGCGCAAGCCCGCGGGCGCGGTTTGACGCAACGCAAACGCGATGCGATTAGCTTTGTCGCTTAGTGATCGTGAGCAGCTGGTACAGGCCGCCGAATGAAAGGGTCTTGTCAGGAAGCAGAAACCCTCCGTCGGCCGGGAGCCATTCGGAGATCTCGTGCTCCCACAGGTCCATCGCATACGGCTCGAGCGTGCGCAGGATCCCCACCATCGGCCAGTACAACGGGTTCGATGGGGCAGGCCGGTGGTAGTCGACGATGACCACCCGGCCGCCGGGCTTCACCACCCGCAACGCCTCGGCAAGCGTCCGGCGCCGGACCTCCGCGGGCTGCTCGTGAAGCAGGAAGAACAGCAGCGCCCGGTCGTAGGTGCCGGCGGCGATGTCCAGGCAGGAACTGTCGCCCTGGATCCGGCCCACCTGCGCCTGGGGCGAAAGCTTGCGCGCGAGGTTGTCCAGCTGGACCGGTAGCACGTCCACGACATCGAGCCGTCCGTCAGCGCCAATGCGCTCGCAGAGCTTCTGCGTCAGGTCTCCGTACACGCAGGCCACCTGCAGGGTGCTGCCGGCGAGGCGCTCGCCCAGGGCCTGCAGGGCTGCGTCCCGCAGCCGGTTGAAGTTTCCCCACAGGATGAGGTTCACCAGCCACTGGCGCTCGAACACCCGGACCGCGCGGGGATGGACGTACGCCCACCAGTAGGTCTGCGCCAGGTACGCGGGCACGGCAACCGGGGGTACGGCAAGGGCCGAGGCCCGGGTCTTCATCAGGCCACCTTCTCCAGTTTCTGCAGCGACCGCATGCGCCAGGGGATCGCCTCGCCGGGAAAGAGGCGCGGGTATTCCGTGTAGCTCACCTCGCCCACGTAGATGTCGCCGCGCGAATCCACAGCGAGGCCGTGGGGGGCGACGAACTTGCCGGTTTCCAGCCCCGGCCCGGCCTCGCCGCCGAGCCGCGCAAGCAGGGTCCCGGCGCCGTCCACGATGGACAGGCGCGGCCCGATGTTGGGCAGCTGCCGGTTGACCGGCATCGAAGGGCCGAGCTCGCCGATCAGGAACCGGAGCTGCGGCCCGCGGCAGCAGTACAGGCCGCAGGGCCGGTGCATGTTGACCCACTGGGTCTCGTACTTCCCGTTGCCGTCGAAGACCTGCACGCGGTGGTTCTCGCGGTCGGCGACATACACCCAGCCCTCGGCGTCGGTGACGATGTTGTGCACGATGTTGAACTGGCCCGGGTCGGTGCCCGGCTCGCCCCACGACATCAGCAGCTTGCCGTCCGGCGAGTACTTGTGCACGCGCGAGTTGCCGTACCCGTCGCTCACGTAGATGTCGCCCCGCGGGGAGAGCGCCGTATGCGTGCAGCGGTGGAACGGCAGGCCGCTCATGTACGCGGAGGGCTTGCCCGGGACGCCGAGTTCCAGCAGGACCTTGCCGTCGGTCGTGCACTTGCGCACGATGTGGCCGAGGTCGTCGGTGCAGTACAGGATGTCGTTCGCGTCGATGTGCAGGCCGTGCGCGCGCGGGAAGGTCCCCTCGCCCCACGACTTGATGAAGTTGCCCTCGCGGTCGAACACCATCATCGGGTGCTCGCCGCGGTTGAACACGTAGACGCGGTCCTTGCTGTCGACCGCGACCGCGGCCGCGTCCTTGAACTCCCAGCCTTCCGGAAGCCTGGCCCAGTTTTCCACGACCCTGTAGCGGTGCTCCCCGCTGCCCAGCATGACTGCCATGCGTCGTCCCCTCGGGATGTTCAGTTTTTCGGCCGGATGGCGCTTTTTGGCCGGAAGGCCTTGAGGACCGATTCGTCGGTCTCGATGTACGGCCCGCCGATGAGGTCGATGCAGTAGGGCACGGCGGCGAACACGCCGTCGAGCGTTTCCTTGATCGCCTTGGGCTGGCCCGGCAGGTTGATGATGAGCGCGCCCTTGCGGATCACCGCCACCTGGCGCGACAGGATCGCGGTCGGGACGTACTTGAGGCTCACCGCGCGCATCTGCTCGCCGAAGCCCGGCATGACCTTGTCGGCCACGGCCAGCGTGGCCTCGGGCGTGACGTCGCGCGGCGCCGGCCCCGTGCCGCCGGTGGTCAGCACGAGGTGGCAGCGGGCCGTGTCGACCAGTTCCTTCAGCGTGGCCTCGATCAGCGGCTGCTCGTCCGGGATCAGGCGGGTTTCCATGCGCCAGGGCGAGCTGAGCGCGGCGCCGAACCAGTCCTTGAGGGCGGGAATCCCGGCATCTTCGTACACGCCCGAGGAGGCGCGGTCGCTGATCGATACCAGGCCGATGAGGAGTTCGTCCATGTTCACTCCGCGTCGCGGATGACCTTGAAGATTTCGCGAAAGGATTTCGGCGGGCGGCCCTCGGCGGCTTCCTTGCGCGCGTTGCGGATCAGGTTGCGCAGGGCCTGCAGGTCCACGCCCGGGTGCCTGGCGGCGAACTCGGTGAGCGCGGCGTCGTCGGCGATCAGCCGCTCGCGCAGCCTTTCCATGCCGTGCTGGCGCGCGACCTCCGCCTTCGACTGCCCGTTCCAGGCATCGAGGCGCTCCTGGATCGGCGCCGGGTCGACGTCGCGCATCAGCTTGCCTATGTACTGCATCTGCCGGCGGCGCCCCTCGTGCGCAGTGATGCGCTGGGCCTCGCGGATCGCCTCGCGCAGCGCCTCAGGCAGGTCCATGCCGGCGAGCCGCTCCTTCGAGAGCTCGACGAGCTCCGCGCCGAGCTTCTGCAGCGCGTGGCTCTGCTGCTTTTTCCGGGTCTTGCTGAGGATTTCGTTGTCCATTGCGCTGCTATGATAGCGCGCCATGAAAACAGACAGCCGGTTTACCTACAGCGATTCGCAGATGCGCGAGTTTGCGCAGACCATCCTGGACCATGCCCGGTCCCTCGGCGCGGCGGGGTGCGAGTGCGACGTATCCGAGGGCTTCGGCCTTTCGGTGACGGTGCGCAAGGGGGAGATCGACACCCTCGAGCACAATCGCGACAAGGGGATCGGCGTCTCGGTGCACTTCGGCAGCCGCCCGCACGTGAAGCGCGGGCATGCCAGCACCTCGGACTTTTCCCCTGCCGCCCTGCGCCAGACGGTCGAGGCGGCGGTGGCCATCGCCCGCCACACCGCCGAGGACGACTGCGCCGGGCTGCCCGAGCAGGCGCTGCTCGCCCGGGACCTGCCGGACCTCGACCTGTACCACCCTTGGCACGTGTCGCCCGAGGACGCGATCGAGGTGGCCAGGCGCTGCGAGGCGGCCGCCTTTGCCCTGTCGCCCAAGCTCAAGAACACCGAAGGAACGTCCCTTTCGGCCCAGCATTCGCAGTTCGTCTTCGCCAACAGCCTGGGCTTCATGGCCGGGTTCCCGACTTCGCGGCATTCCCTGGGCTGCTCGATGATCGCCGAGGAGAAGGGCCAGATGCAGCGCGACGACTGGTACAGCTCGGCGCGCGTCCCCGGCCAGGTCGCCAATCCCGAGGCGCTGGGCCGGTATGCGGGCGAGCGGGCGCTTGCGCGCCTGCGGGCGCGCAAGATCCCCACCTGCCAGGCCCCGGTGCTGTTCGAGGCGCCCCTGGCAAGCGGCCTGGTCGGCCATTTCGTGTCCGCCGTCAGCGGCGGCAGCCTGTACCGGAAGTCCACGTTCCTGCTCGACAGCCTGGGCAAGCAGGTGTTTTCCCCCCTGGTGTCGATCGAGGAGCGGCCCCACGAGCCGCAGGCCATGGCGAGTTCCCCCTTCGACGAGGAGGGCGTGGCCACGCGCGAGCGCAGCATCGTGAGGGACGGCGTGGTCGAGGGTTATTTCCTCGGCACCTATTCGGCGCGCAAGCTCGGCATGCAGTCCACGGGCAGCGCCGGCGGCAACCACAACCTGGTGGTCCGTCCCGGCACGCTCGATTTCCGCGGGATGCTGAAGAAGCTCCACCGCGGGCTGCTGGTGACCGAGCTGCTCGGCCAGGGCATGAACCTCATCACCGGCGACTATTCACGGGGCGCGGCGGGCTACTGGGTCGAGAACGGCGAAATCCAGTACCCGGTCGAGGAAATCACCATCGCCGGCAACCTCGCGGAAATGTTCAAGTCCATAGCCGCGGTGGGCAACGACGTGCTGGTGCGCGGCTCGCGGTCTTCCGGCTCGATCCTCGTCGAAAACATGACCATTGCGGGCGATTGAGCACGGCGCACTTGTAGCAAGTTGATACATATCCGGCAACACGACTGCCCCCGCATGATCTATCGTGGAAGGCAGGAGGGGGGTGGCCTGAAAACTTGCAGGGAGCGCCCATGTTCACGTCCCAAAGCCGGCCCGCGCGGAACCCGCCCGGAATCCATGGTGCCAGCAGCGATCGGCCCCATCCCCTGGTGGGCCGCGCCGCGGTCTTCGCAATCGTCGCCGCGATGCTCGCAATCGTGTGGGCCAAGGTCGAGGTGCTCGGCACCCGCGACATCGAGCGCACGCTGACCGAGGAGGAAGCCACCCTCGCGCAGGTCTGCGCCGACCGACTCGAGGCCGTCGCCTTCAACCGCTGGGCGACCGGGTTCTCGCAGTAGCCCGAATTTCCGCAGTACACTGACCGCCCCCTTTTTTTCGCGGGAGACGGCCATGGCGGAGCGCGCCAGCGTGACCATCGACGTGGTGTCGGACGTGATCTGCCCATGGTGCTTCATCGGCAAGCGCCGCCTGGAAAAGGCCCTCGCGCAGCTCGCCGGCGAGGTCGACGTCGAGGTGGGCTGGCTGCCGTTCCAGCTGAACCCCGACATGCCCGTCGCCGGGGTGGCGCGCGCCGAATACCGCAAGGCCAAGTTCGGCAGCATCGAGAAAAGCCGCGCCCTGGATGCGCGGGTCGCGGCCGAAGCGGCGGGCGAGGGCCTGGCGTTCGCGTTCGAGCGCATGGAGCGCACGCCCAACACCTTTGCCGCCCACCAGCTGATCGACCTCGCGCAGCAGGAGGGCGCCGGGGCCGGGGTGGTGGAGGCGCTGTTTTCCGCCTACTTCCTCGAGGCCCGGGACATCGGCGACCGCGAGGTGTTGCTGGGCATCGGCAAGGCGGCCGGGATCGAGCGCCGGCTCGTCGAGGCGCGCTGGGCCGACAAGGCGGAAGCGCAGCGGCTCGCGCGGGAGGAACGGAGCATGCGGGACCTCGGTATTTCCGGCGTGCCGACCTTCATCATCGCCGACCGGTACGGTGTCTCCGGCGCGCAGCCGCCGGAGGTGCTGGTCGAGGCGATCCGCGAGGCTGCGGAGAAGGGCGAAGTCTAGAAAAGGGCAAACAAGGCGACGACGAAGACCACGAGCGCCCCGCCCGCAAGCCACATCAGCGTCGCGTTATCGACTTTCGGCTTGTCCGGGTCGTCGGCGACCGGCTCCGGGTGGTGTTCGTCGTGGTGCTCGTCGGCATGGGCCGCGTCGGCGTGCGCCGCGCCGTGCTCGGGGTTGTCGCTCGCGACCCTGGCGTTGAACGCGTTGAAGAACTCCTCGGCGAGCTTCTTCGCGGCCGCATCCACCAGGCGCGAGCCGATCTGCGCCAGCTTGCCGCCGACGTTGGCCTTCACCTGGTAGGTGAGCTTCGTGTCGTTGCCTTCCGGCAGCAGCTGCACCTTCGCGCCGCCCTTGCCGAACCCGGCCACGCCGCCCTGGCCCTCGAAGGCGATCGAGTACGAATTGGGCGGGTCGAGGTCGGCAAGCGCCAACTTGCCCTTGAACTTCGCCGAGACCGGGCCGATGCGCGCGGTCATCAGCACGACGTATTCGTTCTCCGCGGTCTTTTCGATCGACTCGCAGCCCGGGACGCAGGCCTTGAGGATCTCTGGATCGTTGAGCGCAGCCCAGGTGGCGGCCTGCGAGGCCGGGATGAGCTGTTCGCCGGACATTTCCATGCGGATCTTCCTTTCAGTGTGTGCGTTGCGCCGGCCGGCCGGGTGCGCGCGCCGCGGACTGCCCCGCGGGCTCGCGCATCACCCTCGCCAGGTCGACCAGGCTCTTCAGATTATGCACCGGGAGGAAGCGGTCCACGTAAGGGAGCATCGCGCGCACCCCGGCGGGCTTGGCCTCGAACTTCTCGTACCTGAGCAGCGGGTTCATCCAGATCAGGTGCTTGCAGGCCATGTGCAGGCGCTCCATCTCCTCGGACAGGCCCTCGCCCGCCTCGCGGTCGAGGCCGTCGGTGACGAGCAGCAGGCAGGCGTTCTGGCCCAGCACGCGCCGCGCCCAGCGCCAGTTGAAATCGTGCAGGCACGTGCCGATGCGCGTGCCGCCCGACCAGTCCTTGATCGCGTCGGCCACGCGGGTCATCGCCACGTCCACGTCGCGGTGCTTGAGCTGGCGGGTGACGTTGGTCAGGCGCGTGCCGAACACGAACACGCTCACCCGGTCGCGGTCGTTGGTGATCGCGTGCAGGAAGTGCAGGAACATGCGCGCGTACGGGTTCATCGAGCCCGAGATGTCGCACAGGACCACCAGCGGCGGGTGCAGCGTCCGCGGCGCGGTGCGCACCAGCGGGATGATGTCGCCGCCCTCCCGCAGGCTCGCGCGCAGCGTGGCGCGCAGGCTGATGCGCGCGCCGTGCGGGTCGGCCGCGTAGCGCCGCGTGCGGACCTGCGGCAGCGGCAGGCGCAGCTGCGCGAGCATCTTCTTCGCCTCGGCCAGCTCGGCCGCGGTCATGGTGTCGAAGTCCATGCGCTGCAGGACTTCGCGCGAGGAGAAGGTGAGTTTGGCGTCCAGCTCGACCTTCTGCTCGGGCTGGTCCTCGGGCTCCTCGCGCTTGGGCTGGTTGAAGAGGGAGTCCGTGAGCCGCTGGCTCTGCTCCTTCTCGTCCGGCCCGACCTTGCCGTAGGTCTTGGGGAGCAGCGCCTGCATCATCTTCTCGAGCAGCTTGGGGTCGCGCCAGAAGATCTGGAAGGCCTGGTCGAAGATCGGGCGCTGCTCCTCCCTCGACAGGAAGATCGCCGACATCGTCCAGTAGAAGTCGTCGCGCCGGTCGGTGCCGGCGAGCTCGATCGCCTTCATGCAGTCGATCACGCGGTCCGGGCCCACGCGCAGCCCCGCGCCGCGCAGGATGCGCGCGAAGTGCATCACGTTCTCGGCGAGCTTGCCGCGGCCCGCGGCGGCTTCGGGGAGGAGCAGCATCGGCCAGGTCCCGGCGCGGCCGCTCAGGCCGCGGCCGCCGACTGCGCCTCGGCCGTGAGGCGCGCGGCTTCCTCGCCCGTGATGCGCTCGATGTCGTCCTGGTACTTGAGCAGCACGCCGAGCGTGTCGTTGACCGTCTGCGGGTCGAGGGCGATCTTGTCCAGCGCCACGAGCGCGTTCGCCCAGTCGATGGTCTCGGCCACGCCGGGCAGCTTGAACAGGTCCACGCTGCGCAGCCGCTGCACGAAGGCCACGATCTCGCGCGACAGGTTCTCGGCCGCCTTGGGCGCCTTGCGGCGCAGGATGTCGAGCTCGCGCGCGGCATCGGGGTAGTCGACCCAGTGGTAGAGGCAGCGGCGCTTCACCGCGTCGTGGATCTCGCGCGTGCGGTTCGAGGTGATCACCACGATCGGCGGCTCCACCGCCTTGAGCGTGCCGGTCTCGGGAATCGTGATCTGGAAATCGGACAGCACTTCGAGCAGGTAGGCCTCGAACGGCTCGTCCGTGCGGTCCAGTTCGTCGATCAGCAGCACAGGCGCCTTGCCGGGCTTGCCCTCGAGGGCCCGCGCCAACGCACGCTTGATCAGGAATTTCTCGGAGAAGATGTCGGCGGCGAGCTTTTCCTTCGATTTCTCGCCCGCGGCCTCGGCCAGCCGGATCTCGATCATCTGGCGCGAGTAGTTCCACTCGTAGGCCGCCTGGGCGATGTCGAGCCCCTCGTAGCACTGCAGGCGGATCAGCTCGCGCCCCAGCGAGGCGGCCATCACCTTGGCGATCTCGGTCTTGCCCACGCCGGCCTCGCCCTCCAGGAACAGCGGGCGCTTCATGGCCAGTGCGAGGAACACCGAGGTCGCGAGGCTGCGGTCGGCGACGTAATCGGCCGAGGTGAGGAGCTTCAGGGTGTCGTCGATCGAAGCGGGGACTGCGGTGCGGGCAGCGGTCATTTCGGGGGCCGGTACGGGAAGGGAGCGCACATTTTCCGGCATTTGCACGGGCAGCGCCACCCGTCCCCGGGCCGGACGGCCGCCCGTGCGCGAGTGTTTCGCTCGGACCGGCCCCGAAGTGCGGCCGGCGCCCCCGCAATCCGGGATAATTGCAGCCTATGAAAGCCGCTCCCTTCGAATACACCAGGGTTTCCACGCTGGCCGAGGCCTGCGAACTGCTCTCCGAGCATGGCGGCGACGCCAAGCTCATCGCCGGCGGACAGAGCCTCGTCCCGATGATGGCCATGCGCCTCGCCCGGCCCGCCTGGCTGGTCGACATCAACCGGCTCGAGGAATTGAAGCACGTCGAGCTGCGCGGCGACGCGCTGGTGGTTGGCGCTGCCGTGCGCCAGTGCGTGATCGAACGCAATGCCGACGCCGTGCGCAGCCTGCCGCTGATGAACCGCGCGCTCAAGTGGGTCGGCCACGTGCAGACCCGCAACCGCGGCACGGTGGGCGGCTCCGTCGTGCATGCCGACCCGTCCGCCGAAATCCCGCTGGTGGCCTGCGTGCTCGACGCGACGCTGGTGCTGCAGGACACCTCGGGCCGGAGCGAGGTCGCGGCCCGCGAGTTCTTCTTTGCTCCGATGGTGACCGCGATCGCGCCGGAGCAGTGCCTCGCCGAGATCCGCTTCCCGGTGTGGGATGCGCCGCGCGTGGGGTGCTCGTTCGAGGAGGTCAGCATCCGCCACGGCGACTTCGCGCTGGTGTCGGCCTGCGCGCAGGTCGCGCTCGACGCCGACGGCAAATGCGTCCGGGCCGCGCTGGGCATCGGCGGCGCCTCGCCGTTCCCGCATGCGCTGCCCGAAATCGGCGCGATGCTTGAAGGCAAGGTGCTCGACGACATGCTGATCGAGGATGCGGCAGTGGCGGTGGCCGGCCTGATCGACCCCGACGGCGACCTGCACGCGACGGCCGAATACCGCAGGTTCCTGGCGCGCATGCTGGCCATGCGCGTGCTGAAAGCCGCCGCGGAAGACGCGGCCGGAAAGGGCGCCAAATGAGCGAAAAACTGTATCCGGTGTCGATCACGGTCAATGGCAAGGCGCATGCGGCCGAGGTGCCCTCGCGCCTCACGCTGGTCGACTTCCTGCGCGACACGCTGCGGCTCACCGGCACGCACGTGGGCTGCGAGCACGGCATCTGCGGCGCCTGCTCCGTGATCCTCGATGGCGCGCCCGTGCGCTCCTGCCTCATGTTCGCGGTGCAGCTCGACGGCTGCTCCGTGACGACGATCGAGGGGCTCGCGCGACCCGACGGCACCCCGAGCGTGCTGCAGGACGCGTTCTGCGAGGCCCACGGCCTGCAGTGCGGCTACTGCACGCCCGGCATGATCGTGGCCTCGCACGCGCTGCTCGAATCCAACCCGCAGCCGAGCGAGGCCGAGATCCGCGACGCGATCGGCGGCAACCTGTGCCGCTGCACGGGATACCAGCAGATCGTCGATGCCGTGCAGCTTGCGGCGGGCAACCTCGCGAAGGGTGCCAAATGAGCGCGCAGCCGGGCAACTACCGTTACATCGGCACCAGGCGCCGGACCAAGGAAGACCCGCGGTTCGTCACCGGCCGCGGCCACTACGTGGCGGACATCGCGCTGCCCGGCATGAAGCACGTCGCTCTGGTCACGAGCCCCCACGCATCGGCGCGCATCAAGGCGATCCGCACGGACAAGGCGCTGGCGCTGCCCGGCGTGCACTACGCGCTGACCGGCGAGGAGCTCTGCGCCAACGTGGACCCGCTGTATGTGGGCGTCGACGCGCCCAAGGTCGCACGCTATCCGCTCGCGCGCGGCGTAGTGCGCTATGCGGGCGAATGGGTGGTGGCCGTGGTGGCAGACTCGCGTGCGCTGGCCGAGGACGCGGCCGAACGCATCGAGATCGACTACGAGCCGACCGACTACATCCTCGACCCGGAGAAGGCGATCCTGCCCGGTGCGGTGCTCGTGCACCCGGACCACGGCAGCAACGTGCTGTACCGGCGCACCTTCACCTGGGGCCCGGTAGAAGCCGATTTCGCCAAGGCGCAGCACAAGCTCGCCTTCCGTGCCCGCTGGGGCCGCAGCGCGACCGTGCCGATCGAGACCTTCGGAATCGCCGCGCAATGGGACCCGGGCACCGGGCTGCTCGACGTCTGGGCTTCGATCCAGATGCCCAAGTACCCGGACCAGCTGGCCCGCGCGCTGCGCCTGCCCGGCAACGCGGTGCGCGTGCACTTCGACGTGGACGTGGGCGGCAGCTACGGCGTGAAGCGCGGCATCAAGCACACGGTGCTGGTCGGCTACCTCGCGAAGAAGCTGGGCATGCCGGTGCGCTTCATCGAGGACCGCCTCGAGAACATGCGTGGCGGCGACATGCACGGTCCCGACCGCATCTTCGACATGCAGGTCGCGTTCGACACCGACGGCACCATCCACTCGCTCAAGATCCGGGCCCTGGACGACGTGGGCGCCTATGCGGGCCGCTCGCCGCTGCAGCTCGGCAAGCCCGTGGGCGCGATCGTCGGGCCGTACCGCATCACCAGCGTCGAGTACGAGCCGATCTCGGTGCTGACCAACAAGACCGCGCAGGAGGCCGTGCGCGGCTTCGGCCAGTCGCCGACCAACTACGCGCTGGAAACCGCGATCGACCGTGTCGCGCGCCACCTCGGCATGGACCGGGTGGAGTTGCGCAGGAAGAACTTCATCACCCGGGACCAGTTCCCGTACCTGATCCCCAGCGGCTCGACCTACGACAGCGGCGATTACCACACGGTCCTCGACAAGGCGTTGCGCGCGGCCGATTTCCCCGCGCTGGTCGCCGAGCGCGACGCGGCCCGCAAGGCGGGGCGCCTGGCCGGCGTGGGCATCGCCACCTGCCTCGAGCCTTCGGGCGGCAACTCGGCGTTCGAGCCCCTGTTCAACCCGAAGAACGAGACCACGACCTGGATGGATTCGTGCCTGGTGCGCGTCGACATCTCCGGCGCTGTCACCGGCGTCATGAACACCTCGACCTCGGGCCAGGGCCACGAGACGCTGGTGGCGACCGTCCTCGGCGAGATCCTCGAGCGCGACCCCGACACGATCCGCGTGGTGCACGCCGATTCGCTCAACGCCCTGCCCTCGAACAGCCCGGTGGGCAGCCGGATGGCGATCATGCTCGGCGGCGCCGCGGCCGGCGCGGCGAAGAAGGTCAAGGCGGCGCTGATGGCGATCGCGGCGCACAACCTCGGCGTCGCACAGGAATCCCTCGAGTATCGCGACGGCAGCATCTCCGCCAAGGGCGACGCCAAGAAGTCGCTGTCCTGGGACCAGCTCGTGGAGATCGCGCACCGCAAGTTCCACAAGCTGCCGCCGGGCCTGGAGCCCGGCCTGCAGGCCAAGTTCGTCTGGGAGGTGCCCACCGGCGGCGGCCTGCCCACGGCGGACGGGCGCATCCAGATGTACCCGTGCTACTCGTTCGAGGCGCACCTCGTGCTGGTCGAGATCGACCCGGCCACCGCGCAGCCGAAGATCAGGCGCTACCTGTGCGGCCACGACTGCGGCACGATGATCAACCCGGACATCGTGCACGGCATGACCTACGGGGGCATCGCGCACGGCATCGGGGCGGCGCTGTACGAGAAATTCGCGTTCAGCGACAACGGGCAACTCGCCAGCCAGACCTTCATGGATTACCTTATGCCCAGCGCGCTGGAGGTGCCGGGGATCGACATCGTCGACCACTGCACGCCGTCGCCGCTGACCGAGTTCGGGCAGAAGGGCTCGGGGGAGGCCGGGTATCTCGGCGCCCCCGCGGCGATCGCGAGTGCGATCAACGACGCCCTCGCGCCCCTCGGGGCATCGATCGACGAGTTGCCTATGACGCCGCTCGCGATCTGGACACAACTACAAGGAGGCAAGACCCAATGAATAAATCCGTACAGTTGCTGGGTGCGCTGGCCGCGCTTTGCATGGTGGCCGGCAGCGCGTTCGCCCAGGCATGGCCCACCAAGCCGGTGCGCGTGGTCGTCGGGCTGCCGCCCGGCAGCGGCACCGACATCACCGCGCGGGCGATCGCCGCCAGCCTGAGCGCGCAGACCGGGCAGACCTTCGTCGTGGAAAACCGTCCCGGCGGCAGCGGCAGCATCGCCATGAACGTGGTCGCCAAGGCCGAGCCGGACGGGTACACGCTCCTGGTCATGTCCTCTTCGTGGACCGTGACGCCCTCGACCGTGCCGAACCTGCCCTACGACACGCTCAAGGACCTCTCTGGAATCACCATGCTCGCGGACATCGCGAATGCGCTGGCCGTGCGTGGCGACCGCGACATCAAGTCCGTGAAGGACCTGATCGCGGCGGCCAAGGCGAATCCCGGCAAGATGAATGCGGCGGTGATCGGCGCCGGCAGCGCAACCCACCTGACCACCGAGCGCTTCCGGCTGAGCGCGGGCATCGACGTGCTTTCGGTGCCTTACAAGGGCACGCCCGAGGCGCTCACCGACGTGCTGAGCGGCCGCGTCGACTACTGCTTCTGCCCGATCGGCAACGTGATGCCCATGGTCAAGGACTCGCGGCTGCGCGCGCTGGCGGTGAGCTCCAGGCACCGCACGTCCACCCAGCCCGACCTGCCCACCACCGAGGAGGCCGGCGTGCCGAATTCCGCGCAGCCGTTCTGGGTGGGCATGGGCGTGCCGTCGAAGACGCCGCGCGACATCGTCAACAAGCTGCACACGGAGACGGTCAAGGCGCTCAACTCGCCCGAGATCAAGGCGCGCTGGGCCAGCCTGAACCAGGACGTGCGCATCTTCACGCCGGAGGCGTTCGACGCGCTGCTGCGCGAAGAGGTGGTGTCGAACGCCAAGCTGGTGAAGGACGCCAACATCAAGGCGAACTGAGGCGCCCCGCCTGCCCGATTGATGCAAGCCGCGATGCAAGCGTTATCCTGTGACATCGCGGTGGTCGGGCATGGCGCGGCGGGGCTCGCCGCGGCCCTTGCCGCGGCGGAAGCCTCGCCGGGCGCGCGCATAGCGGTGCTGGAGCGCGCGCCGGAGGCGGAGTGCGGCGGCGGGTCGCGCTGGAGCCCCTCCAATATGCGCCTCAGGTCGGCCGCGGAGCTGGCGCCCGGCTTCGAGGACGACATGATGGCCGCCAGCGGCGGGCGCGGCGAGCGCGCCTATTTCCGCCGCCTGGCGGAGGACGCCGTGCCGACCCTGGCCTGGCTCGCACAGCACGGCGTCGCATTCCATTCTCCCGGCTACTACCTCAGCTCCGGGCCGCCGCGCATCCAGCCCGTGGGCGGCGGCGCCGCGATCGTCGCGGCCCTCGCGCGAGCGGCAAGGTCCGCGGGCGTCGAATTCCACTACGGCTGCCGTGCGGAGCGCCTCGTGCGCGGGCCGGCAGGCGAAATCTCCGGCGTCGAAGCGACCACCGACGGCGGCATCGCCTGCCGGGCCCGGGCGCAGGCGGTGGTGCTCGCCAGCGGCGGTTTCCAGGGCAACGGCGCGATGCTGCGTGAGCATTTCGGGCCCGGCGGCGAGAGCCTCGTGCCGATCTCGAAGGGGTCGGGCTTCAATGCGGGCGAAGGCATCCGCATGGCGCTGGACGCCGGCGCCTCGGTCTCCGGCGACTGGGGCGGAATGCACAGCGAGCCGGTCGACCCGCGGAGCACCGGCCCGGCGCCGGTGGTCCTCGTTTATCCGTACGGAATCGTGGTGGACCGGAGCGGACGGCGGATGTTCGACGAAGGCCGCGGCCTCGTGCACGAGACCTGGGAGGAGTATTCCCGCGCCATCCACTTCGCGGCGCCGGGCCGCAAGGCCTGGGCGATCCTCGACGCGCGCCTCAGGGACATCGCCGGGCACGAGCGCGCGATCCGTTCCGAAGTGCCGCCGATCGAAGCCGGCACGCTCGGGGAACTGGCGGCGCTGGCCGGCATCGCGCCGCAGGGTCTGGCGGACACCGTCGCCGCCTACAACGCCGCCTGCACCGCCGATCCTGCCGGCTTCGACGCCACGCGCGCCGACGGGCTGGCCGCGGCAGCGGGGCTCGCGCCGCCGAAATCGAACTGGGCGCGGGCATTGTCCGTGCAGCCTTACCTCGCCTATCCGCTCATCGGCGCAATCGCATACACGTTCGGCGGCGTGGCGACGGACACCGAAGCGCGGGTGCTCGGCCCGGACGGCCCGATTGCCGGGCTGTATGCAGCCGGCGAAATGACGGGACACTTCTATGGCACCGCCCCCAACGCCGTGGCCGTGCTGCGCGCGCTCGTGTACGGCCGGATCGCCGGCCGCGCCGCCGCAGCCCGGCTCGAATCGAATCAACCAAACCCGGATCAACCCGACAACAGGCAGGCACGATGATCATCGACATCCATGCGCATTACCTCCCCAGGCTCCTGTACGAGCGCTTCGACGCGGAGCACAGGGCATTTCCCGGCGTCACCCTCAAGCGCGAGGACAAGGCCTTCCGCATGCAGTTTCCGGGCGGCGAGCTGACGCGCCCGATTTCGCCCAACCTGTCCGACCTCGACCACCGGCGCGCGTGGATGGACAAGAACGGCATCGACCACCAGCTGGTCGGCGGCTGGCTGGACAGCTTCGGCTACGAGCTCCCGGCCGCGGAGGGCCTTGCGTGGAGCCGCTTCATCAACACGTGCATGCGGGATTCGCTGCAGGCGGAAACGCGCTTCACGCCGCTCGCCACCGTGCCCTTGCAGGACGGAAAGCTCGCCGCACAGGTGCTCGGCGAGGCGATGGAAGCGGGCTTCGGCGGCATCATGATCGGCACGCTGCCGAACGGGCAGGGCGGCAACCTCGACTCGCCCGGCCTCGATCCCTTCTGGCAGGCGGCCTCGGACCTCAAGGCCGGCGTGTTCCTGCACCCGATGTTCCTGTGCGGCGAGCCGCGCCTGGCCGACTACGACCTGGTGAACGCCATCGGGCGCGTCGCCGACACGTCGATCGCGGTGGCGCGCCTGCTGCACTCGGGCCACCTCGTCAAGTATCCCGGCGTGAAGCTGGTGATCTCGCACGGCGGCGCCGCGCTGCCCTACGTGCTGGGGCGCCTCGCGCGCAACTTCACGATCGCCCAGGGCAAGTACGCCGACCCGCGCAAGGGGTTCGAGGCGCTGTACTTCGACTCGGTCGTGTTCGACCGCGACGCCTTCGAATTCCTCGCAGGCAAGGCGGGCCCCGGGAAGATCATGCTCGGTTCCGACATGCCGTTTCCCATCGGCGACCTCGAGCCGCAGAAGCTGGTCCACGCGGCGCACATGCAGGAATCCGAGCGGCAGGCCGTGCTCGGCGGCACCGCGAAGCAGGTCTTCCGCGTGCGGCCCGACTGCTGGTGCAGGACCTGACATGGCGCTCGAACTCAAGGGAGAGCAGGCGCTGAAGGTGGGGCAGCAGGCCCTGTGGAAGCTGCTCAACGACCCGGACGTGCTCGCGAAGACCATCCCGGGCTGCAACACCGTTCGCGCGCTGGGCGACGACCGCTACGAGATGGGCCTGAAGCTCCAGGTCGCCAACGTCTCCGGCGAATACATGGGCAGCGTCGCTATCACCGAGAAGCAGGAGCCCGCGCACTACGTGCTGGCGGTCGAGGGGCAGGGATCCATCGGCTTCATGAAAGGCAGCGCGGCCTTCGACCTCGAACCGAAGGGCGACAACGAAACGCTGCTGCGCTATGCGGGCAGCGCGGAGGTCGGCGGCGTGGTGGCAGGCGTCGGCCAGCGCGTGCTGTCGGGCGTCGCGAAGTACATGGTCGGGCGGTTCTTCAAGGCCCTGGAAAAGCACATCGCCGACAATCCCTGAGGCCGGGCCCGCCCGCGTTCAGAGCGGGAACACCATCAGCACGTCAATGCAGCGCGAGTCGAGGATCACGCGGCGCTCCCTGAACCTGGGCTGGCCGCCCTCGAACACTATGCGGTCGAGGTACTTGCCGAGCGCGAACAGTTCCGTCGCACCGCTCTCCATCGTCCGGTAGACGCTGAAGTTGGAGCGCGCGGCGATGGTGCCGTCCGGCGCGGGCCGCAGGTCGGGCCGCCCGAGGATGTGGCAGTGGGTGTGCGGCTCGAACACGTTGGCGGTCTTCAGCGCGAGCACGCGGTCCTCCATCATGCCGCGCCCTTCGCACAGCATGATGCCGATGGGATAGCCGGCCTCGAAGTTCTCGCGCGTGGTCACCTGGTAGACCGCGTCCTGCGTGAAGAACCCGGTCCAGTCGTCGATCAGGCCGTCGTCGAGGCGGTGGGCGTAGTCGGCGAGGAAATTCGCCACGCGGAACCAGGTGGCCGAATCGACCTGCGCCGCGTCCTTCAGTTGCGCCGCCATCTCAGTTGAACCCCATGATGTTGCGGTAGCCGTGCCAGAACCCGCGCACCGAAGCTTCGGTGGCGCGCGAGGACTCGTTCGATTCGGCCACCTTGCCGCCCATCTCGATGAAGGCCTCCTCGTCCGGGCTGCCGTGCGTGCCGCGCTGCACGAACTCGTTGATGCAGCCGTCCTCCAGGGACACGAGGCCCGCGGCGCCGGTCAGGTTGCCCTGCATCACGCGCATCCGCTGCTGGGCCGCGTCGTCGCGCTCGTAGCCGAGGAACACCCAGTAGAGCTCGGTCTTGTCGACGCCGCGCGGCACGAAGTAGCGCACCGCGAGCGAGTTCAGCGTGAAATGCACCACCAGCGTCGGGAACACGGTCTGGATGCTGTGCGTGATGCCGTCGTCGAACTCGTCCCAGGCGCGCAGCAGCTCCGGCCCGGCGAGCTGCGACTGGTACTGCCCGGCGTGCACGGTCTCGTACTCCTTCTCGGCCTGCAGCGTGGCGCGCTTGGTGTAGCTGATGTGGTGCCACTTCTTGTCCGACAGGATGATGCCGCCGTCCATGTCGAGGCGGTTGACCTTGAAGGTGGTGTAGAAGGTGTGCAGCAATGTCGCGTGGTACGAGTCGCGCACGTTCTCGGCGTACAGCTTCCAGTTGTTGTGGATCATCTGGCTGTGCACGCCGAGGACCTTGAGCGGCCGGCCGAGGTTGCGCGCGATGAATTTCGCCATCGGCGCGCCGAGGTAGTCCTCCAGCGGCTCGGTCTCCTCCGAAAACGTCCCGAACACTAGGCCGCAGAAGGTCGCCACGCGCAGGGGCTGCAGGCGGTGCTTCGAGGGATCGAAGTCCTCGGGCATGCCCCCCTTGCCCTTCAGGCCGTTGCGGAAGGCCACCGACTGGAGCTTCCCGTCGAGGCTGTAGTTCCACGCGTGGTAGACGCAGGTCAGCGACTCGCGGTTCTCCTTCTGCTTCAGGCACACCAGGGCGCCCTTGTGGGCGCAGCGGTTGACCATGGCGTGGAGCTTGCCGTCCTGGTCGCGCGTAACCACCACCGGCGTCTCGCCCACCCAGGTGGTGCGCACGTCGCCGGGCCTGGCCACGTCGGCTTCCATGCACAGGAAGTTCCAGATCGGGCCGCGGAAGATCCTTTCCTGCTCCAGGGCATAGATCTCGGCGTCCGAGAACACGCGGAACGGCACGCGGGCAACGCCGCCTTCGGGCCAGGCGAGCGGCTCGCTGAGGGAGGACGCGGTGGTCGGGTTCATGGCTTCTCCAATGGAGACGGCATGCTACCCGTTCGACTTGTATCGCTCAATGCAATAGACTTTATTTTCATTATCTCGATTTGCGATGAAGATATGCACAACCTCGACCTGAAGCTGCTCGCGGCCTTCCTCGCGGTGTTCGACACCCGCAGCGTGGGGCAGGCCGCGCTGCGCCTGCGCATGAGCCAGCCGGGCCTGTCCACTGCGCTGGGCCGCCTGCGGCGCATCCTGCAGGATCCGCTGTTCGTGAAGACGCCGCGCGGCATGGAGCCCACCACCCGGGCGCGCGCGCTTTACGAGCCGGTGCGCGGCATCCTGGAGGCGGTCGAATCGGGCCTGTTCGTGAAGCCCGAATTCGACCCGGCCACCTCGACGCGCGAATTCCGCCTCGCGTTGTCCGACATCGGCGAGGGGATCTACCTGCCGCTGGCGCTGCAGGGCATCGCGGCCGCCGCGCCCGGGGTGACGCTGCGCTCGGTCTCGCTGCCGCCCCGCCAGCTCGAGGAGGCCATGGACTCCGGGAAGGTGGACCTTGCCGCCGGGTACTTTCCCGACATCCGCACCGGCGAGTACCTGCACCGCCGCGTGGGGCTGCATTCGTTCGCCTGCATCATGCGCAGCGGCCATCCGCTGGCCGGCGCCCGGCTCACCATGAAGCAGTTCACCGCGCTGCGCCACGTGGTCATCGAGGCCGGCGGGCGCAGCCAGGAGGTGCTGGAGAAGTTCTTCCGCAGCCGGCGCATCCGGCGGACCGTGGTGCTGCACACCCCGCACTTCATGAGCGTGCCGGTGATCGTGGCCAGCACCGACGTGGTGGCCATCGTGCCGCAGGCGCTGGCCGATTTCATCACCACCCAGCGCGGCCTGACCCAGGTGCCGCTACCCTTCGTGCCGCCTACGTTCCAGGTGAACCTCCACTGGCACCGCAGCGTCAACAACGACCCGGGCAACAAATGGCTGCGCGACCTGCTGTTTGCCAGCATCCCGGTGCTGCAGACGCGCGGCTACGACCGCAACGGCCGGCCGCAGCGGCGCGCGCGCGGGGCTATTCCGGCTGAACCCCGGCCGCTTTGACCATCTCGCCGATGTGCTCCACGTCGTCGCGGATCGTCGCCGCGGTTTCCGCCGGCGTGCTGGCGACGAGCTCCAGGCTGAGCGAGTCGATGTGCTTTTCCGTGAAGTCGGGGCGCTTCGCGACCGCGGTCACGTCCTGGTAGATCCGCTCGACCAGCTTCGGGTCCGCGCCGCCCGGGGCGAACAGGCCGAACCAGATGATGGCCTTCGCGTAGGGAAACCCGCCTTCGGTCGCGGTCTGCACATCGGGGAAGCGCTTCGCGCGGTTCGGCCCGGTGATCGCTATGGCCCGCAGGCGGCCGCCCTTCACCATCGCGCCCGTCGCCGCGGGGCTGCCGATCGACAGCTGCACCTCCCCGGCGACCACGGCCTGGGTAGAGGGCGCGATGCCCTTGTAAGGCACGTGCAGGAACTGAAGGCCCTCGCGCCTGGCCATCGTCTCGAACACCAGCTGGGAGTGCGAGCCTACCCCGTAGGAACTGTAGGCGACCTTGCCGGGCGAGCGGCGCACGAGCTCCACCATTTCGCGCATCGTGTTCGCGGGGAACGAAGGGTGCACGATGATGAAGTTGCCGGAGCGCGCGACGATGGTGACCGGGGCGAGGCTCTTGTCCGGGTCGTAGGGCAGCTTCTTGAACAGGAACCGGTTGCCGACCACGGTCGGGTCGATGGTGAACAGCAGGGTGTGCCCGTCGGGCGCGGACGCGGCCACCCGTTCGGTGCCGATGATCGAACTGGCGCCGCCGATGTTCTCCACCACCACGGGTTGCTTCCAGACCGGGCCGAGCTCGTTGGCCAGCGCCCGCGCAAGCACGTCGGTGCTGCCGCCGGCCGGGTAGGGCACGATGATGCGCACCGGCTTGGACGGGAAGGGCGCTTGCTGCGCCAGCGCCGGGGGCGAGGCGTGAAGCGCAAGCGCGGCAAGCAGCGCCGTGGCGGCGGTCCTGAAAACGTTCATGGCATGTCTCCTGTTTTATGCCCGGTTCTGGCGACCGGTATGGAAAGCCGTACGTTGGGATCGGTCAGGGCAAGGCGAATCGCTCCGGCGCGGCCCGCTTGCCGGAGCCGCGCTGCGGCTGCATCGGGATGGCAAAGCCCTGCTGGTGGCAGGCCCGGGTGATCACGACGAATTTCCACAGCGCGCCGCCGATGACTGCGCCGGCGCCCGCCAGCGCGGCGAACGGCTGCGCGAGGGGGGCGACCGCGAGGCAGAGCAGGTACATCGTCAGCGGGACGGCGTGCCCGGTCGCATGGATCCACGGCGAAGCCGCGGCGAGGTCCAGGCGCGCGAGTGGTCCGATGCCGGCCGCCTTTGCGCTGTCCACATAGCAGCGCCATGCCCAGGTATTGATGATCACGAGCAGCAATCCCGCCGGGGCGAGGACGATGACCGGCGCCACCTGCATGGTTGCGGAGAGGGAGAGGATGGCGAGGAGCCCGAGGCCTTCGGCGAGGCCGCTCGCGATCACCATGGCGGGGATCAGCGGCGCGCGCCACGCCGGGATTCCCTTGGACGCATAGAGGATGCGCGCCTGGCAGAGCAGGAACCCCGCCGCGGCCAGCGCCAGCAGGGCCAGGGCTTCGTGCAGGTACTGCGGCCACGCGTAGCTCACCGCCAGGGCCGGGTAGATCACGGCCACGCACCAGGTTTCCCGCGTCATCCACGACGATTGCGGCCGCAGCAGCACGAACAGGAACCGGAGCTTGCGCCCGATCTTGAGGAACACGAAGAACAGGCCCACCGCCATCACCGCCGCCGCGACGGCCGTGATCCTGCGCAGGCCTTCCGGCGCGAGCAGGCCCACCGCATGGGCGAACCATGCGGCGACCATCAGGCCCGAGGCCATGCCGCCGAGGATGAAGTTCATCGCCGCCCGGTAGTCCCAGAACGCCTGGCGCTTGCCCACCAGCGGGTTGGTCGGGTCCGACTGGCGCTCGTCCTCGAGGTCGTCCGGGTCGGCCGCGCGCCCCGGCGTCGACCGGGGCACCTCGTAGAGGTACTTGATCTGCGGGTCGTTGCCGAGCTCGGCGTGCATCTGGAACGAGCGGCTGTCTTTCGCAAGTATCGACACGGTGCTCGCCGGATCGGCGAAGTCGCCGAAGCGGATCGCCTGGGTGATGCACGAGGTCGCGCAGGCCGGCGTGACCTCGGGGTCCACGCCGGGCACGCGGCCGGTGACCGCGGCCGTGTCGATGCGCTCCACGCAGAACGTGCACTTGTTGGCCACGCCGTAGCGGTCCTCGTGGGTGGTCTTCTTTTCCTGCGCGGTCTGGCCGCCGGCGTAGTAGCCCTCTTTTTCGTGCACGATGGTGCGCGCCTGGTAGGGGCAGGCCACCGCGCACGAAGCGCAGCCGATGCACAGGTCGTAGTCCATCGTCACCAGGCCGTCGGCGCGCTGGCGCGTGGCGCCGGTCGGGCAGACCGGCACGCAGGAGGGCTCGGCGCAGTGCTGGCAGCCGGTCACGAGGAACAGGCGCTCCACGTCGGGAAAGCGTCCCTGCTCCACGTCCAGCACGCGGCGCCACTGCACACCGGGCGGCGTGTCGTTGGAGTGCTTGCAGGCGATGGTGCAGGTCTGGCAGCCGACGCAGCGGTTGAGGTCCACGATCATGCCGTAGCGCTTGGCGGGCATGGAGCCGTCGGGCTTGAGGTTGTTGAGGTTCATGCGCGCGCCTTTTTCACCGAGACGCGCATGATGTCCGCGCCGCTGCCGGTGGCGTCGGTCAGCGACACGGCGAGGTCGGTGAGCGAGTTCAGGCTCGCCACGCCGAAATCCTTGGCCACGGGCGTGGCCCAGTGGTCGAACTGGCCGATCAGCAGCACGGTGTCGGGCCGGATGCCCTCGCGCAGCGTGGCGCGGCCGCGCGTGATGCCGCTGGCCGATTCGAGCACGATCGCGTCGCCGTCGGCAATGCCGAGCTTCTTCGCGGTGGCGCGGTTGATGATCACGCCGTCGTGGCCGGAGACGTTCTGCGCCACCTCGCGGATCAGCGGCAGTCCCACGTTGGCGCCCCACGCGTACTGCATGCTGCGCGAAGTCAGCGCCCAGAGCGGGAAATCCTTGGGGTCGCGCCCCAGTTCGGCGGCGTAGTTCTCCCAGATGTCCGGGAAGGCGAGATACCCGGGCAGCGCCTCGTACTCCTTCAGCTGCGGGTTCCACCACTCGATGCCGATTTCGTGCAGGCGCCGCTCGAGCTGCTCGCCGTGGCGCTTGATGCGCTCCTGGTAGGGCATCTCGAACCGCAGGCCCTGTTCCTTCATGCGCGGGTACAGGTACCACTCCAGCTGCGAAAACGGCCGGATCATGAAGCCCTTCTCGCTGAACCAGTCGATGCCGTGGATTTCGGTGCCGCCCGAGACCTCGTGGCTGGCGGCCTTCGCCACCGCGTCCCAGATCTCCTTGGCGCCGTGCGGCACTTCGGGATCCAGCGCGTAGTCGTAGCCCTCGCCGCGCAGCGCCATCGCCGCCGAGCCGCGGTTGATCGCCTCGTTGTATTTCTTCAGCAAGCCGGTGCGCCTGGCCAGTTCGGTGGAGATGTCGGTCATGTCCATGCAGTCGCCGGCAGGCTTGACCGCCGGCTGGCGCAGCGCCCAGCCCTGGTGGTGCCAGAACTGCTCGGCCGAGCCGGTGCCGCCGATGCGCGACATCTGCCAGCTTTCGAGGTCGGTCGCCTCCGGCAGGATCACGTCGGCCATCCAGTTCGATTCGTCCTGGGTGTAGCCGAACGCGAGCGTGAACGGGAACTCGGCGATGCGCTTGGCCACCTCGGGGGCGTTCCACGAAGAGATCGCCGGGTTGGTGCGGTAGCAGATCCACATGTCGGGCAGCGTCTGGCGCGGCCAGGGCTTGGGCGCCTTGTGCTGGAACAGCCACGGCAGGTGGGCGGGGCCCAGCGCCGCGGACCAGGGCGAGTTCGCCGCCAGCGGCACCAGCATCTTGTACGCGTTGCGGATGTGGGGCTTCGACTGCCACTCGTCCTTCTTCGTGGAATTGAACGGGTAGGTCATGAACCCGTCCTCGCCGTGCTTGGCGCTCTTCAGGCGGTTGTCCGCCGGGCGGTTCAGGCGCACCTTGGTGCCCATCGTGCCTCCGGGCACCTCCAGCGCGCCGACGAGGCACGCGAGCATCGTGCGACCCCACATGGCCTGGTAGCCGCCCCAGCCGTTGTTCACGCCCTTGCCGAGCATCACGCCCACGGGGCGGTGGGGCAGGGTCACGCCTTCGATCGTGATCGTGGCGCCGATCTTCGCGTGCGCGACGAACTCGTCGGCCACGCGGCGGATGGTTTCGACCGGCACGTCGCACTCGGCCGCCGCCCACTCGGGCGTGTACTGGCGGATGTGCTCGCGCATGAGCTCGAAGGACGGCTTGGCTTCGGCCTGCGCGTGCACCCAGCGTTCGCCGTCCGGGCCTTCCTCGTAGCCGGAGACCGTGTACGCGCCTTCCATGGCCGCATCCGCGATCGCGCCGTCGTAGGGCTTGGCCTTGGCGTCGGCGAGGTCCCAGATCAGGGGCTTGCCGCTCGCGCCGTCGCGCATGAAATAGCCGTGCGGGCCCACCAGGTAGGGCGAATTGGTGTCTTCCTGCAGGAACCTCACGTCGCAGACTTCGCGCCAGTTGCGCTCCAGCACGATGCGGTGGATCAGCGCGTACATGAAGGCCGGGTCGGTCTTGGGCTTGATCGGCACCCATTCGCCCGACAGCGCGCCGGTCACCGACAGGTGCGGCTCGACCTGCACGCGCTTCAGGCCGCGCGAGCGCGCGTCCGCCTGGCGCCAGACGCCCGAGACCCCGCCCGAGGCCTCGAGGTTGCTGCCGAAGTTGATGACGTAATCGCAGTTGAGCGAATCCGTGACCACCGTGAAGGCGCGGTGCCAGAACTCGCCGTAGAGGTGTTCCGAGTGGAAGCACTTCGCGCCCTGGCCGGAGCCGTAGCCCTGGTCGATCACGCCCCAGGCCGACAGGAAGGCCGGGAAGGTGCCCATGTAGCGGGTCGGCGTGCCGCCGCCGCCGAAGCTCGCGGCCAGGCGCGGATAGCCTTCCTCGTCGCGCATGCCCTTGGCCTGGATCTCGTTCAACTTGCCGGCCACGATGTCGAGCGCCTCGTCCCACGAGACCGGCACGAAGCCCGGGTCGTGCTCCTTGCCCTTCTTCGGGTTGGTGCGCTTGAGCGGCTGCGTGATCCGGTTCGGGTTGTAGGTTTTCTGTACCAGGCCGTAGGCCTTCACGCAGACGCGCCCGCCCGCGGGATGCACGCCCTCGAGGTCGAAGTTCGGCGTCATGCGCAGCGCCACGCCGTCCTTCACCTCGACCTTGAACAGGTCCGGGCCGCACACGCACTGGTTGCAGTACAGCGGCACCATCTTGCTGCCGGCCGCGGCGGTCCTGGGGGCGTCTGCGCTCATCGTGGGGCTCCGGGGAGGGGGCTACTTGCCAAGCGCGGCGACCTTGGCGGCCTTGGCGTCGAGCCTTTCCTTCTGCTTGGCCAGGTCGACGATGAAGCGGGTGTGCTTGGCCTTGCCGACGAGGTCCAGCACGTCGCGCACCTCGACCTCGAAGTTCACGCGGCGGCCCTCGATCCCGGTGACCGTCGCGGTGACGTCCACCCACATGTCGCGCAGCGTCGGGCCGAGGTGGTCGATCTCCACGCGCGCGCCCACCGAGTTCTCCTCGGGGGAAAGGTACTCGCCAAGGAAGTCCTTGCAGGTGATCTCGACGTCGCGGACCATCATCGGCGTGGCGTACACGCGCAGCGCCTCGCCCATGAATCCGATGGTGCGGTCGGTGTCGACCACCACGCGCACGGTTTTCTTCATGCCTGCCGTCAGTCCGGGTTTCATGCCGTCTCTCCTAAAGGGTGGTCCTGCGCAGTTCCTGCTTGAGTATCTTGCCCATCGCGCTTTTGGGCAAGGCGGCAACGAACCTCACCCGCCGCGGGATCTTGTAGCCGCCGATGCGGCCGCGGCAGTGCGCGACGATTTCCTCCTGCGTGAGCGTGCAGCCCGGCGCGGGCACGATCACCGCGCACAGCGCCTCGCCGTAGCGTTCGTCCGGAATGCCGATCACCGCCACCTCGTGCACGCCGGGGTGCTGGTAGATCGCGGCCTCGACTTCCGAGGTGTACACGTTCTCGCCGCCGGTGATGATCATGTCCTTCTTGCGGTCGAGCACGAAGAGGTACCCCTCGGCGTCCAGGCGCCCCACGTCGCCGGTGCGGAACCACCCGTCCTTGAACGCGTCCTGCGTTTCGCGCGGGCGGTTGTGGTAGCCGGCGGTAACCTGCGGGCCGCGCACCAGGATCTCGCCGGACTCGCCCGGGGGCAGCTCCCGGCCGTCGTCGCCGACGATGCGCACGTCGGTGCCCGCCACCGGGCGGCCGCCGGCGCGCAGGATCTCCTCGCGCCCGGCCAGCGCCTTCGCGTGGTCGTGCTCGTCCAGGATCGCGAGCACCGGGGAGGTCTCGGTGAGGCCGTACACCTGCTGCATGGCCACGCCGGGAAAGGCCTGCATCGTGCGGCGGATCCACTCGGCCGCCATGGGCGAGGTGCCGTAGCTGATGATGCGCAGCGTGCTGATGTCGTGCTTGCCGAATGCCGGGTCCTGCAGGATGCGCAGGATCATCGTCGGGACCAGGCTGCCGATGGTGATGCGGTATTCCTCGATCGCCCGCAGCACGCCCGCCGGCGTGAACTCGGGCAGGTACACATGCCGGCCGCCGTGCATCGTCACGCAGGTGGCCTTGAGGTCGGTCGAATGGAACATCGGCGACACGTGCAGGTAGCTGTCTTCCGGGCGCACCGCCATGACGTGCGACAGCTGCAGGGCGTTGCCGAGGACGTTCCGGTGGGAGATGCGCACCCCCTTGCCGCGCCCGGTGGTGCCGCCGGTGTACAGCAGGATCGCGTCGTCGGTTTCGGCCGGGTCGTGGGGGGCGATGGCCGCGGCGGCATCGCGCAGCGTGTCGTAGCAGGGGGCGGAGCCGGGGGCGCTCGCCGCCAGCATGAAGGCCCGGCTGCGCCATTGGCCCAGGGGAGCGGCTTCCAGCAGGCCCGCGAAGTGCGGCTCCAGCGCCAGGGCCCTGCAGCCGGCGTCCTCGAGCAGTTCGGCGATCTCGGGCGGCGCGAGGCGGAAATTCATCGGCACCGGCACGACGCCCGCCCAGTAGCACGCGTAGATCAGCTCCGCCTGGCGCACGCAGTTGCGCGCAATGATCCCGATGCGCTCCCCGGGCGCTATCCCCAGCGTGTGGCGCAGCATGCCGGCGGCGCGGGTGATGCGGGCGGTCCACGTGCTCCAGTCGAGGTCGCCCTCCGGGTCGAGGATCGCGGGATTCTTCCCGTGCAGGCGCGCGGTCCGTTGCAGCAGCGAGGGGAGGGTCAGCATGCGGGCGAGCCTATGTTCGGCCCGTCGCGGGTGTCAAGGCGATTTGGTGTCGCAACCGGTCCCAAACGCGAAACGCCCGGATGATGTTTCGCAGGGCGCCCCGGTGCCCGCGCCAAAGGTGGTTATGATGATATTCGACGACTGGAGGAAGCAATGACGAACGGTTTCGGACATGAGGGATCACAATGAATAAGCGCAAGGACATCGCCATCATCGGCTATGGCGAGACCAAGGTCACGCTGAAGGGCGGCCGCAGTTCGTACGACCTCGCGGGCGAGGTGTTCGCGCAGGTCGTCGAACAGACCGGCATCGACCCGAAGAAGATCGACGGCCTGTCGATCGCCGAGACGATGAGCGAGACCTCTAACCCCTTCTGGGGCGTCTACATGTGCGAGATGCTGGGCCTGTCGCCGTCGTGGATGCAGCTCAACGGCCTGGGCGGCACCTCCGGCATCGGCGGCATCGCGCGCGCCGCCGCCGCGATCCGCGACGGCCTGTGCGAGACGGTGTTCGTGGTCGCGTCCGACGCGCAATCCTCCGGGCGCAACCCCGAGCAGGGCGCGCAGCGCGGCGAATTCCAGTACCCGGTGGGCCTGCGCGGGCCGGTGGGCGCCTTCGGCCTGCTCACCCAGCGCTACCGCCACCAGTACGGCCTGGACGACCGGGCGCTGGCCAAGCTCGCGGTCACCCAGCGCAACCACGCGCTGATGAACCCGAACGCGGTCGACAAGCTGCAGAAGCCGCTGACGGAGGCCGACTACCTGAATTCCAAGTACGTGTCGGAGCCGTTGCGCATGCTCGACTCGGTCATGGTCTGCGACGGCGCCAACGGCGTGCTGGTGACCTCCACCGAGAACGCGAAGAAGCTCGGCGCGAAGAAGATGATCCACCCGGTGGGCTACGGCGAGATCACCAACTTCAAGGGCGCCGAGCCGCTGGCCGACATCACGGTGTCGGGCTTCTCGGTGGCCGGGCCGCGCGCGCTCAAGCGGGCCGGCATGACGCCGAAGGACATCCGCATGATCATGCCGTACGACGATTTCCTCATTGCCCTCATCATCACGCTCGAGGACATCGGCTTCTGCCCCAAGGGCAAGGGCTGCGAGTTCGTCATGAACACCGACCTCTCCTACAAGGGCACGCTGCCGCTGAACACCTCGGGCGGCCAGATCTCCGCGGGCCAGCCCGGCCTCGCCGGCGGCGGCCTCAACCTGGTCGAGGGCGTGCGCCAGATGTTCGGCGAAGCCGGCGCCCGGCAGGTCTCCGACCCGCGCAACTGCATGGTGACCGGCATCGGTGTCATCCCCTACGGACGCAACTGGGGCGTCTCCGGCGTCCTCGTCATGGAGCAATCATGAGCGAACAAGCAAAAGCACCCGCCAAGCCCGAGGTGAAGAAGATCCCGCGGCCCATGCCGCGCCCGAACACCTACATGGACACCAAGCCGTTCTGGGAGGCTGCGAAGAACGGCAAGCTGGTCATCCAGTACTGCAAGGACACCGGCAAGCCGCAGTTCTTCCCGCGCCCGGTCAGCATGGCCAACGGCAAGCGCAACCTCGAGTGGCGCGAAGTCTCGGGCCGCGGCACGGTATACAGCTTCACCAACACGTTCAGCGCCTGGCCGGGGCACGAGGACCGAGTGCCGTACATGGTCGCGCTGGTCGAGCTCGAGGAGGGCGTGCGGATCCTGTGCAACCTCTTCAACGTGAAGGCCGAGGACGTCAAGATCGGCATGCCGGTCAAGCTGTACTGGGAGAAGCTGTCGGAAGACATCAACTACCCGGCCTTCCAGCCGGCCTGAACCCCGGCGCGTGAAACTCGCCGCCTTCCTCGCGGCCCACGCCCTGGCGACGCCGGGGCGCGAGGCCGTCGCGTGCGGAAACGTGCGCCTCAGCTTCGGCGAGGTGGACGCGCAGTCGACGCGGCTGGCCAACGGCCTCGTGGCGCGCGGCATCGCGATCGGCGACCGGGTGGCGATTGCGCTGGCCAACCGCGCCGAGTTCGTGGTGGCCTTCATGGGCGTGGTGAAGGCCGGCGCGATCGCGATCACGCTGAACCCGCGGCTTTCCGCGCCCGAGGTGGCCTACATCCTCGGCGACGCCGCGCCCGGCGCGCTGGTCCTCGAGGACGAAACGCGCGCGCTGCTGCTGAAGTCGGGCCGCCTGCCCGGCCTGCGACTGTGCGTGGATGCGCCCGCCGCGGGGGAGCTGTCGTTCGCGGCGCTGATCCGCGACAGCGGCACCGCGCTGCCGGACATCCCGCCCGAGTTCGACGACTGCATGATCTCCTACACCTCGGGCACCACCGGCAAGCCCAAGGGCGCGATCATCACGCAGGCCAACTACATCATGCTGGCGGCGTACCTGAACGGCCTGCAGTGGAACCTCACCACCGCCGACCGCATCCTCGCCACCACCCCGCTCGCGCACCGCTCGGCGTTCCAGCGCCTCCTGAACATGGTGTGCGCGGGCGCGAGCCTGGTGGTGATGCCGCGCTTCGACGCGAAGGAGGCCGCGCGCATCATCGAGGCCGAGGGCATCACGCTGATGGGCATGGTGCCGACCGTGGGGCGCATGCTGCTGCCGGAGATCGAGGCGGCGCCGGAGCGCTTTCGCACGCTGCGGGCCGCCGTGGTGACCGGCGAGGCCTTCCCGGTGGAGGTGAAGCAGCGGCTGCTCGCCGCGCTGCCGAAGCTCGAGCTGCATTCCTTCTTCGCGATGACCGAGGTCGGCGCCATCACCAACCTCGGGCCGTCCGAGCAGTTCGCCAAGGGATCCTCGGTCGGGCGCGTGAGCCCCGGCGTTGAGCTCAAGCTCGTCGACGACACGGGCGCGAGCGTCCCGGCCGGCGAAACCGGCGAGATCCTCGTGCGCACCGGGCCGCCCGGCAGCTTCCTCACCATGCGCGGCTACTACAACAACCCGCACGCCACGGCCGAGGCGATCGAGAACGGCTGGGTGAAGACCGGGGACCTCGGGCGCTTCGACGCGGACGGCTACCTGTACATCGTCGACCGCAAGAAGGACATGGTGCTGTCCGGCGGCTACAACATCTATTCCAAGGAGGTCGAGGCCGCGATCCTCGCCATTCCCGGCGTGCACGACGTGGCCGTGGTGGGCGTGCCCGACCCGGTCTACGGCGAAGCCGTGGCGGCGTTCGTCGAGCTGCACCCGGGCGCATCGGTCGCGGCAGAGCAGGTCGTCGAGCACTGCCGCGAGAGCATCGCCAGCTACAAGAAGCCCCGCCACGTGCGGTTCGTGCAGGCCCTGCCGCGCAACAGCACCGGCAAGGTGCTGAAGTACGAGTTGCGGCAATCCTTCGCCGCGGGCGGGAGCTGAGGTGGACCTCAATTACTCCCCGGAGGAATGCGCGTTCCGCGACGAGGTGCGCGGCTGGCTCGACGCTAACCTGCCCGCGGACCTCAAGGAGCGGGTGGCGAATTTCGCGGTGCTGACCAAGGAAGAGACGCAGCGCTGGCACGGCATCCTGTCGAAGAAGGGCTGGGTGGCCCCGGCGTGGCCGGTGGAGTGGGGCGGCACCGGCTGGAACGTCGTGCAGCGCTACATCTTCGAGGAGGAATGCGGCTACGCCGGCGCGCCGCAGCTGCCCGCGCTTTCGCTGATGATGTGCGCGCCGGTCCTGATCCGCTACGGCACCGAGGCGCAGAAGAAGCGTTTCCTGCCGCGCATCCACGACGGCAGCGAATCCTGGTGCCAGGGCTATTCCGAGCCCGGCGCCGGGTCCGACCTTTCGGCGCTCAAGACCCGCGCCGAAAGGGACGGCGACCATTACGTGGTCACCGGCCAGAAGACCTGGACCACGCACGCGCAGTGGGCCGACTGGATGTTCTGCCTCGTGCGCACCGGCAGCGACAGCCCCAAGCAGCAGGAAGGCATCTCGTTCCTGCTGGTCGACATGAAGTCGCCCGGCATCACCATCCGGCCGCTGATCCTGATGGACGGCAGCCACGAGGTGAACGAGGTGTTCTTCGACCGCGTGCGCGTGCCGGCCGGGAACCTCGTCCACGAGGAAGGCAAGGGCTGGACGGTGGCCAAGTACCTGCTCGGCTACGAGCGGATGAACCAGGGCCGTATCGGCATCGCCAAGCGCACCCTCGCCAAGCTCAAGGACTACGCGCGGGAGGCCGTGAAGGACGGCAAGCCGCTCATGGATGACGTGCGGTTCCGCGACCGGCTGGCGCGCGTCGAGGTGGAACTCATGGCGCTCGAGCTGACGAACCTGCGCATGCTCGACCAGATGCGGCGCAGCGGCCGCCCGCCCGGGGCCGAGGTGTCGATCCTGAAGATCCGCGGCACCGAGATCCACCAGGCGCTGTCCGAGCTCTTCGTCCAGGCCGCGGGCCCGTTCGCGCAGCCGCTCGCGCCGCTCGCGGCAGGCGACGAGTTCGACGCGTTCCAGGACTTCGCCGCGGCCCTGATGCCGAAGTTCCTGAACCTGCGCAAAATGACGATTTACGGCGGTTCGAACGAAATCCAGCGCAATATCATTGCCAAGATGATCCTGGGTCTATGAACCCGGGACATAACCCAAGGAGACGGTAAATGCGTATCAAGGCGTTGCTCGTGGCGGTCCTGCTCGTGGTGTCCGGCGCGGCCCAGGCCCAGGCCTGGCCTACCCGGCCGGTGAAGATCATCGTGCCCTATCCCCCGGGCGGCGTGACCGACATGTTCTCGCGCGTGCTCGCCGCGCAGCTGCAGGAGTCCTTCGGCCAGCCGTTCCTGGTCGAGAACAAGCCCGGCGCCAGCCAGATGGTCGGCGCGGTGTACGTCGCCAAGGCGCCGCCGGACGGATACACCCTGTACGTGGGCAGTACCACCAGCCTAGGGATGAACGCCTACACGCAGAAGAATATCCAGTACGACCCGGTGAAGGACTTCGCGCCGGTGTCGCTCGCGATGACCATGCCGATGTTCCTGGTGGTGAACCCCTCCGTCCCGGCCACCAACGTCAGGGAGCTGGTCGCGGTGCTGAAGGCCAACCCGGGCAAGTACAGCTATGCCACCACCGGCAACGGCAGCTCGACGCACATGGCCGGCGAGCTGTTCAAGAAGATGACCGGTACCGAGATGACCGCGATTCCCTACAAGGGCTCGGGGCCGGGCATCGCCGACCTCATCGCGGGGCAGGTCCAGCTCTCCATCGACCCGGGCGCGTCCTCGCTGCCTTCGGTGAAGTCCGGCAAGCTCCGCGCCCTCGCGGTCACCGGCAAGAAGCGCTTCTCGCTGATGCCCGACCTGCCCACGATCGACGAGGCCGGCGTGCCGGGCTACGAATCGGTGATCTGGTTCGGCATCGTGGCCACGGCGGGCACCCCGCCGGCGGTCACCGCGAAGCTCTCGCACGAGATCGGCCGGATCCTCAGGCTGCCCGCCAACGTGGAAAAGTTCGGCGCGTTCGCCATCGACCTCACGCCCACCACGCCGGAGGAATTCGGCGCGCTGATCAAGGCCGACGTGGCGAAGTGGGCCAAGGAGCTGGGCGAAGCGGGCATCAAGCCGGAGTAGCCAGCGCATGAAGTTCGCCTCCTTCCTCGCCACCCATGCCCGCAACACGCCGGACAAGGACGCGGTCATCTGCGGCGCGGAGCGCCTGACCTTCCGCGAGCTCGACGAGTCTACGAACCGCCTCGCGAACGCGCTGCGCGACCGGGGCGTGGCGGTGGGCGACCGGGTGGCGATCCAGCTGCACAACACGGTGGAGTTCGTGCGCGCGTTCATGGCGGCCACCAAGGCGGGCGCCATCTCGGTGCCGGTCAACACGCGCCTCGCGCCGGGCGAGATCGCCTACATCCTCGCCGACTGCGCGCCGAAAGCGGTGTTCTTCTCCGACGAGACCCGCGAAATACTCGACAAGGCCGCGGCGGGCGCGAAGGACCTGCTGCGCATCGTCGCGGGCGCGCCGCGCGCAGGCGAGTTCACCGTAGCGCAGCTGATCGCGGAGGGCGCGCCCGGCACGCCGGCGGTGCCGCCCGAGTTCGACGACAGCATGATCGTCTACACCTCGGGCACCACCGGCAAGCCCAAGGGCGCGATCCTCACGCAGGCCAATTCGATCATCCCGAACGGCTACCTCAACATGGTGCAGTACGGGGTGTCGCAGGCCGACCGCCAGCTGGTCACCACGCCGCTGGCGCACCGCACGGGCTTCGCGCGGATGGCCAACATGCTGCTGCACGGGTCCACGCTGGTGGTGATGCCGCGGTTCGACCCGGCGCAGGCCGCGGCGCTGGTGCGCGGCGAGCGCATCACCGTGATCGGCATCGTGCCCACCGTGGGACGCATGCTGCTGCCCGAGATCGAGGCGCGCCCGGAGGATTTCGCCAGCGTGAACGTGATGCTGGTGACCGGCGAGGCCTTCCCGCTCGAGGTCAAGCAGCGCATCCACAAGGCGCTGCCGCGCGTGCGGATGTACTCGTTCTTCGCGATGACCGAGGTCGGCGGGCTCACGCTGCTCGGCCCGGAGGAGCAGTTCACCCATCCGACCTCCCTGGGACGGCTGAACCCCGGCGCGGAAGTGCGCCTCGTCGACGCCTCGGGCAAGGACGTGGCCCCGGGCGAGGTCGGCGAGATGTGGGTGCGCACCGGCGAGCCGGGGCGCTACCTGACGATGCGCTGCTACTTCAACAAGCCCAAGGAGACCGCCGAGACCATCCGCGACGGCTGGGTAGCCACCGGGGACATGGCGAGGATGGAGGCCGACGGCCACCTCTACATCATGGACCGCAAGAAGGACATGGTGCTGTCGGGCGGCTACAACATCTATTCCAAGGAAGTGGAGCTGGCGCTGCAGGCGCACCCCGCCGTGCAGGACGCCGCCGTGATCGGCGTGCCGGACCCGGTGTTCGGCGAGGCGGTGGCCGCGTTCATCGAGCTGCGGCCCGGCGAGCGGGCCAGCGAAGCCGAAATCATCGCGCACTGCCGCGACCGCATCGCGGGCTACAAGAAACCCAAGTTCGTGCGTTTCCTTTCGCCGCTGCCGCGCAACAGCACGGGCAAGGTGCAGAAGTTCGAGCTGCGCAAGGCATTCGCGGGACAACAGGGAGAGGCGCAATGAAGATCGCCCCCGGGCTGGCAGTACTCGCGTTCATGTTCGCGGCCGCGGGGGCAGTCGCGCAGCCGTACCCGTCCAAGCCGATCCGCATCGTCGCGCCCTTCCCGCCGGGCGGCAGCGCCGATTTCACGGCCCGGGTCATCGCCGAGCACTTCGGCAAGGCCTTCGGCCACCCCGCGGTGGTGGAGAACGTGCCGGGCGTGGGCGGCGTGATCGCCGCGGAGCGGAACGCCAAGGCTGCGCCGGACGGCTATTCGCTCATCATCGGCTCGACCGGGATCATGGCGGTCAACGCCAGCCTGCTGAAGAACATTGCCTACGACCCGGCGAAGGACTTCACCCCGGTGTCGCTCGTGATCCGCGTGCCGAGCTACCTCGTGATCAACCCCAGGGTGCCGGCGAAATCGGTGCAGGAGCTGATCGACTACGCGCGCGCCAACCCGGGCAGGCTCACCTACGCCTCGGCCGGCAACGGCACCTCGCAACACACCAATCCGGAACTCTTCAAGAGCATGGCGAAGGTGTTCATCCTGCCGATCACCTACCGCGGCAGTTCGCCGGCGATGGCGGCCCTGATGAGCGGCGAGGTGGACATGATGATCGAGCTGGGGCCCACCGCGATCCCGCAGATCAAGGCCGGCCGCATCAAGGCGCTGGGCGCCTCCACCGCCGAGCGCACCCGCGCGATGCCCGAGGTGCCGACGATCGCCGAGTCCGGACTGCCCGGGTTCGACGCGTACACCTGGTTCGGCGTGGCCGGCCCGCCCGGCTTGCCAAGGGATATCGTTGCGAGGCTGCACGCCGAGATCGTCAAGGCGGTGGCGCCGCCCGAGGTGCGCGCGCGGCTCGAGGCCGTCGGCGCCGAGGTCGTCGCCGGCACGCCGGAAGAATTTGCGGAGTTCCAGAAGAAGGAGGCGGTGAAATGGGCCAAGGTAGTGAAGGACGCGGGAATCAAGCCGGAATGAGCCTGCGCGCGGGCCTGTTTGCGCTGCTCGCCGCAGTAGCGCTGGGCGCATCGGCGCAGGAGTACCCGGTGAAGCCGGTCAAGGTGATCATGTTCTACGCGCCGGGCGGGCCGACGGATTTCATCTCCCGCGCGGTGAGCGAGAAGCTGTCGCAGCGGCTCGGGCAGCCCTTCGTGGTCGACTCCAAGCCCGGGGCGAACCTGCGCATCGGCTCCGAGTTCGTGGCCAAGTCCGCGCCCGACGGCTACACGATCGGCGTGACCGGCGTGCCGCACGCCACCAACCCGGCGCTGTTCCCGAACATGCCGTACGACACGCTCAGGGACCTCGCGGGCCTCGCGCACCTGGTGGACGCGCCGCTCGCGCTGTCGGTGCCGGCCGCCTCCCCGGTCAGGAGCGTGGCCGACCTGATCGCGCTGGCCAAGGCGAAGCCCGGCGAGGTCACGATCGGCACGGCCGGCAACGGCACCGGCCCGCACCTGGCGATGGAGTTCCTGTTCCTCGTCGCGGGGGCGAACTACACGCACGTGCCCTACAAGGGCGACGCGCCGGCGGTGGTCGAGCTGCTCGGCGGACGGATCGCGGCCGGCAGCAACACGCTGCAGGCGGTGCTGCAGCACATCAAGGCCGGGCGCCTGCGCGGGCTGGCGGTAGCGGCGAAGGAGCGCGTCGCCGCCGCGCCCGACATCCCCACGCTGGCCGAGCTCGGCTACCCGGACGTGGTGGTGAACACCTGGTTCGGCATGGTGATCCCTTCCGGCGTGCCGAAGGACATCGTCGCCAAGCTCAGCCGCGAGATCAACGCGGTGCTGGCCCTGCCCGACGTGCGCGAGAAGGTCTTCGCCACCGGCCTCGTGCCGGTCGGCGGCACCCCCGCCGAGTTCGACGCCCACATCAAGCGCGAGATGGAGCGCTGGGCCCGGGTGATCAAGGCGCGGGGCATCAAGGCCGAGTAGCCGCGGCCGCCGGGTTCGACTTCCCCTCGCTGTTTGCCTTAGGATGGGCGCAGTTTTCCCATCCTGTCCGGAGACGCCATGCCCCAGCCGATCACCTGCGTAGAGGACCTTCGCGTCCTGCACGAGAAGCGCGTGCCGCGCATGTTCTACGACTACGCCGATTCGGGCTCGTGGACCGAGACCACCTACCGCG
>JAFEDL010000160.1 GCA_018241645.1 Pseudomonadota bacterium
TGCGAAACGACCTTGCTGGTGACGCCCACGCTGACGTTGCCCGCGCCCGGCAGCGCGCGCAGCCTGGCCAGCACCTGCTTCCTGATCGGGTCGAACTGGCTCTTGCCCGGGTAGCCGAGCTCGATGTCGAGCGACACGTCGTCGCCCGAGACCTTGATGTTCTTCGCGGAGCGCGTGGTGATGAAATCCTTGCCGGTGTTCGGGTCGACCAGTTCCTTGAGGGCGGACTGGACTTGGGCTTCGCTGAGGGACATGGGGGAGGTTGGCTTTGGGCGGTTTCCGGAGAGGGGCAAGTGTACCCAAATCCCTGCGGCGAAACACTAAATCGGCGCAGAGACCCTACCTGCTTTGCTAGAATCGCTCCTTTGATCCGGTTCCCCAGATGTCCGCCCCCCGCAAGATCTTCGTCACCACGGCCCTGCCCTATGCCAACGGGCCGTTCCACGTCGGCCACATCATGGAGTACATCCAGGCCGACATCTGGGTGCGGTTCCAGCGCATGCAGGGCCATGAGGTGCATTTCGTCGGCGCCGACGACGCGCACGGCGCGCCGATCATGCTGGCGGCCGAGAAGGCGGGCAAGACGCCCGAGGCCTTCGTCGCGGAGATCGCCGCCGGCAGGAAGCAGTACCTGGACGGCTTTCACATCCGCTTCGACCACTGGCACTCGACCCACTCGGCCGAGAATACCCAGCTGTCGCAGGACATCTACCGGCGGCTGTCGAAGGCGGGGCTGATCTACAAGAAGCCCGTCGAGCAGTTCTACGACCCGGTCAAGGGCATGTTCCTCGCCGACCGCTACATCAAGGGCGAATGCCCCAAGTGCGGCGCCAAGGACCAGTACGGCGACGCCTGCGAGAACTGCAGCTCGGTCTATTCGCCCACCGACCTGATCAACCCGTACTCGACGCTGTCCGGCGCCGCGCCGGTGAGGAAGAGCTCCGAGCACTACTTCTTCAAGCTGTCGGACGAGGCCTGCGTGGCGTTCCTGCGCGACTGGATCGACCAGCCGCAGCGGCTGCAGCCCCAGGTCGCCAACAAGGCGCGCGAGTGGCTGGACGGCGAAGGCGACAAGGCCCTGGGCGACTGGGACATCTCGCGCGACGCGCCCTACTTCGGCATCGAGATCCCCGACGCGCCCGGCAAGTATTTCTATGTCTGGCTGGACGCGCCGATCGGCTACCTCGCCAGCTTCAAGGCCTACTGCGCCAAGGCGGGCATCGACTTCGAGGGCTTCCTTGCGGATGAAACCACCGAGCAGGTGCATTTCATCGGCAAGGACATCATCTACTTCCACACCCTGTTCTGGCCGGCCATGCTCAAGTACGCCGGCCCCTTCTACAAGGTGCCCACCAACGTCTTCGTGCACGGCTTCATCAACGTGTCGGGCGAGAAGATGTCCAAGAGCCGCGGCACGGGCATCTCGCCGCTGCGGTATCTCGACGTCGGGATGAACCCGGAGTGGCTGCGCTACTACATCGCCGCCAAGCTCAACGCCGCCGTCGAGGACCTGGACTTCAACCCGGAGGACTTCATCGCCCGGGTGAACAGCGACCTGGTGGGCAAGTACATCAACATCGCGAGCCGCTGCGCCCCGTTCCTGCGCAACAAGTTCGACGGCCGCCTGCTGCCGATGGACGGCGCGGCCGCCGCCGATTCGCAATCGCTGCTGCACGAGCTGCGCTCGCCGGCCGCGGAAATCGCCGGGCTGTTCGACTCGCGCGAGTACGGCAAGGCCTTGCGCCACATCATGGCCCTCGCCGATGCGGTCAACCAGTATGTGGACGAGAACAAGCCCTGGGAAATCGCCAAGCGGCCCGACGCCGCAAGCCAGCAGCGGCTGCACGTCGTGTGCTCGGTGGCGATCAACGCGTTCCGGCTGCTGACCCTCTACCTGAAGCCAGTGATGCCCAATCTCGCTGCTGGCGTCGAACAGTTCCTGAATATCCCGGCGCTGGCCTGGCCCGACGCCTACGCCTTCCTGGAAGGCGGCCACCAGATCAATGCCTACAAGCACCTGATGACCCGCGTCGACCCCAAGCAACTCGACGCGCTCTTCGACCTTCCCGCCGCACCCGAACCGAAAGCAAAGAAGACCGTGACCACACCTGCCGCACCTCCTGCCCCCGCCCCCGCACCTGCCGCGGCGGATGCGACCATCTCCATCGACGACTTCGCCAAGGTCGACCTGCGCGTCGCGCTGATCGCGAACGCGGAGGCCGTCGAGGGCGCGGACAAGCTCGTGAAGCTCACGCTCGACCTCGGGACGGAGACCCGGACCGTGTTCGCCGGCATCAAGTCGGCGTATGCGCCCGAGCAGCTCAAGGGCCGCCACACGGTGATGGTGGCCAACCTCGCCCCGCGCAAGATGCGCTTCGGCATTTCGCAGGGCATGGTCCTCGCCGCAAGCAGCGACTCGCCTGCGGCTCCAGGCGAAGGCCCGGGCATCTTCCTGCTGTCCCCCGACAGCGGCGCCCTGCCAGGCATGAAGGTGAAATAACCCCGGGCATGGCGCCATGAGCCTCACCTCCCTCGACGCGACGCTCTGGCTCGCGTTCGTGTGGCTCGCGATCGGAGGCGCGGGGTTCCTTGCGCCGCGCAACTACTTCTACATCGCCCGGGTGCTGTTCCCGCTCGGCGCCCTGGTCGGCCTGCTGCTGGCGGGCGTGGCGCTGGACGCGGTGTTCCACGAACCGGTCTCGCGGGTCCTGCCGCTCGGGCTGCCCGACCTGCCGTTCCACGCGCGCATGGACGCGCTGTCCGCGTTCTTCCTCCTGCTGACCGGCAGCGTCGCGGCCGGCATCTCGGTCTTCGCGGGCGGCTACTTCCGCCACGGCGAGCAGGGCACGCTGCCGGGCCTGCTGTGCTTCTACTACCACGTGTTCCTCGCCAGCATGGCGCTGGTGCTGGTCGCGGACGATGCGTATTTCTTCATGGTGGCCTGGGAGTCGATGGCGCTGTCGTCCTTCTTCCTGGTGACCACCGACCACCGCCACGCCGAGATCCGGCGGGCCGGCTACCTGTACCTGCTGATCGCGCACGTCGGCGCGATGGCGATCCTGATGTGCTTCGGCGCGCTGCAGGGGGGCACCGGCAGCTACCAGTTCGACGCCATGCGCGCGGTGCAGCCGGGGCCGGTCTGGGGCACCGTCGCGTTCCTGCTCGCGCTGTTCGGCTTCGGCGCCAAGGCGGGGCTGCTGCCGCTGCACGTCTGGCTGCCGGAGGCGCATCCGGCGGCGCCCTCCCCGGTCTCGGCGCTGATGAGCGCGGTGATGCTGAAGACCGCGGTCTACGGGCTCCTGCGCGTCACGTTCGACCTGATCGGCTCCCCGGTCTGGTGGTGGGGCGTGATCGCCCTCAGCATCGGGCTCGCGTCGGCCCTGTTCGGCATCGTGTTCGCCGCGGTGCAGACCGACATGAAGCGGCTGCTGGCGTATTCGTCGATCGAGAACATCGGCCTGATCGCCAGCGGCTTCGGCCTCACGATCCTGTTCCGGGGATTCTCGATGGGCCCGCTCGCGGCGCTCGCGCTCACGGCGACGCTCTACCACTGCATCAACCACGCGTTCTTCAAGAGCCTGCTGTTCCTCGCCACGGGCTCGGTGCTGCATTCCACCAAGGAGCGGTCGCTGGGCAAGCTGGGCGGCCTGATCCACCGCATGCCCTGGGTGGCCTGGCTCTCGCTGGTGGGGACGCTCGCGATCGCCGGGCTGCCGCCGCTGAACGGGTTCGTGTCCGAGTGGCTGCTGTTGCAGGCGTTCCTGTTCACGCCGGGGCTGCCGCATGCCTACCTCAACATGCTGGTGCCCGTGGCGGCGGGGCTCATTGCGCTGACCGCGGCGCTGTCGGGCTACGTGATGGTCAAGTTCTACGGCGTGGTGTTCCTCGGCCAGCCGCGTGAGGCGAAACTGGCCGAAGTGCAGGATGCCGGGCTGTGGAAGCGCGCCGGGCTGCTGTGGCTTGCGGGCGGCTGCGTCGCGCTGGGGCTGTTCCCGCTGACCGTCATCGGCCTGATCGACGAGGTGACCCGGCCGCTCACGGGTTTCGGCATAGCCGGGCAGTCGGCGGCTTCGGGCTGGCTCTACCTCGTGCCGATCAGCGCCGAGCGCGCCAGCTACAGCCCGCTCCTGTTCCTGCTGGTGACCTCGCTGCTGATCGCCATCGCCTGGCTGGGCGTTCGGCTCTTCTACCACGGCCGCATGCGGCGCAGCGCGGCCTGGGACTGCGGATTCCCGTACCTGGATTCGCGCATGCAGGACACGGCGCAGGGGTTCGGCCAGCCGGTGCGCCAGGTGTTCGAGCAGTATTTCCGCGTCGAGCAGACCGTGCCGAGCCCCTTCGACCCGAAGCCGCGCTACGCCGAAACCGCCAGCGACCCGCTCTGGCACTGGCTGTACCTGCCCTTCGCGCGCGGGATCATGCGCGCCACCGGGCTGGTCACGGTATTGCAGCGCGGCCGCATCTCGGTCTACCTCATCTACAGCTTCGTGACGCTGCTCGCGCTGCTGCTGTTCGTCCGGTGAGCGCGCGATGACTTCCGCCGCAGGCCTGGCCGCCCAGTTCGCCGAGCTGATACTCGCGGTGCTGCTGGCGCCGATGCTTACGGGCTGGGTGAACCAGTGCCGCGCATGGCTGCAGAACCGCAGCGGCCCGGGCGTACTGCAGCCGTACCGCATGCTCCTCAAGCTGTTCCGGAAGGAGGTCGTGCTCGCGCACAACGCGTCGCCCCTGTTCCGCATCGCGCCCTACGTGATCTTCGCCTGCCTCGCGCTGTCGGCCGCGATCGTGCCCACCCTCAGCACCGACCTGCCGCTCAACGCCGCGGCCGACGCGATCGCGCTGGTGGGGCTGCTGGCGCTGGCGCGGATGTTCATCTCGCTCGCCGGCATGGACGTCGGGACCGCTTTCGGCTCGCTCGGCGCGCGCCGCGAAATGATGGTCGGCTTCCTCGCCGAGCCGGCGCTGCTGATGGTGCTGTTCACCGCCTCGCTGATCTCGCATTCGACCTCGCTCGCGACGATCGTCGGGACCCTGGCGAAAAACGAGTTCGTGATCTACCCCAGCCTCGCCTTCGCGGGCGTCGCGTTCACGATGGTGTCGCTCGCCGAGAACGCGCGCATCCCGGTGGACAACCCGGCCACGCACCTGGAGCTGACCATGATCCACGAGGCCATGGTCCTGGAATACTCCGGCCGCCACCTCGCGATGATCGAGTGGGCGGCGAGCCTGAAGCTGTTCGTCTACTCGTGCATGGGCCTGGCGCTGTTCGTGCCCTTCGGCATCGCGGAGGGCGGCGACTCGGCCGGGATCCTGCTCGCCCTGCCCGTGCTGGCAGCCAAGCTCGCCGTCGGCGGGGCCCTGCTCGCGCTGATCGAGACCCTCAGCGCGAAGATGCGCATCTTCCGGGCGCCGGAATTCCTCGGCATCGCCTTCCTCGTCGCCGTGCTGGCGATGCTCGTGCGCGTGCTGCTGGAGAGCTGAGCGATGCTCCACTTCCTCTCCCTGCACGCGGCCGAACTGATCAACCTGTGCGCCTCCCTGATCCTGCTGATCGCCTTCGCCATGCTCGCGCAGCGCAAGATCCTCGCGCTGATTAACCTGTTCGCCGCGCAGGGCCTGATGCTCTGCGTCTCCACCGTGCTGGTCGCGTTCGTGAGCGGCCAGGCCCACCTGTACTGGTCGGCGCTGCTGACTCTCGTGCTGAAGGTGCTGCTGCTGCCCTGGATCCTGCACCGGCTGATCCGCAAGCTGAACGTGAAATGGGACGTGGAGACGCTGTTCAACGTGTCCACCACCATGATCGTGGGCATCGTGCTGGTGATCCTAGCGTTCAACCTGGTGCAGCCGGTCTCGCAGCTGGCGGGCGCCGTGACCAAGAGCACGCTCGGGATCGCCCTCGCCTCGGTCCTGCTCGCGTTCCTGATGATGATCACCCGCTCCAAGGCCGTGCCGCAGGTGGTCGGGTTCCTCGCAATGGAGAACGGGCTGGTGCTGGCCGCGACCGGGGCGACGCACGGCATGCCGATGGTCATTGAGTTCGGCATCGCGCTCGACGTGCTGGTGGGGGTGCTGATCCTGGGGGTGTTCTTCTTCCAGATCCGCGAGCGGTTCGACTCGCTCGACACCCGCCACCTCGAGAAGCTGAAGGAAACATGATGGGCGAGATGACCTTCCTGCTCGCCTCGCCGCTGGTTGGCGCGGTCGTGCTCGCCCTGTTCGGCCACCGCCGCTATGCGGCGGAGGTCAACGTGGCGTTCAGCGCCCTGACCCTGGTCGCCGCCGCCGTGCTCACCGAAAAGGTGATCGAGGACGGCCCCGCCATCCTGCTCTGGGAGCAGTTCTTCGTCGATTCCCTGAACGTGTTCCTGGTGGCGCTGACCGCGTTCGTGGCGATGACAACGTCGCTGTTCTCGCGGCCGTACATGCGCATCGAGCACGCGCACGGCAAGGTCACCGACGCCGGCCTGCGGCTCTACCACAGCATGTACCAGATGTTCAGCTTCACCATGCTTGTGGTGCTGACCACCAACAACCTCGGCATCATGTGGGTGGCGCTCGAGGCCGCCACCCTGACCACGGTGCTGCTGATCGCGCTGTACCGCACGCACGCCTCGCTCGAGGCGGCCTGGAAGTACTTCATCCTGTGCGGCGTAGGCATTGCGCAGGCGCTGTTCGGCACCATCCTCGTGTATTTCACCTCCGAGAAGATCCTCGGTCCGGGCGTGGGCGCCTTGCTGTGGACGCACCTCGACGCGGTGAAAGGCCAGCTCGAGCCCACCGTGATGTCGCTCGCCTTCGTGTTCCTGATGGTGGGCTACGGCACCAAGGTCGGCCTGGTCCCGCTGCACAACTGGCTGCCCGACGCGCACGCCGAGGGCCCGACCCCGATCTCGGCCGTGCTCTCGGGCCTGCTCCTCAACGTCGCGCTGTATGCGCTCATCCGCTTCAAGGTGATCACCGACGGGGCGCTGCTGGCGGCCAGCGACGGGGGAATCCCGTTCGCGAGCCGCCTGATGATGGGCTTCGGGCTGCTGTCGGTGGTGGTGGCGGCGTGCTTCCTGTCGCGCCAGAAGGACATCAAGCGCATGTTCGCGTACTCCTCGATCGAGCACATGGGCCTGATCACGTTCGCCTTCGGCATGGGCGGGCCGGTGGCGAGCTTCGCGGGTCTGCTGCACATGACGCTGCACTCGCTCACCAAGAGCGCGATTTTCTTCGCGGTGGGGCACGCGGCGCAGAAGGCCGGCACGCAGATGATGGACGAGATCCGCGGCCTGATGCAGATCAACCCCACCGTGGGCTGGGGGCTGATGCTCGGCACCGCGGCGATCCTCGGCATGCCGCCCTTCGGCGTGTTCGCCAGCGAGTTCCTCATCCTCACCACGGCGATCGCGCAGCAGCCTTGGGCTGCGCCGATCCTGCTGTTCGCGCTGGGCGTGTCGTTCGCCGCGATCTTCGGGAAGGTGCAGCCCATGGTGTTCGGCGAGACCACCGCCAAGCGCCTGCCGCATCCGCCGGCGCTGGTGCCGGTGTTCACGCACCTGTCGCTGGTGCTGATGCTGGGCCTGTACACCCCGCCTTACCTTGCCGACTGGTATCGCCAGGCGGCCCGCCTGATCGGATAGCCCCGTGACCTTCGCGAGCCTTGGACTGCAGATCGAGCGCCTCGAAGGGGTGGCGCCCGCCTGGCGCGCGCGCGTGGGCGCCGCCGCGTGGCGCGAATGCGCGGAGCAGCTCGCTGCCAAGGGCGCGAGGCTGGCGGCGCTGTGGGCCTGCGACGAGCGGGATCGCGCCGGCGGCGCCCGCGTGCTTGCGCTGTATGCATCGGCCGAAGGGCTGCTGTGCCTCGACCTGGCCGTGTCCGATCCCCCCTGGGTCTTTCCCGATCTCTCTGACCTGTTCCCGTGCGCAGGCCGCATGCAGCGCGCGGCGCATGACCTGAACGGCGTTCGCGCCGTGGCGCATTCCGGTGCGGCGCCTGATGCGCGCCCGTGGCTGCGCCATGCGGGGTGGCCCGCGAACCGGCATCCCCTGGCGCGCGATTTCGACGCCGGAGCGCAGTTTGCCCCGACCGGGGAGCGATACGCATTCGTCCCGGTGGAAGGCGAAGGCGTCCACGAGATCCCGGTGGGCCCGGTGCATGCTGGGATCATCGAGCCCGGCCATTTCCGGTTCTCGGTCGTGGGCGAGCATGTGCTGCGGCTGGAAGAGCGGCTGGGTTACACCCACAAGGGGATCGAGAAGCGCTTCGAGGCGCTGGGCCTGCTGGGGGGTGCGAAGCTCGCCGGACGCGTGTCCGGCGACAGCACCGTAGCGTATGCGTGGGCCTATGCGATGGCGCTGGAAGGCATGGCCGGCATCGCGCCGCCGCCGCGGGCTGCCTGGCTGCGCGCGCTGCTGCTCGAACGCGAACGCATCGCGAACCACCTGGGCGACCTCGGGTACCTGGGCAACGACGGCGGCCTCGCGTTCGGCCTCGCGCAGTTCTCGCGCCTGAAGGAGGACGTGCTGCGGCTCAACGAGCGCCTGTTCGGCAGCCGCTACCTGATGGACCGGGTGATCCCGGGCGGCGTAGCCTGCGACGTCGACGCCGCGGGCGCAGACCTGCTGCACGCGCAGGGCACAGTACTCGCGGAAGAGCTGCGCACGATGCGCCGCATCTACGAAGACCACTCGGGACTGCAGGACCGGTTCATCGCCTGCGGCCGCCTCGCGCCGGAACTCGCCGCAAGGCTGGGCGTAGTCGGGCTGCCCGCGCGCGCGAGCGGCATCGCCATCGATGCGCGCATCGAACCCGGGCTTGCGCCCTACGACCGCCTCGAACCGCGGATCGCGATGCTGAAGAACGGCGACGTCGCCGCGCGCGTGGATGTCCGGTTCGAGGAGGCGTTCGAGTCGCTCAGGCTCGTAGGCCACATCCTCGCCGCGTTGCGGGAAGAACCTGCCGGCGGCACGGCCGTGGAACTCCGCCTGCCGCCCGCGGGCGCATTCGGTCTCGGCTGGGTGGAGGGCTGGCGCGGGGAGGTCTTCGTCGCGCTGGAAGCGGGCCCGGACGGTTCGGTCCGGCGCTGCCATCCGCACGACCCGTCCTGGCAGAACTGGCCCGCGATCGAGCACGCGATCATCGGGAACATCGTGCCGGACTTCCCGCTGATCAACAAGTCGTTCAACCTTTCCTATTCGGGCCAGGACCTCTGATGTACAAGCTGCTCAAGCAGGTCGCGAAGACCGGGATCAGGACCGAAGCGCCGCCGGCCGCCGACGACGCGCTGCGCGCGGTGGCCGAGCGCCTGGGCGCGGAGACGCTGCGCCTGCTCGGCCGGGCGCTCACGATCCGGCAGGTCGACGCAGGCTCCTGCAACGGCTGCGAGCTTGAGATCCACGCTCTCGCCAATCCCTACTACAACCTGGAGGGCCTTGGCATCAAATTCGTCGCCAGCCCGCGGCATGCGGACATGCTGCTGGTCACGGGTCCGGTGGCGAAGAACATGGAAGTCGCGCTGCGCCGCACGTGGGAGGCGGTGCCCGAACCCAAGCTCGTCGTGGCGCTGGGCGACTGCGGCTGCACCGGCGGGATCTTCGGCGAAAGCTACGCCAGCTGCGGGAAGGTGGCGAACGTCATCCCGGTCGACGTCACGGTACCCGGCTGCCCCCCGTCGCCTTACGCGATCATGCAGGGCATCCTCACCGCCATCAGCACGCGGCAGAAATAAAAAAGGCGGCCGGAGCCGCCTTTTTTCATGCCAGGAAAGACGTTCTACTTGCCACCGCAAGTCACCGGCATCGACTGGGCCGGGTATCCCTTGCAGGACCACGCCACCTTGCCGCCCGCCAGCGTCGGGGTCAGCGCGATCTCGATGGCGTTCTTCTCGTTCCAGCCGCGGATCACGCCGCCCGGCTCGACGATCCACTTGAGCTCGCCGTACTTGGGGTCGGTCTTGGGGGCGATCTTGACGTTGGCGCCGGCGCCGGCGAGGTTGCCAGCCTTCTCTGCGGCCGCCGTCACTTCACCCTTGGCCGCGTTGGTGCCCGAGACCAGCACCGCCGCCGCATCCCGGCTCTCGCCGCCCTCCATCTGGGGCAAGACGACCGCGATCGCGAGAAACCCGAGCAACGCCGCAGCCGCTACGACCAGCAATCCGATTCGCATGTCCTGACTCCCGTTTTATAGTTGCGGCAACGACCGCAACAGTGCTGTTTTCCGGCAGCTTACCATAGGGGCGGGACCCCCCCCTGCGCCCGCCCCCTCCCAATTTACATGACTAGTTTGCATATCACAAAGAAACGCCTTTTGGTCCTCGGCCGGGTCCAGGGCGTGGGCTATCGGGAATCGATGCGCCTCGCGGCACTCAGGTCCGGCTGCACCGGCTGGGTGCGCAACCTGCCCGACGGCAGCGTCGAAGCGCTGGTCCAGGGCCCGCCGGAATCCGTGGCTGCGCTGATCGCCTGGGCCGGCCGGGGGCCGCCCGCCGCGCGAGTCGATTCAGTGCAGGTGACCGAGGCGCAAGGCGACTACGCGCGGTTCGAGGTCCTGCGGACCGGCTAGGCCACCACGCGCGCGGCGAGCGCCGCCGCCTGCGCGTTCGAGGCGGCCACGAGCACGCCGCAGGCCGCCAGCCGCGCCGCCTGGCGGGCATAGCCCTGCGGGTCCGCGTCGGTGCCGGTGATCGAGGCGACCACCACCGGGCGGTCCGGCGCGGCGGATTCGACAACCTGCGCGATCAGCCCGGCAGGGTCGGCGTGCGCGCCGTAGCCGATCACCACGTCCAGCAGCACCACCGCCACCGCGGGATCGGCGAGCGTCTGCGCGAGCAGCTCGTTGCGCAGTTCGGGGTCGATCATCGGGTGCGGCCGCCCGCGCGTGTACTCGTCGTCGCCCAGGTCGATGAGGCTGTGGGCACCGATGTCGAGGCGGGCGGTTTCCGCCGCGCCGGGCACCGGCACGTTCGACTGCACTTCGAGGCCGGCTGCCAGGAGCACGATCTGGGCCTCGTTGCAGAGCGTCCCGCCGCTGTACAGGCCGCGCAGCCAGCCCTTGCGCTTGCCCGCTTTTGGGAGCGAGCCTTCGTGCAGGGGGCGCCCCATCACCTGCTCGGCCGCGGACGTGAGCGTCATTCCCCCGGCGCCCAGCAAGCAGAGCGTAACGGGCTTCGCGCTCCTGGCCACGCGCGCGGCGATCCGGTCGGCCACGCCTTTGGCCGGGGGCTTCGAAATGATCACGATGTGGCGCGTGGCCGGGTCGGCCTCCAGCGCGTCGAAGGCGGCGAGGGTCATCAGGCCGCCCACCTGCTCGGACAGATCCCGGCCGCCTACCCCTATGCCGTGCGAAATGCCGCGACCGGCGCGCGCCAGCAGGCAGCTGACTTCCTGCAGCCCGGTGCCCGAGGCCGAGATCAGCCCCACGTCGCCGCGCGGGACCACGTTGGCGAAGGCGACCGGCGCGCCGCCGATCAGTGCGGTGCCGCAATCCGGGCCCATCAGCAGGAGGCCCTTCGACACGGCGAGGCGCTTGAGCGCGACCTCGTCCTCGACGGACACGTTGTCCGAAAACATCATCACGTGCAGCCCGAGTTCCAGCGCCCGGCGCGCCTCGGCCGCCGCGAATTCGCCCGGCACCGAAATCAATGCGAGGTTGGCGTCCGGCAGCGCCGCGAGCGCCGAACCGAACCCGCGCACCGCCGTCACCCCGCCGTGTGCGGCCTTGGCCTGCCCGCCGGCCAGCAACTTGTCGGCCTCGGCGAGCGCGGCGTCGGCCGCCGCGCGGTCGGCCGCGCGCACCGCAATGACCAGGTCGTCCGCCTGCGCCTTGGCGCCTTCGGCGTCGAGCAGCCCCGAGCCGGACAGCAGGTCGCGATTGGACGGCGTGCCGATCATCAGCGAAGCGGCTTCGATGCCCGGCAGCGCGGACACGGCGCGCGAGATGCGCATCAGGGCCACCGAATCGGCGTAAAACCCGCGCCGCACCCGGTTCAGCGTGACGCTCATGGCCTGACTCCCATGGCCGCAGCCAGCGCCACCAGCCCCTGCTCGAAACATGCAAGGGGCGCGCGCGCCACGCCCGCGCCCACCTGCCCGACGCCGGGCAAGCGATGGGCGATGCCGGTATTGATCGCAGGCTGGATGCCGGTTTCCACCACGCGGCGCACGTCGATGCCGGTGGGCACGCCCTGCCCGTCGAGCGCCGGCATCGTCCAGCGCGGGTTCTTCGCCAGCGTGATTTCGGACATCGCGCCGGTGAACGCGAACGCCTCGCTGACGCCGCCCGCGCCGACGAACCCGACCACCGACGGCGCGGTAGCCATTGCGAAGGCGCCGACGCCTATGGTTTCCATGATCGCCGAGTCGCCCATGTCGGGGTTCGCGTCCTGCTCCGAGTAGCCGGGGAAGTACAGGCCCTGCGGCATTTCCACGGGCGCCGTGAACCACTGGTCGCCGGTGCCCGAGACGCGCACGCCGAAATCGGTGCCGTTCCTGCACATGGCGGTGACGACCGTGGAGTCCGCGATGCCGCGCACCGGGTCCATGATGCTCTTGCCCATCACCATGCCGATGTTGAGGAAGAACTGCTCGTTCCCCGCGATGAAGCCGAGGATCTTCGCGAGCTCCTCGCCGCCGGCGGCCCTCGCCAGGTGCGGCGCCAGGGCGCGCAGGGTGAGCGCGGAGCAGGCGACGTTGCGCTGGTGCATCTCGTCGCCCATCGCCAGGCCGCGCGAGATCAGCGGCACCAGCTCGAGGCCGCCCGAGGCCCTGAGCGCGGCGCCCAGCGCCGGGCCGAAGCTGGCCGCCAGCCAGCGCAGGCGCGCGATCACTTCGGCGTCGTTGGCGCCGAAGCGCATGACCTTGCCCAGGCCCTCGTTGATCATGCAGTAGGCGCGGTTCCCGAAGGCGCGGTTCTCGACGATCATCACCGGCATCGAACGGGTGGTGATGCCGGTCATCGGCCCCACCGCGTCGAAGTGGTGGTTGGGGTGGAACGCGACGCCGCCGGAGGCCGCGAGCTGCATTGCGCTTTCCAGGTCCTGCGCCCAGCCCTCGAACACGATTGCGCCGGCCACCGCGCCCTGCATCGGGCCGCACATGCGCTCCCAGGTGATCGGCGGACCTGCGTGCAGCAGCACCTTCTCCCCGAGCCCCTTGATGACCTGCCCGGCCGGCTGCACGTCGACGAGCACGGGGTTCGCGGCGAGCATGCGTTTCAGCGCCTCGGCGTTGGCCCGGGCGATGCGCTCCTCGCAGGCGCCGAGTGCGGCGAGGAGGTCCGCGAGGTGCTTCTTGCCCTGCGCGGGCGGGCGCCAGTCCAGCTGCACGACCGGCGTGCCCTGCGCAGCGAGGTCCGCGGCAAACCCGGACAGGCCGATGTTGACGACGCGCGGGACGCCCGAGAGCAGCTTCTGGATGGACATGGTGTGTTGGATCGCCGCTGGAAACGCACGGCCGTGTGTTTCGAAAATTATACCGGCACGCTGCTATGATCGCCAGAATGAATCCCACGCCAGAGCGCCTCGTCGTCGCCATCGGCGGCAATGCCACGCACCCGGAGAACATCCGCGGCACCACCGAGGAGCAGGAGATCGTGGCCGGGCGCGCCGCGCGCTCGCTGCTGCCGCTCCTGATGCTCGACAACAAGCTGATCCTCACGCACGGCAACGGGCCGGTGGTCGGCAAGATCCTGCTGCGCCAGTTCTACGCGCGCGAGCACGTGCCGCCGATGCGGCTCGACGTCTGCGTCGCGCACAGCCAGGGCGGCATCGCGCACCTGATGATGCAGGGCATGGAGGACGAACTGGACCGGGCCGACTGCGAGCGGCGCGTCGCGTGCCTGCTCACGCGCGTCGAGGTCGATGCCGACGACCCCGCGTTCAGCAACCCCTCCAAGCCCGTCGGCCCCTTCTTTACCGAGGCGGAAGCCCGCGACCTGGAGAAGCAGCTGGGCTGGACCATGATGGAGGACGCCGGCCGGGGCTGGCGCTACATCGTCCCCTCGCCGCGCCCGCGCAGGATCCTCGACATCGACCTGATCGAATCGCTCTACGAACAGGGGATCGCGGTCATCGCCGCGGGCGGCGGCGGCATCCCGGTCGTGCAGCGCGCCGACCGCTCGCACCAGGGCGTGCCCGCGGTCATCGACAAGGACCTCACCTCCGCCCTGCTGGCCAACCAGCTGGGCATAGACACGCTGATGATCCTCACCGCGGTGTCCAAGGTCGCGGTGAATTTCGGGAAGGCAAACCAGCGCTCGCTCGACGTGGTGAAGGCAGGCGAACTGAAGGACTACCAGGCCGAGGGCCATTTCGCCAAGGGCAGCATGGGACCGAAGATCGAGGCCGCGCTGTCCTTCATCGCCGGTGGCGGCCGGCGCGCGATCATCGCCCACCTCGAGGAAGCGCTGCCGGCCCTGCAGGGACAGACCGGCACCCATGTCGTCGCCGGCTAGGGTCTCGTCGCTCGGACGGTTCGCGCGGGCCGCGCTGGTTTCCGGTGAAGCGCGCGTCATCGCGGTGTTCGAGCGCAGCTGCTACGTCGAGGCGCCCGCGGGGCTCGCCTGCATCGGCGCGGTAGGCAACGGGCCGCTCAATGCGCTTTGCGATTTCCTGCCCGCGGGGTTGGCCGTCGGGGCCGAGCTGCGAATCGACATCGCCGGGGCATGGGCCTGGAGCCCGCGCAAGGCGCCGGCCGGCGACGCCGCGATTGCGGATGCGTCGCTCGAACGCTTGCGCATCCTTGCGGCACGGCACATCCCGTCGGAAGGCTTCGGGTACCTGCTGGATCCGTCGCGAGAGCGGCCGCTCGCCGTCGAAGCGCTGGCCGGCTGGCTGGCGCACCCGGCCGGCGTTCCAGTCGGCGCCGCAGGCCTGGTCGGACTCGGTCCCGGCCTCACGCCCTCGGGCGACGACCTCATCGGCGGCGCGCTGTGCGCGCTGCACGCCACGGGCAGAAGCGCTGTCGCGACCCGCCTTGCGGCGTGGGCATTGCCGCTCGCGCAGTCCGCCACGAACCGCATCAGCTGCGCGCACCTCGCGTGCGCGGCCGAAGGCGAATGCGGCGAGGCCGTGAACGATGCGATCGTCGCGCTGGTTGCCGGCGGCGAAGTGGACCTCGGGCGCATCGGCGCCATCGGCCACACCTCGGGCTGGGATGCGCTGGCGGGAGCCGTCCTCGCGCTGCGCGCACTCGCGCCGCGGTAGTTGGGGCAGAATGCGTTCCTTTTCCACCCGAGGATCGCCATGCCCACCACCCCTAACGGACTCACGTACCAGGACATCGTCGAAGGCACCGGAACCGAAGCCGTCAAGGGCGCGATGGTCAGCGTCCACTACACCGGCTGGCTGATGGACGAGACGAAGTTCGACTCCAGCAAGGACCGCAACGAGCCGTTCGAATTCGCGCTCGGCGCGGGCCAGGTCATCCGCGGCTGGGACGAAGGCGTGGCCGGCATGAAAGTCGGCGGCACGCGCAAGCTCACGATCCCGCCGTCGCTCGGCTACGGCGCGCGCGGCGCAGGCGGCGTGATCCCGCCCAATGCAACGCTGGTCTTCGAAGTTGAGCTGCTGGGCGTAGACTGACGGCCGGAACCAGGCCCTGTCCTGCATACGAATCGCGAGGCCGCATCCATGAAACGCATCATCCTGGCAATGACACTCGCAGCATGCGCCGCTTCGGCGGCGGCCGCCGACCGGGACGGGGCCTACTGGAGCCAGCGCCCGGACAGCTGCAGGGAATTCCTGCGGGTCCACCCCACCGGCGAGCGCAGGCCGGAATCCGTGGGCGTCCGGAGCTGGATCGCCGGCTACATCTCCGCCTACAACCGGCAGACGCCCGAAACGTTCGACATCACCGGCATCGCCGATTTCGAGCAGGTGGTGCTTTCGGTCGAGAAATTCTGCAAGGCCAACCCGCTCTCCGACGTAGGCGCGGCGATGGAGGCGGTGACGGACCAGCTGCATCCGACCCGCCACCAGACCAAGCGCCAGGCGGGGCGCTAG
>JAFEDL010000161.1:0-8593 GCA_018241645.1 Pseudomonadota bacterium
CGGCGGCGGGCTGGCCGCGCCGTCCGCCAATCGCTTCGGGCGCGTCTCCCCCACCACCGCGCAGCACGTGCGCGAAGACCTGGGGACGGACGTCGACATGGTCCTCGACGGCGGCCCGTGCGGCGTGGGAATCGAATCGACCATCGTCGACCTGTCGCGCGGCACCCCGGTGCTGCTCAGGCCGGGCGGGATTTCGAGGGCCGAACTGGAGGCGGTGCTCGGCACGCCCGTCGCCACGCCGGACGCGCAGGCACCGCGGGTCTCCGGGAGCCTTGCAGCGCATTACGCCCCGCGCACCCCGGCGCGGCTGGTCCCTTCGGACGGGCTGGAGGCCGAAATCGCGCGTCTCGGCAATAGCGCGGGCGTGCTCGCCTTTTCTGCGCCCGATGACCGCGTGGATTTCTGGCTGCGCATGCCGCGGGATCCCGCAGCCTATGCGCAGAAGCTATACGCGGCGCTGCGCGAACTCGACTCGGCCGGCTGCGCGATGCTGCTGATCGAGTCGCCGCCCGCTGTGCCCGAGTGGCAGGCGGTGCTTGACCGTCTGCGGCGCGCGGCGCGAGACTGAGGCATGAAGCGGGTCCTTCTGGTCGCACTGTGTGTCACCCTGCTGCCGGGCTGCCTGGCCTCCGTCGGCGTGCAGGGCGGCAGTCCCGGCGTGTCGACCACGCCGCCCAGCGTCGCGCCCGGGAGCTCGATGTCCTCGGGTGGTATCAACGCCCGGATCAGCGATGGTCCCACGGCCGCCGCGCTGATCGGCGCCGCTGCGCTCGGCATCCTGTTCGGCGGCAGCGACATGCGCCGGGTGCCCGACCTCGACCCGAACCGGACCGTCAACGTGCAGGACTGCACGCAGGCGATCGAGAACCCGTCCGCGAACCTGCGCTGCAGGTAGCCTTCAGGGTCGCAGCAACACAGGCGCGTCCCAGCGCACGGTCCGCTTCCCGTTCTTGAATGCCGCCAGCGGCTGCGCAATCTCGGCGATGGCCTGCTTCGGCGATTCGGCGTTCAGCACGACCACGTCGCCCGGGTTGCCGACCTTGAAGCCGTAGTCCTTCAGGTTCAGAAGCTTCGCCGAGCGCCAGGTGAGCATGTCGAAGCACTCGGTGAGCTGCTCCGGCCGGTCGAGCTGGACCACGTTGGCGTACAGGTTGGCCATCCGCACCAGCGAGCAATCGCCCAGGGGCGTGGCCGGGTTGAGGATGTTGTTCGACGAGAGCGAGCAGTTCACCCCGTGTGCGCAGAGGTGGTTGGCGTCCGCCACGCCCCGCACGACGCTGTGGTCCCGGTTGCGGCCCATCAGGAACAGGTCGGTGGCCGGCAGCACAGTGACGGCGACGCCCGCATCCGCGAGCTGCCTGGCGATCTTCGCGACCTCGTCCGGGGGCAGCAGCGAGAGCTTCGCCATGTGGCCCACCACCACGCGGCCGCCGCGCTTGTACTTCTCGGTCAGCTCGCGCACCTGGTGGACGTACATGCCGTCCGGGGTCGGCCCCACGTCGAGGTGGATGTCGATGTCGGTGTCGTACTCGCGCGCGAGCTCGAAGATGCGGTCGATCTGCGCAGGGCCGTCGGTGTCGTAGCGCGGCGCGCCGCCGAGCACCCTGGCGCCGCGCTTCAGGCTCTCGACCAGAAGCTCGTCCGTGCCCGGGTAGTTGGTCAGGCCCTCCTGCGGGAACACGCACATTTCCACGTCGATCGCCCATTTGTAGTCCCGGGCGAGCGCCTCGACTGCCTCGAAGCCGCGCATGCCGATGCCCGGGTCGACCTCGACCTGGGTGCGCATGCGGGTGGCGCCGTGCAGGACGCATTCCTGCAGCGTGCGCTCGGCGCGCCGGTAGGTGTCCTCGAGCGTCATCGTGTCCTTGATCGGCGCCACGCCCTTGACGGGCGAATAGGTGGCGCGCGGCTGCGGCGCGCAGCGGTCGATGATGCGCGACTTGTCGATGTGGATGTGGGTCTCGACCAGGCCCGGGCAGGCGAGTCGCCCGCCGGCGTCGTACACCTCGCCCTGCGCCGCGAGTCCGGGCCCGATGGCCGCGATGCGGCCGTCCTCGATGCCGATGTCGACCGGCGGGTGGCCGGCCGGCCGGTCGGAAAGCCGTGCGTTCCGGATGATGAGATCCATTGCGTTTCCCCTCAATAGTGCCTGACAGGATATCTGGTCTGCGCTACGCTTTGCGCAATGCCACATTGTTCCCGGAGCGCACCCACATGAATATCCCGTTTCGCAGTTTCGTCGCCGCGATGCTCGCCGGCCTCTCGGTGGCGGCGAATGCGCAGCCATTTCCATCCAGGGCGGTGCACGTCATTGTGCCCTTCCCGCCGGGAGGGGCGGCCGACCTGCTGACCCGCGCGCTCGGCAAGAAGCTGTCCGAATCCCTGGGCCAGTCGGTCGTGGCCGACAACCGGCCCGGTGCCGGCGGCAACATCGGCGCCGAGGCCACCGCGAAAAGCCCGGCCGACGGATACACGCTGCTGATGGGCGCCGTCACGACCCACGCCGTGAGCATGAGCCTGTACAGCAAGCTCGGCTATGACCTGGAGAAGGACCTCGCCCCGGTGAGCCTGGTGGCCAACGTGCCGCACATCCTGGTGGCCAATCCCTCGGTGCCGGCAAGGAACCTCACCGAGCTCATCGCCTACCTGAAGGCACAGGGCGGCAAGGTGAACTTCGCCACGCAGGGCAACGGCACGCTCTCGCACCTGGAGTTCGAGCTGATGAAGTCGATGGGCGGGTTCAGCGCGAACCCCATCCCTTACAAGGGCAGCGCCCCCGCCATGGTCGACCTGCTCTCGGGGACCGTGACGCTGTTGTTCGACAGCATCCCGTCTTCCCTGCCGCATGTCCGCGCGGGAAAGCTCAGGGGCATCGCGGTCGCCTCGTCGCGCCGCTCGCCGGTGCTGCCCGACCTGCCGACGATGTCCGAAGCCGGCCTCAGGGGGTTCGCGGCCGATAGCTGGTTCGGCGTCATGGCGCCGGCCGGCACGCCGAAGGACGTGATCGCCAGGCTGAACGCCGATATCGTCAAGGCGCTCGATTCTGCCGAGGTGAAGGAGATCATCACCAAGCAGGGCGGCGAGGTCATGGGCAGCACGCCGGAGCAGATGGCCGCGCAGATTCGCGGCGATCGCGAGAAGTGGGGCAAAGTCGTGCGCGAGTCGGGTGCGAAGGCCGACTAGGAAGTTCGCGGCCTCAGGCCTTCTGCGCCCCCGGGCGGCCGTCTTCCACCACGAATGAAGCCAGGGTGTTGCAGGCGGCGTCCTTCTCCTTGATCGTGTCCATTGCGCGCAGGTCGGTCACGATGCGCGACTGCGTTGCCTCCACGCGCGCATAGCCGCGGTACCGGCTGTCGGCGAGCTTCACATGCGGGTTGTCGGGCAGGTAGCGGTTGACGGTGTCCTGCGGGAAGGCCTGCGAGGTGATCGAGGTGCCGACGAACTCGCTCGCCACGACCGGCGACTTCGGGTCGTCGAAGTCGCGCTTGATGTCGTTCACGAAGAACATGTGCACGTCCCCTCCGATGACCACCGGATTGCCGACCTTGCTCTCGGCGATGAAGTCTACGAGCTTCCTGCGCGCCGCCGGGTAGCCGTCCCAGCCGTCGGTCCACGCGCGGCGGCCGGGGCCGGGCTTCTGGTCGAACTGCGCGAGCGTGGTCTGCTGCGCGAGGATGTTCCACTTCGCCTTCGAGGCCGACAGGCCCGCCTCCAGCCACTTTTCCTGTTCGGCGCCGAGCATCGTGCGCGCGGGATCCGCGATGGCCGCGCAGTCCGCCACATCGATCGTATTCGACCCGCCGCGCCCCGGCCGGGGGCAGGCCTGCGGCGCGCGGTACTGGCGGTCGTCGAGCACGTGGAAGCTCGCGAGGTTGCCGAACGCAAGGCGCGTATAGAGCCGCGCATGCGGCCCGAACGGCAGCATCTCGCGCCTGAGCGGCATGTGCTCGTAATAGGCCTTGTACGCGGCGGCGCGCCGCGCGAGGAACCACTCCGGGTGGTCGAGGTTCTCCGAGCGGTCGTTGGCGTAGTCGTTCTCCACCTCGTGGTCGTCCCAGGTGCAAACCCATGGGAAGGCCGCGTGCGCGGCCTGCAGGTCGGGATCGGACTTGTACTGGGCGTAGCGGGCGCGGTAGTCCGACAGCGTCTGCGGCTCGGAGGTGCTGTGCTTGCGCACGTGGTCGCGCCCCCACGAGGACTCGTAGATGTAGTCGCCGAGGAACACGACGAGGTCGAGGTCGTCCTTCACCATGTGCCGGTAGGCGCTGAAGTAGCCCTGCTCGTACTGCTGGCAGGAGGCGAACGCGAAGCGCAGCTTGTCGGGTCTTGCCGCGGCGCCGGGCGCGGTGCGCGCGCGGCCGACCGGGCTTCTCGCGTCCCCGGCCGTGAAGCGATACCAGTACCAGTGCGCGGGGTCGAGCCCGGTGACTTCGACGTGCACCGAGTGCGCCCAGTCCGGCGCTGCGTAGGCCGTGCCGGAGGCCACGACCTGGCCCATGCGCTCGTCTTTCGCGACTTCCCAGCGCACAGGCACGACTTCCGGCGCCATGCCGCCGCCAGGCGCCTCCGCCACCGGCGCGAGGCGCGTCCAGAGCACCATCCCGTTCGGGAGCGGGTAGCCCGAGGCGACGCCGAGGCTGAACGGGTTCGCGGTAAAGCGCGGATTGGACTGCAACTGCGCCCGGGCTGAATGGAGGGACGACGCGAAGCCCAGCGCTGCAAGGGCCTGCAGGAACCTGCGGCGATCGGGTGTGTTCATCCGCCCAGCTTAACGCGCCAAGGTTTCAATCCGCTTACTTTTTCGCGAAGCGGGGCATGCCGGCGTCGAGCGCGGCCACGACCGCGGCGCCGGTGCGCGCGGCGGCGCGGCCCTCTTCCGGCGACTCCATCCCGGGCGCGGTCGCGGCAATCGCCGTGTAAGTTTCGGCGGCGCCCTGCATCATGAGCGGCGTAAGCCCGACCGCGGCAAACGTCGCCGCGATCTCCTCGGTCTCGGGCACCCATCGGTACGCCTTGGGCGGCATGGTGGGGAGGCTCTTCAGGATCCATTCGCGCAGCATGGCCTGGCTGCCGCGCAGTTCCTCGTCCAGCACTTCCTCCACGCCCAGGCGCTGCGCCGCGACCAGCAGTTCGGTCAGCAGCGCCACTGCGCCCTTGGTAACCCCTCCGTAGCACATCTTCACGGCCGCGGCATCGCCGACACGCTCGCTGACCACACGCACGGTGATCGCGTCATGCTGCAGCATGCGCAGGGCATCCGCCCCGGGGCCGGAGACGTAAAAGCGGATGCGCCCTGCGCCGCGCGGCGGGGGGCCGATGATTGCGCAGTCCATGAACCGCGCGCCGGCGGCCTCCAGCAGCGCCTGCATCGCTGATTTGGTCCGGGGCGCGAGCGCATTGCAGTCGGCGAAAAGAGGCGGGGCCTCGAGCGAGGGCATGATCGCGGCCGCCGCCTGCGCGAGGCCCATCGCGGCGCCCGGATCGAGGATGGAAAGCACGAGGTCGCAGGTTTGCAGCAGGCCGCGCAGGTCGCCGCAATCGGCGAGCCCCGCCTCGGCGGCGAGCCTGCGCGTGCGCTCGCTGCGCCCGGCCAGCGCCGTGCAGACCTCGAAGCCGAGTTCCTTCAGGCGCAGGGCCACGGCCTGGCCCATGTCCCCGGGGCTCATGACCCCGATGCGGCGGATTTTCGTTTGCGTCATGCTTTCTCCCCTAGAATCGGCTTCGATTTAAACACACTGGCGTACGGCGAATGGGAACCGGCAGGGGGGTGGCGTGGGTGGCCCGCAAGTGTCTCGCCGCATTCGGCTGGCGCGCGGCGGGGTCGCACCCGCAGGAAGCGAAGTACGTCCTGATCGCGGCCCCCCACACGAGCAACTGGGACTTCCCGTTGATGCTCCTGTGCGGGATGGCGCTCGGCGTGTGGCCGGCGTGGGTGGGCAAGCACACGCTGTTCCGCCCGCCGTTCGGCTGGCTCATGCGCACGCTGGGCGGAATCCCGGTGGATCGCACCGCGTCGCACCACATGGTCGACCAGCTTGCCGGAGAATTCGCAGTGCGCGAACGCCTGGCGCTCGCGATGCCGCCGGAAGGCACGCGTTCGCTCGCCCCGCACTGGAAGAGCGGGTTCTACCATGTCGCCACCAAGGCGGGGGTGCCGATTGCGCTGGGGTATCTCGACTATGTGCGCAAGGAAGGCGGCATAGGCGCGCCCATCCTGCCCAGCGGGAACCTGCACGCGGACATGGACCGTATTCGCGCCTTCTATGCCGGCAAGCTAGGATGCCACCCCGAACTGCAGGGGCCGATCCGGCTGCCGGCCGAGGACGAAGGCTAGCCGCGGTCCTCGCGGCCCAGGTCGCTCGCGTACTCGTGCGCGGCGGTGTTGACCAGGCTCAGGCGCAGTTCCACCGGGGTGTCGCGGTAAGTGAGCGCGGTCCGGTTGATGGCCAGCAGCGGCGCGCCCTTCTTCACCTGCAGCAGCTTCGCGGCATCGGCGTCGGCCAACACCGCGGACAGCCGCTCGCTCGAGCGCAGCACGTTGATGCCGTAGCGCGTCTGGTACAGGTGGTAGATGGTGTTGTCGCGCGCGGTGAAGATCTTTTCGGTGAGGTCCCCGAACAACGCCTGCGGCAGCACGATGTCGTCGAGGATCACCGGCCGGCCCGACAACGAGAGCAGGTTGCGGATGCGCAGCACGGGCTCGCCCACCGCAATCGAAAGGCGGCCCGCTTCCCCGGCCCCGGCCTTTCCGCGCCTGAAGGCCAGCGTGCGCGTTGTGGGGTATTCCATGTTCCCGTCGCGGCCGACGATGTGGAAGAAATGGAACATCAGCCGGTTCGCGTTGTGCGTTGCAACGAACGTGCCCCGTCCCTGATGGCGCGTGACGATGCGCTCGGCCACCAGCTCGTCTATGGCTTTCCTGAGCGTGCCGATCGACACCTTGTAGCGCTGCGCGAGGCGGGTCTCGGACGGCAGCGCTGCGCCGGCCGGCCACTCGCCCTCGATGAGGCTTTGCGTAAGCAGGCGCTTCACTTCGCGGTACAGCGGCTGGAATCCGGCAGCGCCGGCGGCGGCGAAGCCCGGTTCGATGGGCTGGTTCATGGGCGGCAATCTACCATGCGATTCATTCAGGTCATATAGTTGACTTCGGCGAATCCGCCGGGCTAGACTGGCCCCTCTTCATCCAGCCACAGCGGGGACAGCAATGATTCATTTCGTCGTGCACGACGAGGGGGACGGCGTAGGCGTCGTCGTCGTCGAGGGCATCAAGACCGGCCAGACCCTGATCGGTTGGATCATGGACCAGGACAAGGAGATCCGGATCAAGGCGAAGGACGACATCCCGATCGGCCACAAGGTCTCGCTGCGCGACTACAAGAAGGGCGACACCGTGATCAAGTACGGGGTGGACATCGGCAAGGTCGTCGCGCCGATCTCCAAGGGTGCGCACGCCCACGTGCACAACATCAAAACGAAACGCTGGTAAGGAGCGCCTGATGGCAATCAACCTGAAAAAAGCCACCTTCTGGGGCTACAAGCGCGAGAACGGCCGCATCGGCGTGCGCAACCACGTGATCATCCTGCCGGTCGACGACCTCTCGAACGCGGCCTGCGAGGCCGTGGCGCACAACATCAAGGGCGCGATGGCGATCCCGCACCCGTACGGCCGCCTGCAGTTCGGCGCCGACCTCGACCTGCATTTCCAGACCCTCATCGGCACGGGTTCGAACCCGAACGTGGCCGCGGTGGTCGTGATCGGCATCGAGGACGGCTGGGCGAAGAAGATCGCCGACGGCATCGCCAAGACCGGCAAGCCCGTGGCGTACTTCGGCATCGAGATGCACGGCGACCATGACACCATCATGCGCGCGTCCAAGGTCGCCAAGGAATACGTGCAGTGGGCCTCCGAGCTGCGCCGCGAGGAACGCCCGCTGAAGGACCTGTGGATTTCCACCAAGTGCGGCGAATCCGACACGACCTCGGGCTGCGGCGCCAACCCCACGGTGGGCAACGCGTTCGACAAGCTCTACCCGCACAAGACGACGCTCGTGTTCGGCGAGACGACCGAGCTCACCGGCGGCGAGCATTTGGTGGCCGCGCGCTGCCGCACGCCGGCGGTCCGCAAGAAGTTCCAGTTCATGTTCGACCGCTACCAGGCGATCATCGACAAGCACAAGACCAGCGACCTGTCGGACTCGCAGCCCACCAAGGGCAACATCGCGGGCGGCCTCACGACCATCGAGGAAAAAGCGCTGGGCAACATCCAGAAGATCGGCAAGAAGTGCATGGTCGACGGCGTGCTCGACAAGGCGGAGAAGCCCACCGGCCCCGGCCTGTGGTTCATGGACTCCTCCTCGGCCGCCGCCGAGATGGTGACCCTGTGCGCGGCCTCCGGCTACACGGTGCACTTCTTCCCCACGGGACAGGGCAACGTGGTGGGCAACCCGATCCTGCCGGTGATCAAGATCTGCGCGAACCCGCGCACGGTGCGCACGATGTCCGAGCACATCGACGTGGACGTGTCGGGCCTCCTGCGCAAGGAGATGACGCCGGACCAGGCGGGCGATGCGCTGCTCGAATGCATGTTCCGCAC
>JAFEDL010000161.1:8662-13083 GCA_018241645.1 Pseudomonadota bacterium
ATCTGGCGCGGCACGGAGTCGGGAGACTTCCAGGATTTCGAAGTGCCGCGCGAGGAAAGCCAGACGGTGCTGGATGTGGTGACCTACGTCCAGCGCCACCTGGATGCGTCCCTGGCCTACCGCTTCGCCTGCCGCGTCGGCATGTGCGGCTCGTGCGCGATGACCGTGAACGGCCAGTCGCGCTGGACTTGCCGCACGCACGTGTCCAGGGTCGCGGACGACGGGCGCCTCGAGATCGCGCCGCTGCACAACCTGCCGGTGGTGCGCGACCTCGTCACGGACATGACCGAGTTCTTCGACAAGTGGGCGAAGGCGAGGGGCCGGTTCACCGGCACCCGCTCCCGCCACGAGGACTTCGAGCGGGTGCCTCCAGCCGGCAGGCGCGAGGAGGTCGATGCGGGCATCGAATGCATCGGCTGCGGCGTGTGCTACAGCGCCTGCGACGTCGTTTCCTGGAATCCGGATTACGCCGGGCCGGCCGCGCTCAATCGCGCCTGGACCCTGGTGCAGGACGTGCGCGATGCGGCGACGATCGAGCGGCTGCGCGCCGTGGCGGGCGACGCCGGGGCCCATGCCTGCCATACGCACATGAGCTGCACCGAGCGCTGTCCCAAGCAGATCTCGCCTACCGCTGGCATTGCCGGCCTGAAGCGCGCGATCGCCATGGCGGCCCTGAAGGGCGAGCTTTGAGCGCGCGCACGCAGACCTTCCTGTGGATCGGCCAGCGCGCGAGCGCCGCGGTCCTTGCGCTGTGCGTCCTCGTGCACCTGTGCACCATCATCTATGCGGTGCGCGGCGGCCTGAGCGCCGCCGAAATCCTCGGCCGTACCAGAGGCAACGCCGCCTGGCTGGGGTTCTACTCGGTTTTCGTCTTCGCAGTCGCGGTACACGTGCCCATCGGGCTGCGTTCGATCCTCGCCGAGTGGTTCGGATGGCAGGACGAATCGCGCGACCTCGTGCTCTGGGTCCTGGCGGCCGTGCTCGCCATGATGGGCATCCGCGCCGTGTTCGGGGTGTTCGGGTGAACGCGCGCCTGCGCAATGATTTTCGCGCCCGCAACCATCCGGCGTACTGGGCTTTCCTCGTGCACCGCCTGTCGGGCCTCGCGCTGGCGCTGTTCCTGCCGGTGCATTTCTGGGCGCTGGGGCAGGCGCTCCAGGGTGCGGCCCGGCTGGAGACCTTCCTGCGCTGGACCGACTCGCCGCTGGTCAAGTTCGCCGAGTGGGGGCTCGTGGTGCTGCTCGCCGCCCACCTGACGGGCGGGCTGCGGCTGCTGGCGCTCGAATTCCTGCCGTGGCGCGACTGGCAGAAATCGCTCGCGGCCGTCGCCGGGGGGCTCGCGCTGATTGCCGGACTTGCATTCGCGCTGGCGCTGTAGAATTCCGCACGAGAGCCGGCCACCGATCGTAAAAGTGCGCCGGACCAAAAATCCAAGGAGACCGAGATGAAATTTCGCAGGTTGATGACGCTGTTTGCGGGACTCGCGATTGCGGCCGCAGCCCAGGCCCAGTCCTGGCCGACCAAGCCGGTGAGGTTCATCGTCCCGTTCCCGCCGGGCGGGGCGACCGACATTTCCGCGCGCCTGATCGGGCAGAAGCTGTCCGACATGTGGGGCCAGTCGGTCGTGATCGAGAATCGCGGCGGCGCGGGCGGCGGCGTGGGCGCGGCCGAGGCGGCGAAGGCCGCCCCGGACGGCTACACGCTGTTCTTCCCTTCGGGTTCGGTGATCACCGCGAACCAGCACATCTACGCCAAGATGGCCTACAACCCCGAGAAGGACTTCGTGCCGGTCACCAACGTGGTGAGCGGGCCGCAGGTGCTGGTCGTCCAGGCCGGCGCCCCGTACAAGACGGTGAAGGACCTGATCGACGCCGGCCGCGCCAATCCCGGCAAGTTCACGTTCGGGCATGCCGGCATCGGCTCGCAGACGCACCTCGCGGCGGAGAATTTCGTCAACGCCGCGAAATTCAATGCGCTCTCGGTGCCCTACAAGGGCGAAGGGCCTTCGCTGATCGGCCTGATCGGCGGAGAGACCACCTTCCTCGTCACCAACCTGGCCGCCGCCCTAAGCCACATCAACGGCGGCAAGCTGCGCGCCCTGGGCGTCACCAGCAAGGTCGAGGCGCCGCAACTGCCGGGCGTGCCGCCCATCGCGAAGACGCTGCCCGGATTCGAGAATGCGGGCTGGTTCGGCATCGTCGCGCCCACCGGCACGCCGAAGGAAATCATCGAGAAGGTGTACCACGACACCAAGACCGCGCTCGAGTCCACCGAAATGAAGGCGCGCTTCTTCGCCCAGGGCATGGCGCCGGTTGGCAATACGCCCGAGGAATTCGGCAAGGCGATCAAGGACGAGACGGTGATGTGGGCCAGGATCGTGAAAGAGAGAAATATTTCGGTGAAGTAGAGGACAGTTGCAAGTGGCAAAGGCCTAAGCGGGCTAGGTTTTCCCCGGTCCAGTGATTTAGTGTGTTTGCGGCAGTTGCGCGTACGCGCAACTGCGAGGCAAGCACACTAAATCACTGGATTATGGAAATTCAAAACCCGAACTGTCGTTTCTAGAGCGAACCCAGTGAAAATCGACCCCCAGCAAATCGAGGACGCGGCCAAGGAGCTGTACATCCGCGCCCTCAAGCTCCTGCCGCCCGACATCAAGCAGGGGTTCGACGGCCTCGCGCAGCGCGAGACAGACGCCACCGCGCAGGGCGTGATCGGCACCATGATCCGCAACATTGCGGTGGCCGAGCAGACGGACAACCTGCTCTGCCAGGACACCGGCATCCCGATCTACAACGTGTGGATCGGCCGGAGCGTCGAAATGGACGGCCTGACGATCAAGGAGGCGATCCGGCGGGGATGCGCGCGCGCGACGCGCGAATATCCGCTGCGCTCGTCGGTGGTGCACCCGGTGACGCGCAAGAACGAGCATTCCTCGTGCGGGCGCCATGTGCCGGTGATCCATTTCGACTACACGGACCGGCCGGAGACGCTCGAGATCGAGATGATCCCCAAGGGCTCGGGCTCGGAGAACAACTCCTTCCTCAAGATGGCGATCCCGGCCGACGGGGTGGACGCGATCAAGACCTTCGTCATCGACTGCGTGCTCGAGGCGGGAGGCAAGACCTGTCCGCCGACGATCGTCGGCGTTGGGGTGGGCGGCACCGCGGACCTGTGCGTGCACCTGTCCAAGGTCGCGGCGACGCGGCCGCTGGGCTCCAAGTGCAGCGACCGGGAAGGCGCGCGGCTCGAGGAGGCGCTGACCGCGGCGGTGAACCAGCTTGGCGTCGGGCCGCAAGGCTTGGGCGGGGATTCGACCGCGTTTGCCGTGCACGTGGAAACCGCGGCGACCCACATCACGATGAATCCGGTGGCGGTGAACATGCAGTGCCATTCCGCGCGCCGCGCCCGGGCGACGTTCACGCCCGGCGGCATTGAATACGGGTACTGACATGAAAAGGTTATTGCTGGCCCTGCTGCTGCTGGCCATGGCGCCGCTGCATGCCGCCGAGGTGGCGGGCGTGAAGGTCGAGGAGACGACGCGCAGCGGTGCGGCTACCCTGGCGCTGAACGGCGCGGGGCTGCGCACCAAGGCATTCTTCAAGGTCTATGTGCTGGGCCTGTACCTCCCGGAAAAGAAGGCGGCCGCGGCCGATGTGCTCGCCTCGAACGGTCCCAAGCGGGTCCTGATCCAGATGCTGCGCGACGTGGATGCCGACGATTTCAGCGAGGCCCTGGAGGCCGGCATCAAGGACAACCACAGCGAGGCGGACTTCAAGGGGCTCGCCTCCCGGATGGCGGCGCTGAATGCGGTGATGGCCGAGATCAAGGAAGCCAAGAAAGGGATGGCCATCGCGCTCGACTGGGTCCCGGGCACCGGCACCCAGGTTGTCATCGACAGCCAGCCGCGCGGCAAGCCGATCCCGGGCGATGACTTCTACCGCGCGCTGCTGCGCATCTGGATCGGCGACAAGCCGGTGTCGGGCGACCTGAAGAAGGCCCTCCTCGGGCAGGCAGGCTGAGATGGCGCACCATGAATTCAACATGCCGGTCACCGAGGAACAGGTGCGCGCCCTGCGCGTGAACGACACCGTGACCCTGAACGGCACGCTGTTCGGCATCCGGGATGCCACCCAGATCCACATGTTCGACCGCGGCCGCAAGGCGCGATTCGACATGAAGGGCCATGCGGTGATCCATACCGCGCCAAACGTGCGCAAGGTGGACAAGAGCCCGCAGTTCCCGACGGGCTATGCGCCGGTGTGCATCGGCACCACCACCAGCGACCGCATGGAGCGGTTCACGCGGCCGCTGATGCAGGACTACGGCGTGCGCATCATCATCGGAAAGGGCGGCATGCGCGACGGATCGGCGCAGGCCTTTGGCGAGATCGGCGGCGCCTACCTGGCGGTCATCGGCGGCGC
>JAFEDL010000162.1 GCA_018241645.1 Pseudomonadota bacterium
TCGGCTTCCTTCAGCGTGGAGACCGTGATCGGCCCCGAGTCGCCCGCCACCATGCGCGTGACTTCGAGGCATTTCGCGGTCTTCACGTGCAGGCGCAGCTTCGGGCCGAGGGATTCGATATGCGCGCGCATGCGCGCGGCGTTGGCTTCGACCTTGCCGCGCTCGAGCAGGAGGGCGGGGGTGTCGAGGTCGGAGAGTCGGGTGGGTTCAGTCACGGTGTGCCTGCCTTGAGAGGAAATCGTCGACCATGGGACGCAGCGTGCGCGCTTGCGCGGCCGGGGCGGGCGCACCCGGCGGCGCGGCGAGCCCGACGCGGTTGTGCCACAGCGTGTCGAGGCCGACCCGCCCGGTGCCGATCAGGTCGAAGCCCGAGCCGGCCACGAACAGGACGCGATCGGCCGGCAGGCCGAGGTCGCGCAGGGCGAGTTCATAGGGCGCCGGGTCGGGCTTGTAGTATCCGGCGCGCTCTGCGGTCACGATGCAATCGAACGGCACCTGCATGCGCGCGGCGGCACGTCTGCCGAGGCGCTCGGAGCAATTTGTCACCACGCCAAGCCGGTAGCGGGGCGCGAGGTCGCGCAGCAGAGGGATCGCGTCGTCCCAGGGTTGGAGGTGGTCCCATTCAGCTTCGAGGCGATCGGCATGCGCCTGGGACAGTCCCGTCGAAAGCGCGGCCCTTCCCACGAGTTCCTCGTAGGGCGCATACGAACCGCACCCGTACGTGAGGCGGAGGTACTCGGCGCGCCAGGCGCGGCCCGCTTCCTCGCTGCCCGCGACGCGGTTCCACAGGGACCACGAGTCGATCAGCGCGGTCAGCAGGTCGAAGAGGATGGCGTCGTAGCGTTGCATGGGGAGGGGGTCAGGGCTTGGTATCGATTGTGGAACATCATGCGATCCTGTTCCACAATCGGTTCATTCCAGTCCTCGCAAAATCAGGGTGCGCGCGGGTTTCAATTCCTCGGGGAGTTTGGCCAGCTCGCGTTTGAGCCTTGCTCGCCATGCAGCCGCGCGTTTGTTCAGGGCTTCGACCGCCAGCCTGAGGTCGCCGCGCCGGTCTTCGTACAATGAAGCAATGATTTCCCCGGCCTGTTGCCTGTCCTTTCCCGCCTTCGCCTGCTCGAAGACCTGCCTTCGCCCGCTGATCAACAGCTTGTGCAGGGCGAAGCGGGCCGGGTCCGGGACATTGACCAGGGTAGCGCCGCCGTTCAGCAATGGCACGGCAATGGGCGCTTCGAGCAGGTAGTCGAGCAGTTCCAGCGGTTGAGCCGCAGCCTTGAGGCGCGGTATCGCAACCGGCTTGCCGCTGCGAGAACCCATGGCCGGTGTCAGCAGGTCCACGCGTAACTGTTGGCCCCTGACCTTGAACGAAGTCTCGGGCGATTTCGGGTTCAGCCCCGGCACCGGCAGAAATCCCATGTTGAGTGCGTCGAGGGCCTTGGGCAGGTCGGCTTCGGCTTGCGGGACGGCGACTTGAAGCACCGTCGCGGCAGCGAGGTCGATGTCTTGGGTGCGCAGGGCGGATTCCCAGCGGACCCCTAGCAGGTTGCCCAGCGCGATGTAGGCGTGTGTGCCTACGAGAACTGCGCCGACTCGGAACACGCCCGCACTCGCCAGTCCTGCGATCACGCGTGCGGAAGGCGTGTCCGTGGTCATCGCGCCGCCCTGGCGCAGCATGGCGCACAGGCGTTCGATCTGCGCGTTGGTCTCCTCGGTCTCCTTGCGTCCGGCGGCGTAGGCCTTCATTACTGCTTTGGTCTCGGCGTTGTCCGGGCCGATGAAGTATTCCTTTTGTCCCGCCGCGCCTTCGCTGGTCTTGAAGTACCAGTAGTCGCCGTTCCGGACATTCTTCTTCGAGAACGAGCCCGCGAGGCTCGCGAATGAGCGCGCAGCCTCGAGCGCGCGCAGCCGCTCCGAGAGTTCGGCGTACAGGGTCTGGGTTTCGGCGGGTTGGCGGGTCACGCCCGTATTATACCTAAAGTAAAAATAGTTTAGGTATAACAACCCAGACCCGGTTTCAGCCGCCCGCCGTATGCCCCGCCAGGTCCCCGGTTTGAATCACCGTAAACCGCCCGAGCTTCGCCACCCTGCGGGCAAGTTCCAGCAACGCCTTGTCCTTGGTCACCAGGTGCTCCACGTCCGCCACCCAGGCGAGGTCGAGGAATTTCTGGTCGTCGGCGTCGCGGCAGCGGGGAAGCATCGGCTCCGGTTCAGGCGCTTCAAGGATTTCGGCGTGCGCCACGAACCAGTCGCAGGCCGCCGCCTGCGCCGCTTCGTCGAGCTTGAACTCGGGGTAATCCAGCACCCGACGCAGTTCGGCGAGGCATTCGGCGCTTGTGAGGATCGTTACACGGCCGGCCTCGATGGCGGCCCGCAGCGTAGCGGCGCCGGGGTCGCGGAACACGACCAGGTCCAGCACCACGTTGGTGTCGAGGACCAGGCGCATCAGTCCCCGCTAGCCGCGCCCCACGAACGGCATCTTGGTCGCCATGATGGTCATGAACTGCACGTTGGCGTCCAGCGGCAGGCTCGCCATGTAGGCCACCGCGCTGCCCACGTGCGCGACGTCCATGCGCGGTTCGACCATGGTCGTGCCGTTGGCCTGCGGCACGCCGTTCTTCATGCGCTCGGTCATTTCCGTGGCCGCGTTGCCGATGTCGATCTGGCTGCAGGCGATGTCGTACTTGCGGCAGTCGAGCGACGTGGACTTGGTCAGCCCCGTCACCGCGTGCTTGGTGGCGGTGTAGGGCGAGGAGTAGGGCCGCGGCGCGTGCGCCGAGATCGAGCCGTTGTTGATGATCCGGCCGCCCATCGGGGCCTGCGCCTTCATGATGCGGATCCCCTCCTGCGTGCACAGGAACATCGCGGTGAGGTTGATGTTCACCACGCCCGTCCACTGCTCGAGGGTGAGGTCTTCCATGGGAATCGCGGGCGCGCCCATGCCGGCGTTGTTGAACAGCACGTCGAGCCGCCCCCACTTCGCCTTGACCGCGGCGAACACCGGCGGGATGCCCTCGGGCTTCGCCAGGTCGGCAGGCAGGACGAGGGTCCGGTCCGCGGCGCCCGAGTCGGCGGCGGTCTTGTCGAGCAGCTCCTTCCTGCGCCCGACGAGGGCCACGTGGTAGCCGTCCTTCAGCAGCGCCAGCGCGGCGGATTTGCCGATGCCGGTGCCGGCGCCGGTGACGATTGCGACTCGAATGCTAGCCATGATTGCTCCTTGGTGAATACATCATTCGACCCGCGCGCCGGAGTCGCGTACGACGCGCTCCCACTTGGGCCCCTCGGCCTTGAGTTCGGCCTCGAACGCTTCGGGCGAGGCCGAAGGCGTGGCGTCCATGCCCTGGAAGGCGATCTTTTCCCGTACGTCGGCCTTGAGCAGCCCGCGGACCGCGGCCTCGTGCAGGCGCTTGACCACCGCCGCAGGCGTGCCGGCCGGCGCGTAGAGGCCGAACGAGAACGTGTGGTCATACCCCGGGAGGCCGGCCTCGGTGGCGCCCGGAATGCCGGGGATCGAGGGCGAAGCGGTCTTGGAGGAGATCGCCAGCGCGCGCATGCGGCCCGTGCGGATGAAGCCCATCACGGTCGGCGGCGTGGCGAACATGACGTCGGTATCGCCCGCGATGATCGATTGTGCCGCGGGGCCGCCGCCCTTGAACTGGACCGTGGTGAACTGCACGCCGGCCACCGACATGAAGTCGACCCCGGCGAGGTGCGGCGAGGAGCCGTTGCCGGAGTTGGCGTTGAACAGCTTGCCCGGGTTGGCCCTGGCGAACGCGATCAGCTCGCGCAGGTTCTTGATCGGGAGATCGTTCTTGACGCAGATCACCAGCGGGCCCGTGGCCACGCGCGTGATCGCGACGAAATCCTTGTCCGGGTCGTAGGCGAGCTTCTTGTACAGCGCCTTGTTGATCGAATGGTGGGTGGCGTTGAAGAGCGTGTAGCCGTCGGCTGGCGAGTGCGCCACCGCTTCCGAGGCGATCGTCGCGCCGGCGCCGGGGCGGTTCTCGGCCACGACCGCGACGCCCAGGGTCTTGCCCATCTCCTCGGCCAGCAGCCGCGTGAGGAAGTCGGCCGAGCCGCCCGGCGGGTAGCCGGTGACGATCTTGACCGGCTTGTTCGGGAATGCCTGCGCCGCGGCGGTCGCGGAAAACGCGAGCGCCGCAAGAAATGCCGATACGCGCGCCGCCACGCGCGCAGTGATCCGCGCAGTCATCCGATAGTCCATGTCCGTCCCCCCAGTGGAGTCTGTCGCCCCGTTGGCCTGCCCGCCGCCCTATTTTCCGACGAAATTGGGCGTGCGCTTTTCCATGAACGCCTTGCGGCCTTCCTTGTGGTCGTCGCTTGCAAAGCACGTCTGCACCATCTTCATCGCCGTGGCCATGTCCCGGTCGGCGGCGTCCTTGAGTCCCTGCACCACCGCGAACTTGGCTGCCGCGACGGTCAGCGGCGCGTTCTCGGCGATCAGCTTCACGTATTCCGCGACCTTCGCCTCGAGCTGCTCGACCGGGTGGACCTGGCTGACGAACCCCATGCGCAGCGCTTCCTTCGCGTCGAACTTGCGCGCCGAGACGAAGATGTCGAGCGTGTTGGCCGCGCCGAGCACGTTCATGAAACGCTTCACGCCGCTCGGGCTGTAGCCCAGGCCCAGCCGCGCCGCGGGCATGCGGAAGATCGTGTTGTCGGACGCGATGCGGATGTCGCAGGCGGCCGCGAACCCGAGCCCGCCGCCGATGCAGATGCCGCGGATGCGCGCCACCACGGGCTTGGAGCACTGGATCGGGGCGACGTAGGCGGCCTCCACCGCCTTGTTGTACTCGGCCTGCGCCTCGGCGGTGCCGCGCAGCTTCTCGAACTGCGAGATGTCGGCGCCGGAGATGAACGCCTTGTTGCCGTCGCCCGCCACGACGATCACGCGCACCGAGGGGTCGGCGTCGAGTTCGGCGAGCGTCTTCGGCACCGCGGTCCACATGTCGAACGTCATGGCGTTCATTTTTTCGGGGTTGGAGAACAGGATGGTCGCAACCGCCCCGTCGCGCTTCGTGATGAGTCCGGACATCAGATGATCCCTTTCGTCTTGAATTGTTCGATTGCGGCCGCGTCGTAGCCGGCCTCGCGCAGCACTTCCCCGCTGTGCTCGCCGCGCTCGGGCGAGGCGGCGGCCAGCGCGGCCGGGGTGCGCGAGAGCTTCACCGCCTGCGCGAGCAGGTGCAGCGTGCCCAGCCGCGGGTGCTCGACCGGGGACGCCACGCCGAGGTGCTTCACCTGCGGGTCGGCGAACACCTGGTCCATGGTGTAGATGGGGCCGCACGGCACGCCGGCCGCGTTGAGGATCTCGACCCACTCCGAACTGGTCTTCGAGAGCAGGGTCTTGTCGAGTTCCGCGTTCAGCGGCTTCCTGTTCTTCGCGCGGCTCGGCGCGTCCTTGTAATCCGGGTGCTCGAGCAGGTCGGGGCGCTTGATCGCCTCGCACAGGCGCACCCAGATCGCCTTGCCCGCGGCCGCCACGTTCATGTACCCGTCGGCGGTGGTGTAGGCGGAGGTCGGCATGCTGGTCGGGTGGTCGTTGCCGACCTGCTCGGCCACTTCCTTCGACATCGTGTAGCGCGCCGCCTGGAAATCGAGCTGCTGGATCCCCGCCTGCAGCAGGTTGGACTGCACCCACTGGCCTTCGCCCGAGGTTTCGCGCTCGAGCAGCGCGGTCATGATGCCGAGCGCCGCGAGCAGGCCGCCGGTCACGTCGCACACCGCGGCGCCGACGCGCATCGGGCCCTGCCCGGGCGCCCCGGTCACCGACATGATGCCGGAGAGGCCCTGCGCGATCTGGTCGAACCCGGGCCGTCCCTGGTAGGGGCCGTCCTGGCCGAAGCCGGAGATGCTCGCGAGGATCACGCGCTTGTTGACCTTCCTCAGCGATTCGTAATCGATGCCGAGGCGGAACTTCACGTCCGGCCGGTAGTTTTCGACCACCACGTCGGCGGTCTCCACGAGCTTCATGAAGATCGCCTTGCCCTCGGGGGCCTTGAGGTTCAGCGTCATCGAGCGCTTGTTGCGGTGCAGGTTCTGGAAATCGGGGCCGTCGCGCGCGCCGCCCATGTCCTCGGGCTCGGTGTTCTCGATCTTCACCACGTCCGCGCCGAAGTCGGCGAACTGCTTCACGCAGGTCGGCCCAGCGCGCACGCGCGTGAGGTCGAGGATGCGCAGGCGGGACAGGGCGGGGGAGGCGGTGATGCGTGGCATGTTTCGGGAGGCGCCGCTGGGCGCCCTGGGAAGGATGGCCGGGAGGCGAAGCGTAGCGTATCGGGGCCGGTCTTGCGACCCCGGCGCGCCTCAGTCTCGCCTGCGCAGGGCGTCCAGTCGCTCGCGCACGCCGCCCAGCCGCGGGTGCACCCGCAGGGCTGACTGGAATGCAAGCCCGGCGCCTTCCCGCTCCGACTCGCCGAGGAGGATTTCGCCTATGGAGGCCAGCGCGGCGAAATGGCGCGGTTCGATCTCCAGGGCGCGGTGCAGGTTCGCGAGGCT
>JAFEDL010000163.1 GCA_018241645.1 Pseudomonadota bacterium
GCAAGCAGGCGCATTGCGTTCCCCCTAGTCGTGCAGCGCCGCGACCGCCTTGGCGTCCGCTGCGGGTTTTGCCGCCGACGCGGCGGGTGCGGATTTCATCTGCGCGGCTGCAGCCTCGGGATCGAGGTAGCGGCCGTAGTAGTCGCCCATGCCCGAGGTGCGGATCATGTGGCGGATTTCTGAAGGGTCGTAGTCGCCCACGGCGAGGTGCACCATGCAGCGGTTGTCCCACATCACGAGGTCGCCGATGCTCCAGTAGTGCCGGTAGGTGAACCTCGGCTGCACCGAGTGCTCGCACAGGAATTTCACGATCGGCCTGCTCTCGGCCTCCGACAGGCCGAGGAAGGTCCGCACGCGCTCGTTCACGTACAGCGCCTTGCGCCCGGTGTCGGGATGCACGCGCACGGCCGGGTGCACCACCGGCGGGTTCAGGCGGCGGAACTCGTTGGCCACCTCGGGCCCGCGCTTGTCGAGGCCTTCGATCAGGCTCGCGTCGTGCACCGCCTCGAGCCCGTCGAGGAATTCCTTCATTTTCGGCGACAGCGTGTCGTAGGCCATGTACATGTTGGCGAACATCGTGTCGCCGCCCACGGAGGGTTTCTCCATGCAGTACACGCTCGTGCCCTTGGCCGGGCGCAGCGTATAGGACAAGTCGGTGTGCCAGTTCTGCCCGGCGTTGTAGGTCTTCGAGGGCTTGCCGTTGGTGTACTTGTTGGTCAGCACGAAGACCTCGTTGATCTCCGGGTGCCGGTTGAAAGGCTGCGTGGCGTAGTCGTCGAGTTCGCCGAAGTTGCGCGTGAACCCCACCAGGGAATGCGGGTCGAGGGTCTGTCCCGGGAACACCAGGACGAGGTGTTTGGCCCAGGCCTTGTTGATGGCTTCGAGGTCCGCGGCGGAAAGCGGCTTCGATACGTCGATGCCGGTCACGCGCGCGCCGCAGGCGAAACCGACCGGCTGGATGGAAATCTTCGACACGGGCTCCTCCTCAGAGCGTGTTCCGAATGGCGCAAAGGTTACCGCGTTTGCAGCACTACCGCCGGTGCGTTTCGCTACCCCTCCAGCTGCGCGTAGATGGAAACCAGCAGCGTGCGCCCCGTCGATGCCGGGCCGGACAGGTCCAGGCCCGAAATGCCGCCGGCCAGATACCCTTCCATGGCCGCCGCGCCCGGGGCGGCGGGATCACCGGTCCGCGCAAATCCCATCGACCACCCCGCAAAGCTGCGCCGCGCCACCGCCTGCTCCCAGTCGAGGGTCACCCCGCGGTGGCGGCGGTCGCGCACGATGATGTCGTGGTAGACATGCTCCACGGCCTCGCGCGGGCCTTCCAGCAGTTGCACGAATTCGCCCCGGCAGTAGAGCAGCACTCCGGTGATGCCAAGCTCGGCGTTGGTGCGGCGCGCGCCGATCAGGATGTGCTCGAGCTCGGCCTCGGGAAACTCGCCCGGGACCGCGATGCTGTTGTACACGAGCTCGAAAAGCGCCTGCGGCATCAGGGGCGGCTCCCCTCCCGCCAGGCCGGCAGCCCCACCATCCTGCGCAGTCCCCGCTTCAGCCGGTGCCAGCGCGCCTTGCGCACGTTGCGGGCGAGGTAGGGAAACTCGCGTTCGAGCGCCTTCCTGTCCACCGGGATGTCGTCGCGGACGTAGATCGCGTCGGCGGCGAAGCGCGAATATGAAGTGAAGCCGAGGAGGCGAAACCCGCGCGCGCGCAGCCACGGATCCACGTCCCCGAACAGCGACTGGCCCTTGTAGATCTCGAAGAACTCGACTTCCATGTGCAGGCAGCGCAGGTCGCGCAGGCGCTCGCCCAGCCCCTCCAGCACCCGGCCCTCCGCGCCCTGCACGTCCATCCAGAGCACGTCGATGCCGGCGATGCCCCGCTCCCGCATGAAGGTGTCGAGGCGGATGGTCTCGACCCTGATTTCCTTCTGGACGTAGTGCTCCTCAGGGTAATTGCCCGTGGCCCGCAGCAGCGAGGACGCGCCGGGGTTGCCGTTCGCCACCCCGGTCTGCGTGCGTTCCTGGTCGATCGGGTAGAAGCTGATGCTGCCGGCGAGCTCGGACGCGGCTTTCTCGGTAAGCGTGATGCGCGGCTCGGCCGCCGCGACCGCGCGGCACTGCGACAGCGTGGCCGGGTTGCATTCGAACGCGTAGACCCGCGCCTCGGGGAAGGCCAGCGCGAACTGCCGGCTCTCCTCGCAGTCGCGCGCGCCCACGTCGAACACGGTGCGCACCGTGTGGCCGGGCATGAGCCGGGGCAGCACCTCGACCAGCCGGGCGAAGACGCGCTGGACCATCGCTACCCGGGGCCGCCCCGGGATTCGAGCAGGCGCTGCACGTACCGCGCCAGCAAATCGATCTCCAGGTTCACCTTCGCGCCGGCCTTGAGGCGCGACAGCGTGGTGACTTCCAGCGTGTGCGGGATCAGGTTCACTTCGAAAGTCGCGCCCGCAGCGCCGTCCTCGACGCGGTTCACGGTAAGGCTCACGCCGTCGACCGTGATGGAGCCCTTGCGCGCGATGAAACGCCCGAGGTCCTTCGGCGCGCGCACCGCCAGCCGCCACGATTCGCCCGCCTGCTCGAACGCGACGACCTCGCCCACCCCGTCGACGTGGCCGGTGACGAGGTGGCCGTCGATGCGGTCGCCGAGGGCCATCGCCTTTTCGAGGTTGACCTTGCCCGGCGCGCCGAGGCCGGCGGTGACGTCGAGCGATTCGCGCGAGACGTCCACCGTGAACCGGTCGCCGGAGATGGAGGTGGCGGTCATGCAGGCGCCGTTGACGGCGATCGAGTCGCCGATGCCGACGTCCGCCAGCCCGAGCCCTGCCGCCTCGATCGTGAGGCGCACGCCCTGTTCCAGCGGCTCGACTTTCTCGATGACGCCCACCGCCTGGACGATCCCCGAGAACATCAGGCCTGCTCTTTCAGCCGCGCGAGGATGCGCAGGTCGTCCCCGACGCGGTCCACCGACCGGAACGCGAGGGCAATCCGCTCGTCGAGCGAAGTCATGGCCGCGAGGCTCGCCATGCCTTGCGCGGCGTCGCCGAGCAGCGCCGGCGCGAGGTACACCAGCAGCTCGTCCACGCAGCCTTCGCGCAGCATCGAGCCGTTCAGTTTCGTGCCCGACTCCACGTGCAGCTCGTTGATCCCGCGGCGCGCCAGTTCGGCCAGCATCGCGGGCAGGTCCACCTTGCCGTGCGCATTGGGAATCGCAACGACCTCGGCCCCGCGGCCTTCGAGGGCCGCGCGCCGCTCGGGCTGGTCCGCGGCGCAGAAGACGAGCACGTTGCCGCCCTGCAGGATGCGCGCGGTGAGCGGCGTCTCGAGCCGGCTGTCGACGATCACGCGCAGCGGCTGGCGGTCGGTGGGGACTTCGCGCACGTCGAGCCGCGGGTCGTCGGCGCTGACGGTGCCGATGCCGGTCAGCACCGCGCAGGCCCGCGCGCGCCAGGCGTGCCCGTCCCGGCGCGCCTCGTCCCCGGTGATCCACTGCGACTGGCCGTTGGCGAGCGCCGTGCGCCCGTCCAGGCTCGCGGCGATCTTCATGCGCACCCAGGGCCGCCCGCGCGTCATGCGCGCGACGAACCCGATGTTGAGCTCCCGCGCCTCGTCCTCGAGCAGCCCGCACTCGAAGCGGATCCCGGCGGCTTCCAGCTTCTTCCCGCCGCCCGCGCCCTGCGGGTTCGGGTCGCGCATGGCGGCCACCACGCGGGACACGTCCGCGCGGATCAGCGCATCCGCGCAGGGCGGCGTGCGCCCGTGGTGGCTGCAGGGCTCGAGCGAGACGTAGACGGTGGCGCCGTGGGCCTTGTCGCCGGCCGCCGCCAGCGCGAGCGCCTCGGCATGGGGCTCGCCGGCCTTGAAGTGCCAGCCCTCGCCGACCACGGCGCCGCGGTTGACGATCACGCAGCCCACGCGCGGATTGGGCGTGGCGGTGTTCATGCCCAGCGCCGCCAGCGCCAGCGCCCGCGACATGTGTTGCCGGTCTTCTTCGCTGAACATGGTTACTTCCGTCGGGGTTTTTTCACTTCCAGTACTGCTTCGCGGAAATCATCCGGCGTGTCGAAGCTCCGGTAGACCGACGCGAACCTGATGTAGGCGACCTTGTCGAGCCTGGCGAGTTCGCGCATCACGAGCTCGCCGACCTTGGCCGTCGCGAGCTCGCGCTCGCCGGTCTGGCGCAGCTTCTCCTCGATGCGGTCGATGGCCGCGTCCACCTTGTCGGTGGCGACCTGGCGCTTCCTCAGCGCGAGCATCATGCTGCCGGTCAGCTTGTCGCGGTCGAAGTCGGTGCGGCTGCCGTCCTTCTTCACCAGCCGCGGCATGCGCAGCTCGACCTTCTCGTAGGTGGTGAAGCGCTTGTCGCAGTCCGCGCATTTCCTCCTGCGGCGGATCGAATTCGTGTCCGGATTCGAGCGCGTGTCGAGGACCTGCGTGTCCTCCGACTGGCAGAAGGGGCACCGCACGCCGGTTCCTTACGCGTAGACCGGGAACGCCGCGCAGAGCTCGCCCACCGCGCCGCGCACGCGCGCGAGGTTGGCTTCGTCGGCGGGCGCCTCGAGCACGTCGGCGATCAGCCCGGCGAGGATCTTCGATTCGTCCAGCCCGAACCCGCGCGTGGTCATGGCCGGGGTGCCCACCCGGATGCCGCTGGTGACCATGGGCTTTTCCGGGTCGTTCGGGATCGCGTTCTTGTTCACCGTGATGTGCGCGCGGCCGAGCGCGGCCTCGGCGTCCTTGCCGGTGATCTTCTTGGCGCGCAGGTCGAGCAGCATCATGTGCGACTCGGTGCGGCCCGACACCACCCGCACGCCGCGCGCGGTCAGCGCCGTCGCCATCGCACTGGCGTTGTCGAGCACGCGCTGCTGGTAGGCCTTGAACTCCGGCTTGAGGGCCTCGCCGAAGGCCACCGCCTTGGCCGCGATCACGTGCATCAGCGGCCCGCCCTGGATGCCCGGGAAGATCGCCGAGTTCACGCCCTTGCCGAGTTCACCCATGCCGAGGATCAGGCCGCCGCGCGGCCCGCGCAGCGTCTTGTGCGTCGTGGAAGTCACGAAATCCGCGATCCCGACGGGCGAGGGATACAGCCCGACCGCGATCATGCCCGCGTAGTGCGCGACGTCGGCCATCAGCAGCGCGCCGACCTTGTCGGCGATCGCGCGAAAGCGCTTCCAGTCGATCCGCAGCGAATACGCGGAGGCGCCGGTGACGATCATCTTCGGCTTGGCCTCCAGCGCGAGCTTCTCGGCCGCGTCGTAGTCGATCTCCTCCTTGTCGTTCAGGCCATATGAGACGAAGTGGTAGAGCTTGCCCGACAGGTTCACCGGCGAGCCGTGCGTGAGGTGGCCGCCGTGGGCGAGCGACATGCCCATCACGGTGTCGCCGGGCTTCAGGTTGGCGACGTACACGGCCTGGTTGGCCTGCGAGCCCGAGTGCGGCTGCACGTTGGCCCAGTCCGCGCCGAACAACTTCTTCGCGCGCTCCATGGCCAGGGTCTCGGCCATGTCGACGAACTCGCA
>JAFEDL010000164.1 GCA_018241645.1 Pseudomonadota bacterium
GGCCAGCATCATCGGCTCGGAGGCGGCCGCAAAATCCCCCAATGACGGATATACCCTCTTCATGGGCTCGTCGGGCAGCCTCGCGGTGAACCCGGGGATGTACAGCAAGCTGCCCTATGACCCGGTCCGCGACTTCACGCCGATCGCGCTGACCCTGAAGGTGCCGTTCTACCTCGTGGTCAACCCGTCCATCCCCGCCAATAACGTCAAGGACCTGGTGGCCTACCTCAAGGCGAATCCGGGCAAGGTGAACTTCGGCTCGGCGGGCAGCGGCGCAAGCAACCACCTGTCGACCGAACTGTTCAAGAGCGCGACCGGCGTTTCGATCGTCCACGTGCCCTACAAAGGCTCCCCGCCCGCGGTCACCGACCTGCTGGCCGGCCAGCTCGGCCTGATGTTCGAGACCGGGCCGCTGGTCTTCCCGCACGTGAAGAGCGGCCGGCTCAAGGCCATCGCCACCGGCAACTCGCAGCGCGTGGCCGCATATCCGGACCTGCCCACCATCGCGGAGTCGGGTTACCCCGGGTTCGAGACGGTAGGATGGGCGGGATTCCTCGCCCCGGCCGGCACGCCGAAGGAGATCGTCATGAAGGTCAATTCGGAGATCGTGAAGATCCTGTCGACCAACGAGATCAAGGATCGCTTCGTCTCGCTGGGCGCCGAGTTGCTCAGCAGCTCGCCGGAGGAGTTCGGGGCCTACATCAAGTCGGAAACCGCGAAATGGGGCAAGGTCATCAAGGACTCGGGCGCCAAGGCCGACTGACGGCGGCAGCATGAAGAAAGGCGAGCGCGCTTCCCTGCCTTCGGTCGACCGGCTGCTGAGCTCGGCCGGGGGCCGGCGCCTGGCGGAACTGCACGGCCACACGCTGGCGGTAGAGGCCGTGCGCGAAGTGCTCGCCGGCCAGCGCGCGCGGCTCGCCGCCGAGCCCGGCGCGCAATGCGCGGACGAGGCTACGCTGCTCGCCGCCTGCGCGGACTCGATCGAGGCGCAGCTCCGCCCCTCCCTGCGACCGGTCTTCAACCTGAGCGGGACCGTGCTGCATACCAATCTCGGGCGCGCGCTACTGCCGGACGCGGCCATCGCCGCGGCAGCGGCCGCCATGGGGCGCCCGGTCAACCTCGAATACGACGTGGACGGCGCCGCGCGCGGCGAGCGCGACAGCCATGTCGAGGGCTGGCTCAAACGCCTGACCGGCGCCGAGGCCGCAGTGGCGGTCAACAACAACGCGGCCGCCGTCTACCTTGTGCTCCATGCCCTGGCACGGCGCAAGGAAGTGATCGTGTCGCGCGGCGAACTGGTGGAGATCGGCGGTTCGTTCCGGATCCCGGACATCATGGCGAGCGCGGGCTGCAAGCTGCGCGAAGTCGGCACGACAAACCGCACGCATGCGAAGGACTTCGAGGGGGCGATCGGCAAGGACACCGCCGCGATCATGAAGGTCCACACCAGCAATTACACGGTGCAGGGGTTCACGGCGACCGTCCCGGAACAGCACCTCGCGGCGATCGCGCGCAAGCACGGCCTGCCGCTGATCAACGACCTCGGCTCAGGGACGCTGGTAAACCTGGAGGACTTCGGCCTGCCGCACGAGCCGACGCCGCGCGAAGCGATCGCCAACGGCGCCGACATCGTCTCCTTCAGCGGCGACAAGCTCCTCGGCGGCCCGCAGTGCGGGCTCATCGTCGGCCGCGCGGACCTCGTCGCCAAGATCCGCAAGAATCCGATGAAGCGCGCGCTGCGCCTCGACAAATCGCGCCTCGCGGCGCTTGAGGTCGTGCTGCGCCTGTACGCGAGCCCCGAGCGACTGGCGCGGGAAGTGCCGACGCTGCGCCTGCTCACCCGCCCGCAGGCCGAGATCCGCGCGCTCGCCGAACGCGTGCTGCCTGCAATCGCCAAGGCGGTCGATGGCCGCGCAGCGGCGCGCGTCGTCGACTGCGCAAGCCAGATCGGCAGCGGCGCGCTGCCCGTGGACACCCTGCCGAGCGCAGGAATAGCGCTGGCGCCGCACGGCAAGCGCAAGAGCGGCGCGGCCGACGCGCTGGCCGCGCTGTTCCGCGCGCTGCCGGTGCCGGTGATCGGCCGCATCAACGAAGGCGAGCTTGTCCTCGACCTGCGCTGCCTCGAGGACGAGGCGGGGTTCGTCGCCCAGCTCGCACGCCTTGCGGCACCGACCCGCGCACCATGATCGTCGCCACCGCCGGCCACATCGACCACGGCAAGACCACGCTGGTCAAGGCGCTCACGGGCGTCGACACCGACCGGCTGCCCGAGGAGAAGGCGCGCGGCATCTCCATCGACCTCGGGTTCGCCTACTGGCGCACGCCTGACGAGGGCCTCACCGTCGGTTTCGTGGACGTGCCGGGCCATGAAAGGTTCGTGCGCAACATGCTGGCCGGCGTCTGCGGCATCGATTTCGTCATGCTCGTCGTGGCCGCCGACGACGGCGTGATGCCGCAGACCGTCGAGCACCTGAACATCGTCGACCTGCTTTCGGTAGCGCACGGCGTGGCCGTGATCACCAAGGCCGACCGGGTAGCGCAGCCGCGGGTGGACGAAGTGGCGGCCGACGTGCGCACCCTGCTCGCCCCGACCCGGCTGGCCGGCATCGAGGTGCTGCCGGTCTCGGCCACGACCGGCGCAGGCCTGGAGGCGCTGCGCAAAGTGCTTGCCGCCTCGGCAAAGCTCCTTGGCCGCAGGGCCCACGAAGGCCGCGGGTTCCGCTTTGCGGTCGACCGCGTCTTCGGCGTGGCCGGCAGCGGCACGGTCGCCACCGGCACCGTGTTCAACGGCAAGGTGGCGACGGGCGACAAACTGGTGCTTACGCCCGGAGGCAAGGAGGTGCGCGTGCGCGGACTCCAGAAAGACGGCAAGCCCGCCCCCGAGGCCTGGGCCGGGGAACGCTGCGCGCTGAACCTCGCCGGGATCGAGCTTGCCGACGCGCAGCGCGGGGACTGGGTGGTCTCGCCTGCGCTGCACGCACCCACGCAGTGCCTGGATGCGCGCCTGAAGGTCCTGCCTTCGGAAACGCGCCCGCTCAAGCACTGGACGCCGGTGCACCTGCACCACGGCGCAAAGGACGTGACGGCCAGGGTAGCTCTGCGCCGCGGCGCGGAGATCCGGCCGGGCGAATCCGCGCTGGTGCAGCTCGTCACCGACACGCCGCTCGCAGCGCTGAACGGCGACCGGTTCATCATCCGCGACCAGTCGGCATTGAGGACCGTCGGCGGTGGCGCCATCGTCGACCCTTTCTCGCGCCGGCGCCATCGCGGAGCGGAACAGCGCGCCGCCCAGCTCGCGGCACTCGAGCATGCCGACCCGGCCGCCGCACTGGCCGCGCTGATCGGGTCCTCGCCCGGGGGCATCGACCTCGCCTGGTTCGGCCGCAGCTTCAACCTCGCCGAGGCAAAGCTCGCAGAGCTTGCCAAGCGCAACGACCTCGTGACCGTCGCCAAGGACCGCCACACCGCCCTGCCGCGCGCGGCCGTGGACGCGACCAAGGCGCTCGTCCTGCAGGCGCTGACCCGGTTCCACGCGGAATCGCCGCAGGCGCCCGGGGTCGAAATTCCCGCCTTGCGCAGGCAATGCGCGCCGCACCTGCCGGCGCCCGCCTTTGCCGGCGTGCTGCGCATGCTTGCGGAAGAAAAGAAGATCGAGCTGACTGGGTCGATCGCGCGGATTCCCGCGCATGTCACCACCGCCAACCCGGCCGACGAGAAGATGTGGCGCAGCGTGCAGCCCGTGCTCGAGAAAGCGGGGTTCGGCGGGCTGACGCTCGCGGAGCTCGCCGCCGCCGCCGCGATCCGCGAACCGCAGCTGAAGGACTTCCTGCATCGCAAGGCGAAGACCGGCGAAGTCGTGCGCGTGACCGACCAGCGGTTTTACCTGCGCGGCACGCTGGCGAAGTTCGCCGCGATCGCCGACGGCGTATTCCGCAGCGTGCCGGGCGGCAAGTTCAGCGCGGCGCAGGTGCGCGACAAGACCGACATCGGCCGCGGCCGCGCGATCGAGATCCTCGAATGCTTCGACCGGCTGGGCATCACGCAGCGCGTCGGCGACCTGCGCGTGATGCGCAAGGACTACGCC
>JAFEDL010000165.1 GCA_018241645.1 Pseudomonadota bacterium
AACCTCGCCTTCCCGCAGATCATCCGGACCGAGTCGTACCACATCGGCGGCGCCACGATCACCAACGTGCAGGTCGCGATCATGGCGATGTCGGTGGCGATGATGGCGGGCCTCGCGGCGCTCGTGTACCGCACGCGCCTGGGCACCGCGATGCGCGCCACCGCCCAGAACGCGCAGGTCGCGGGCCTCATGGGCATCGACATCAACCGCATGATCGCGGCCACGTTCGTGATCGGCGCGGCGCTGGCCGCGGTGGCCGGCGTGATGGTGGGCAGCTACTACGGCATCGCCCACTACCAGATGGGCGCGCTGCTCGGCATGAAGGCTTTTTCGGCCGCGGTGCTCGGCGGCATCGGCAACCTGCCCGGCGCGATGCTCGGCGGGCTGCTGCTCGGGGTGGTCGAGGCGCTGGGCGCGGGCTACATCGGCGACCTGACCGGGGACGTGTTCGGCAGCAACTACCAGGACGTGTTCGCGTTCCTCGTGCTGATCGCGGTGCTGGTGTTCCGTCCCTCGGGGCTGCTGGGCGAGCGGGTGGGGGACCGCGCGTGAACGTGCTGCAGCAGAACCGCGCGGCACGCTGGGGTGCGGTGGCGCTCATCGGCATCGTCCTCATCGCGCTGCCGTTCGCGCTCTCGCAGGTCGGCACCGCCTGGGTGAGGATCACCAACCTCGCCATCCTCTTCACGCTGCTGGCGCTCGGCCTCAATATCGTCGTGGGCTTCGCCGGGCTGCTGGACCTGGGCTACGTCGCGTTCTACGCGGTGGGCGCCTATGCGTATGCGCTGCTTGCGTCGCCGCACTTCGGGCTGCACCTGCCGTTCTGGGTGATCCTGCCGATCGGCGCGGCCACCGCGGCGCTGTTCGGCCTGCTGCTCGGCGCGCCCACGCTGAAACTGCGCGGCGACTACCTGGCGATCGTCACGCTCGGCTTCGGCGAAATCATCCGCATCTTCCTCAACAACCTGTCGCGCCCGGTGAACATCACCAACGGTCCGCAGGGCATCGCCGGGATCGACCCGTTCCGGATCGGCAGCCTGAGCTTTGCGAAGACCGACACCTTCCTCGGGGCCGCGATCAGCGGGCCGATGAAGTACTACTGGCTGCTGCTCGCCGTGCTGGTGGCGGTGATCGCGATCAACCTGCGCCTGCAGAATTCGCGCATCGGGCGCGCCTGGGAGGCGGTGCGCGAGGACGAGACCGCGGCGCGCGCGATGGGCATAGACACCACGAAGATAAAGCTGCTGGCCTTCGCGATGGGCGCCTCGTTCGGCGGCGTGGCCGGCGGCATGTTCGCCGCGATCCAGGGGTTCATCTCGCCGGAAAGCTTCGTGTTCGTCGAGTCGGTCATGGTGGTGTCGATGGTGGTGCTGGGCGGCATGGGTAACATCTGGGGCGTGATCCTGGGGGCGATGCTGTTGTCGTTCGTGCCCGAAGTCCTGCGCTATACGGTCGAGCCGCTGCAGAAGGCCGCATTCGGCCGGATGATCGTCGAGCCCGAGGTGCTGCGCATGCTGATATTCGGCTTTGCGCTGGTGCTGGTCATGCTGTTCCGCCCGGCCGGCCTGTTGCCCTCCGCGGTCAGGAAGAGGGAACTCGCCGCTCGCGGCGAAGGCGAACTCGCGGAGCGCAAGGCATGAGCGAACCCCTCGTCGAGGCGGGCGGCATCGGCAAGCGCTTCGGCGGCGTGAGGGCGCTCGATGGCGTCGCGTTCAGCATCCGGGCCGGCGAGATCTACGGCCTGATCGGGCCGAACGGCGCCGGCAAGACCACCCTCTTCAATGTGCTGACGGGGATCTATGCGCCGGACACGGGACGCTTTACTTTCGGCGGCCGCGACATCACGGGCCTCAAGTCGCATGAGGTGGCCGCCGCCGGGATCGCGCGCACCTTCCAGAACATCCGCCTGTTCGCCAACCTGTCGGCGCTGGAAAACGTGATGATCGGCCGGCATGTGCGCACCAGGGCGGGCGTGCTCGGCGCCGTGCTGCGCAACAAGGCGACGCTTGCCGAAGAGGCGGGGATCGAGAAGCGCGCCCTGGAATTGCTCGACTACGTGGGGATAGCCGCGCGGGCCAACGACGCCGCAGGCAGCCTGCCCTACGGCGACCAGCGGCGGCTCGAGATCGCGCGGGCCCTGGCGACCGACCCGAAGCTGCTTGCCCTCGACGAGCCGGCCGCGGGCATGAACGCCTCCGAGACCGTTGCTTTGCGCAAGCTGCTGGAACGCATCCGCGCGGACGGCACGACGATCCTCCTGATCGAGCACGACATGAAGCTGGTGATGAAGGTCTGCGACCGCGTGCTGGTGCTCGACTACGGCGAGAAGATCGCCGAGGGCGTGCCGGCCGAAGTGCAGAAGGACCCGAAGGTGATCGAAGCCTACCTGGGTACGCCGGCATGAGCCTGCTCGAGATCAGGGGGCTGGAAGTGCGCTACGGCGGCATCCGCGCGGTCAAGGGCGTGGACCTGGAGGTGAACGAGGGCGAGCTCGTGTGCCTGATCGGCGCCAACGGGGCGGGCAAGACCAGCACCCTCAAGGCCATCTGCGGGATGCTGCCGGCGGCGGCCGGAACGGTGAGCTATGCGGGCAGGACGATTACCGGCCTGCCCTCGTTCCGCCTCGTGCGCGAGGGCCTGGTGCTGGTGCCGGAAGGCCGTGGCATCTTCGGGCAGCTCACGGTAGCGGAGAACCTTTCCATGGGGGCGTTCGCGCGCAACGACCCTGCAGGGGTGAAGCGCGACCTGGAGAAGATGCTCGCGCTCTTTCCTCGCCTGGCCGAGCGCAGCACCCAGTCGGCCGGGACGCTCTCCGGGGGCGAACAACAGATGCTCGCCCTGGGGCGCGCGTTGATGAGCAAGCCCCGGCTGCTCGTGCTCGACGAGCCGAGCATGGGGCTCGCGCCGCTGATGGTGCAGAAGATCTTCGAAGTGGTGCGGAAGATCGCCGCTGAAGGCGTGACGATCCTTCTGGTGGAGCAGAACGCGCGGCTGGCGCTGGAGGCGGCCGCCCGCGGCTACGTGATGGAGTCCGGCGCGATCATGCTGGCGGGCGCCGCGCGGGAGCTGCTGGCCGACCCGCGCGTGCGGGAGGCGTACCTGGGCGAAGAGGCTGCGTAGGGAAATGTACCGGTACCGATACATCGATTGGCAGGAGAGCGGCTCCAGTGCTTGCGTTTGCGAATATAATCTTCCGAATTGACGGGAAATCAGGACCATGAACCCATTGCTTGTCTGCGGTCTGCGCTCGGTGGAGATCGGCGTGCCGGACGTCGCCGCGGCGGAGAAGTTCTACACGGAGGTCTGGCTGCTCAGCGTGACGGCGCGCACGGCGTCCACTGTCTACCTGCGCGGCACCGGCGCGGCGCACCACCTGCTGTCCCTCACGCACAGCGGGCAGCCCGAGGTGCTCGCGGTGACGCTCAACAGCGCCTCGCGCAAGGACGTCGACGCCCTGGCCAAGTCGGTGCCGGCGCACGGCGGCAGCCTGTTGCGAGGGCCCGGCGCGATCGATGAGCCGGGCGGAGGTTACGGCATCGCGTTCAGGGATCCGCAGGGCCGCATCATCCGTGCCGTCTGCGAAGACGCGCGCCACCCCGATGCGGCGGTTGCGCGTGACCGGCCGGAACGCCTCGCCCACGTGGTCATGAACAGCCACGACACGCCGGCGGCACAGGCCTTCTACGAGAATGCCCTGGGATTCAAGCTTTCGGACCGCACCCGCATCATGGCCTTCATGCGCTGCTGCTCCGACCACCACAGCATTGCGCTTGCGGATGCCGATAACGATTGCCTCAACCACATCGCCTTCGTGATGGCCGACCTGGATTCGGTCATGTGCGGCGGCGGCCGCCTGAAGGATGCCGGCCATGCGATCCATTGGGGCCCCGGCCGCCATGGCCCAGGCAACAACCTGTTCAATTACTTCCTCGGGCCGTTCGATTTCCCGATCGAATACACGGCGGAGGTCTCGCAGGTGGACGACAGCTACCGCACCGGGAGGCCGGAGGACTGGAAGTGGCCGCCCGGGCGCATCGACCACTGGGGGATCGCCACCGGCCCGAGCGCCGACCTGAAGGCGGCGCAGCGCAGGATCCAGTTCGCGAAAACGCTCAAGGCGTGAGCGCAAGCGCTGATTCGGCCGATTTCGACGTGGTCATCGCCGGCTTCGGCCCGGCGGGCGCCACGCTCGCCTGCCTCCTCGGCGCACAGGGGATTCGCACCCTGGTGATCGACCGGCTCACCGGCATCTACGACAAGCCGCGCGCGTTCGCGATGGACCACGAGGTCATGCGCGTGTTCCAGGACATCGGGCTGGCGCAGGCGATCGAACCGCACGTCGCGCCGTTCTCCGCCTCGGAGCACTATGGCGTGGACGGCCAGCTGATCCGCCGCCTCACGATGATCGACCCGCCGTATCCGCTGGGGTGGACGCCGTCCATGGTATTTCGCCAGCCGCCGCTCGAGGCCGCGCTGCGCGAGAAGGTGCGCGCCACGCCCGGCGTGACGGTGTCCCTGGGAGAAGAGCTGGTGACTTTCACCCAGGACGCCGGCCGGGTGACGCTCACGCTGCAGCGCGAGGGCGCGACGCGCACGGTCACCGCGCGCTACCTCGTCGGTTGCGACGGCGCCTCCAGCACCGTGCGGCGCACCCTCGGCGTCGAGCATGAGGACCTCGGCTTCGACGAGCCCTGGCTGGTGGTGGACGTCGGCGTCAACGCGCAGGGCGCGGCCAAGTGCCCGAAGACCAGCGCGCAGTTCTGCGAACCGTCGCGGCCCACCACGTTCCTCATCGGCGTGGGCGAGCACCGGCGCTGGGAGATCATGCTGCTGCCCGGCGAAACGCCGCCGGAGATCGAAACCGACGCGGCCGTGTGGAAGCTGCTGGCGCGCTGGCTCACGCCGCAGGACGGCACGCTGTGGCGCCGCGCGAGCTACCGCTTCCATGCTCTGCTGGCCCGAAGCTGGCGCGAGGGCCGCGTGTTCCTCGCCGGCGACGCCGCGCACCAGCAGCCGCCTTTCCTGGGGCAGGGCATGTGCCAGGGGATCCGGGACGTCGCCAACCTCGCGTGGAAACTCGCCGCGGTCCTTCAGGGCCGCGCCGGGGACGGCCTGCTCGACACGTACGGCGCGGAGCGCAGCTCGCATGTCCGGCGGCTCACCACCACCATCGAGCACATAGGCCGCAATATCTGCGAGCGGGACCCGGCCAGGGCGCGCGCTCGCGATGCCGGGCTGATCGCGCAGGCCGGCGGCAGCGTGAAGAGCGTGCCGCGGCAGGACCTGATCCCGCCGCTCGACTGTGGGCTGCTCGCGCCCGGCGCCCATTCCGCGAACGGCACGCTATTCCCGCAGCCCCGGGTGCGGGCCGGGGGCAGGAGCGTGCTGCTTGACGACGTTGCCGGCCACGGCCTGCGGTTGATGATCGGCGCAGATGCCGATGCCGGACCGGTGGCTGCGCTGGAGTCCGTCAAACGCTGCGGGGCGCAGGTCGTGCAGGTGGGCGGCAAAGGTTGGCCCGAGGAAGACGGCATCGTCGCGGCCTGGCTCGCGCGCCACGGCGCCATTGCGGCGCTGGTGCGTCCCGACCACTACGTTTACGGCGTGGCTTCCAGCCTGGACGAAATTGATGCCCTTGCGACGTCGTACGACGCGTCCTGCCGCACTCAGGCCTTGGCCAGGTCCGCGGCAGTGGTGAAGCTGTCGGCGTAGAACTCGTCTTCAGGCAGCCTGCACTTCCCGACGAAATCCTTCTTCGCCGAGTCCACCATCACCGGCACGCCGCACGCGTAGACCTGGTACCCCGACAGGTCGGGGAAGTCCTCCATGACAGCGCGGTGGACGAACCCGGTGCGGCCCGCCCACGCGTCTTCCGGCAGCGCGTCCGAAATCACCGGCACGTAGTCGAAGAACGCGCCGTGTTCCTCGGCCCACTTCTGCGCGAGGGAGTGCATGTACAGGTCCTTCGGCCTGCGCCCGCCCCAGTAGAGCGTCATCGGCCGCATGATTTCCTTGTGGAACGCGTGCTCGATGATGGCCTTGATCGGTGCAAACCCGGTGCCGGACGCGACGAACACGATGGGCTTGTCCGAGTCCTCGCGCAGGAAGAAGGTGCCCAGCGGCGCCTCGAAGCGCAGGATGTCCTTTTCCTTCATCTTGCCGAAGACGTGGTCCGTGAACTGCCCGCCGGGGACATGGCGCACGTGGATTTCGACGAGCTCGGCATCGTGCGGCGCATTGCCCATCGAAAAGCTGCGGCGCGTGCCGTCCCGCAGGATGAATTCGAGGTACTGCCCGGCGAGGAACTGCAGCTTCTCGCTGGCGGGCAGCTTCAGCTGGATCACCATCACGTCGTCGGTGAGCTTCTGCATGCTGTGGATGCGGCAGGGCAGGGTCTTCACCTGGATGTCGCCCGCCTTGCCGACGATGCGCGCTTCGAGCGTGCAGTCCGTGAGCGGCTTCGCCTGGCAGAACAGCGCCTTGCCCTG
>JAFEDL010000166.1:0-4014 GCA_018241645.1 Pseudomonadota bacterium
CGAACTCGCCGGCAGCGGCATCCATGTCAGCCTGATCGAGCCCGGCCCGATCACCAGCCGCTTCCGCGCCAATGCCGAAGCCGCCTTCCATCGCCACATCGACCCGGCGGGCAGCGTGCATCGCGCCGCCTACGTGGCGATGGCCGAGCGCCTCGCCAGACCCGGCCCGGCCGCGCCGTTCACGCTCGGCCCGGAGGCGGTGCTCGACAAGCTCGTGCATGCGCTCGAAAGCCCGCATCCGCGTCGCCGCTATCCGGTCACGGTACCGGCACATGCGTTCTGGTGGCTGCGCCGGCTGCTGCCGTTCTGCCTGATCGACCGCATCCTCGCCGCCGCCGGCGGCAGCGGCAGGCGCTGAACTCCCCGCCGTCCCCTCCCGCACTCCACGGCTTGTCCGGACCGGCCACCGCCCGCATTCGCCGGCGATGGTCCGTCTTGCATTTTGCAGCCCGCGTCTTCGCATTAAGCTTCGCAATTAGCGCCGCACCGGTAAAAGCCGGCTTACGCCCGTCATGGAAAGAGATTGTTGCACCTGCGAAATTGCAATGTTCTTTGCAGGGCTGCCCTGCTTATCATGCCGGCACAGGATAAGCATGTCCTGAATCACTGCCCGGGATGGCCCGATTGCGATCGACGGTGCTGCACCGACATGCCTGGTCATGTGCAGCCTGTCCCAGTGACCGACTCCGGCCATGAACCGAAACCACGGATTTTCGCTGATCGAACTGATGATCGCCGTGGCGATCATCGGCATTCTGGCCGCCTTCGCCTATCCGGCCTATCTCGATCAGGTCCTGCGTGGCCGGCGTGCGGCAGCGCAGGCGGAAATGATGGAACTCGCCACACGCGAACAGCAATTCCTGCTGGCCAACCGCGCCTATGCCAGCCGCAGCGATCTCGAAGCCAGCGGTTATGCACTGCCGGCCGAAATCGCCGCTTATTACAACTGGGCCATCACCCTCGATACCGGCACCCTGCCGGGCTACACGATCACATTCACGGCCAGCGGCGCCCAGGCGCGCGACGGTGATCTGTCGCTGACCAGTACCGGCATCCGATCGCCGGCCGCGAAGTGGTGACCATGCACAACGTCACCCCCCGCGCGCGTCAGGCCGGCACCTCGCTGATCGAGGTGCTCGTGACCGTTGTCATCCTCGGTTACGGCCTGCTCGGCCTCAACGGCCTGCTCGTGCGCGCCCATGTGGCCGAAATGGAGTCCTACCAGCGCGCACAGGCACTGCTGCTGCTGAAGGACATGGCGAACCGCATCGGCGCCAACCGCAGCCAGGCCGACACCTACGTGACCTCCACGCCGCTCGGTACCGGCATGAACTGCCCGACTGCGGCGGTCGCCACGCGCCAGCAGTTCGACAGTCAGGAGTGGTGCCACGCGCTGCAGGGGGCCGCCGAGGCGCAGGGCGGGACACGCGTCGGGGCGATGCTCGGCGGGCGCGGTTGCGTCGAGCGCCTCGGCAGCGGCGAATATCGCGTGACGGTGGCCTGGCAGGGACTCGGCGCGCTGTCGGCGCCGCCCGCCGGTCTGGGCTGCGCGAGTCACCTCTACGACCAGGGCACGATCTGCGTCGACGACCGCTGCCGGCGCACCCTGACCACAGTCGTGCGCATTGCGGCGATGCCCTGATGAACACATCCCGGACAGGGCACCCGCCCGTGCAGGGCTTCGGACTGATCGAACTGCTGGTCGCGCTCGCCATCGGCCTGATGCTGATGGTCGTGCTGGTCAGCATGTTCGTGAATTCCAGGCGCAACGAGCACGAACTGGCGCTCGCCGCCGAACTGATCGACAACGGCCGCTACGCGCTGCAGCTGATCGAATCCGACCTGATGCATGCCGGCTTCTGGGGCGTATACGTCCCGCAGTTCGACGATCAGACCCTCGCCACCGTGCCGGTCGACGTGCCGGCGCTGCTGCCCGACCCCTGCCTGCCCCGGAATGCCACGAACTGGAACACCGCCTACGTCGAGGCCCTGCTCGGCGTGCCGGTGCAGGGCTACGACACCGCAGCGGTCTGCAGCGGTCTCGTGACCGACCGTCAGGCCAATACCGATGTGCTTGTCGTGCGCCACGCCGAAACCTGCGTGCCGGGCACCGGCAACTGCGAAGCCGATACCGCCGGGCGGCTGTATTTCCAGACCTCGCGCTGCAGCGGCGAATCACCCGCGTATATACTGACCGATACCGGCTTCACGCTGCACGATCGCGATTGCACGACCATCGCCGAAAAGCGCCGTTTCATTTCCAGTCTCTATTACGTGCGCAATTACGCACGGACGGCCGGCGATGGCATTCCGTTATTGATGCTGTCGCGTTTTGAGCTGTCGGGTGGCGGTCTCGCGCAGCAACCCGCGGTGGCACTGATCGAAGGCATTGAAGCCTTGCGCATCGAATTCGGCATCGACGATCGCGTCGGCCGCTGCAATCCGGCCCTGCCGATTCATTATGACGCAGCCATCGCCCGCGTCGATCCGGCGACCTGTACCGAAAACGCCATTGACGCAGCAGCCAATACGCTGCCGGCCAATCGCGGCGACGGCACGCCGGACGATACCTTCGTGCATTGCTCGACGGCCGCACCGTGTACGGCTGGGCAGATGATGAACGTGGTCGCGGCCCGGCTCTACGTGCTGGCACGCAGCCGCGAGCCGTCTCCGGGCTACACGGACCGCAAGACCTACACCCTGGGCCCGGCCACACTCGGGCCGTACAACGACGCCTACCGCCGGCACCTGTTCTCGACCACGGTGCGCCTCGTCAATGTCTCGGCACGGCGGATATCGCCATGAAGCCGACCTGCCGCTCCGCCCCCCCGGACTGGCGGTCGTCGCCGCGCCAGCGCCAGTGCGGCGCGACGCTGATCGTCGCACTGGTGCTGCTGGTGCTGCTGACGATGGTGGCGCTGAGCAGCCTGAATCTCGGCAAGACCAGCCTGACCGTCATCGGCAACCTGCAGTTTCGCGAGGAGGCGCTGTCTTCTGCCAGCCGCGTCATCGAACAGGTGTCGGGTTCGGCCTTCGCGTCCTCGCCAGCGGCCGAGATCATCGATGTCGATCTCGACGGCGACAGCCGGACCGACTACGTGGTCGGTGTCGCCGAGCCACGCTGCGTACGGGCGTGGCAGGCAGCGGGGGCCAGCTACAGCAGCCTGTCACTGCCCACGTCCATGTCCGTGGGTTCGAGCTGGAACAGCATCTGGGAAATCGACGCGACCGTGAACGCGGACGAGAACCCCGGGGGGGCCGCCGTGCGCGTGCGTGCCGGCGTGCGCGTACTGCTGACGCAGGCGCAGAAAGAGGCCGTATGTCCATGAAACTGCATGCACCCGGTCGCGGCGCGCTGCGCGCCGGCCTGTCCGCCGCCGTGCTCGGTGCCCTGTGGTGCCTGCTGCTCCTGCGTCCGGCAGCGGCCGAGGACATCGACCTGTTCGTGCAGGCCGGCGGCGGCGGCGCGCCGCCGAACGTGCTGATCGTGCTCGACAACACGGCGAACTGGACCACGGCCTTCACCGACGAGATCGCCGCGCTGGCGGCGACCCTCAACGGCCTGCCACTGAACGCCGACGGCAGCGCACGCTTTCGCGTCGGCCTGATGCTGTTCACCGAGTCCGGCACCGGCAACAGCGGCACCGACGGCGGCTACGTGCGCGCCGCGATCCGCGACCTCAACGCCGTGAACCGGCCGCTGTACCAGGCGCTGGTCAGCAGCCTGCACGTGCGCGACGACAAGTCGAACAGCGGCAAGCTCGGCAAGACGATGACCGACGCCTGGCGCTACTTCTCGGGCGCGGCGCCGTACTCGGGCAACCGCAAGGTCAAGACCGACTACACCGGCAACACCGCCGGCGGCTCTGCGGCGACGGTGGCCATGCACGCACTGGCCGGCAACGCGCTGGCCTCGCGCGATGATTCGCCGTACCACAGCCCGATCAGTGCCGGCGGCTGCGCGAAGAACTTCATCATCTACATCAGCAACGGTGCGGTGCAGGACAACAGCGC
>JAFEDL010000166.1:4075-4770 GCA_018241645.1 Pseudomonadota bacterium
AGCGGCTCGCAGGACAACGTCGGCGACGAATGGGCGCGCTTCCTGCGCCGCAGCGAACTCGGCATCGTCACGTACACCGTCGACGTGAACCGCGTCACGACCGGTCAGGGACCGGGCTGGACGGCACTGCTGAAGAGCATGGCCAACGCCGGTGAGGGCCGGTATTTCTCCGTCGGCTCCAGCGGCGGCGGGGCGCAGATCGCCGAGGCGCTCGGCACGATCTTCTCGGAGATCCAGGCCGTGAACAGCGTGTTCGCGTCGGTCAGCCTGCCGGTCAGCGTCAATACCGAAGGCACCTACCTGAACCAGGTCTACGTCGGCATGTTCCGCCCCGACACCGATGCGCTGCCGCGCTGGAGCGGCAATCTCAAGCAGTACAAGCTCGGCGTGGTCAGCAGCGTGCTGCGCACGCTCGACGCCGACGGCAGCCCGGCGATCAACGCCGCGACCGGCTTCATCGCCGAGTGCGCGCGCAGCTACTGGACGCCGGACGTCATCGACACCTACTGGGCGTTCAGCCCGCGCGGCGGCTGTCTGGCGATCGCCAGCTCCGACGCCTCGAACTACCCCGACGGCAACCTCGTCGAGAAGGGCGGCCAGGCCTACCGACTGCGCGCACTGACGGCGCGCACGCCGCAGACCTGCGCCGCGCCGTTCGCCTCGTGCACGTCGAGCGTGACGTTCGACAGCACCAG
>JAFEDL010000166.1:4803-7098 GCA_018241645.1 Pseudomonadota bacterium
TGGGCGAGCGGCAAGGACATCGACGACGAGAACCTCAACGCCGTCACCACCACCGAGATGCGCCCGTCGGTGCATGGCGACGTGGTCCACTCGCGGCCGGTCGCCATCAACTACGGCAACGACGATGCCCCGGCCGTGGTGGTGTTCTACGGCGCCAACGACGGGCTGCTGCGTGCCGTCAACGGCAACCGCAGCGCGGCGATCGGCGCACACGCTGCCGGCGCCGAACTCTGGAGCTTCGTGCCGCCCGAGTTCGACGCGCACTTCAAGCGCCTGCGCGACAACACGACGACGATCAGCTACCGCGGCAACACCGCGACCTCGCCGGCGCCGCAGCCCAAGCCCTACGGCTTCGACGGCCCGGTCACCGCCTGGCAGGACGACAGCCACGTATGGCTGTACGCGACGATGCGCCGCGGCGGCCGGGTGCTGTACGCGTTTGACGTCAGCGACATCGCCTCCGATCCAGCCAGCCCGTCCCTGAAGTGGAAGCGCGGCTGCCCGAACGCCGGCGACGATACCGGCTGCAGCACCGGTTTCGAGGGCCTCGGCCAGACCTGGTCACAGCCGAAGCTCGTGAAGGCGGCCGGCCACGGCAGCGGCGCGAGTCCGCTGCTGGTCATGGGCGGCGGCTACGACCCCTGTGAAGACGCCGATCCGGCCACCTGTTCGATCACGAAGGGCAAGCACGTCTACGTGATCGACGCCGATGACGGCTCGCTGCTCGTGCGGCTCGACACGATGCGCGCCGTGACCGGCGACGTGTTCCCGATCCGCGACAGCTCCGGGCTCGTGCAGTGGCTGTACCTGGCCGATCTCGGCGGCAACGTCTACCGGATCTCGGGCATCGACGCGAACACCGCGATCGGCATGACGCCGCCGGCCCGGTGGACGATCACCCGCATCGCCGCGCTCGGCTGCGACAGCGGCACGGGCTGCACGCCGCAGCGCAAGTTCCTGTTCTCACCCGACGTGCTTGACCTCGGCGGACGCTACGCGCTGCTGCTCGGCTCGGGCGACCGCGAGAAGCCGCTGCGCGACTACACCTCGGCCTACGCGGTCGCCAACCATTTCTACCTGCTCAAGGACAACCCGGCCGACGCCGGCTGGCTGGCCGCGGAGTCCGCCCGCTGCGGTGCCGGCCTGATCTGCCTCGCCGCGCTGCAGGACGTGAACGACGCCGCCGCCGCCGCGAGCGAGAAGGGCTGGTACCTGTCGCTCGGCCCCCACGAGCAGGTCGTGACCTCGGCGATCACCGTGTACGGCACCGTGACCTTCAGCACGCACGAACCGGCGGTGCCGGTGACCGGCGCCTGCAGCTCGAACCTCGGCACGGCGCGCGTCTACAACATCGACTTCCGCAGCGCCGCCCCTGCCCACGGCCATGCCACGCGATCCGAAATCATCGCCGGCGGCGGCCTGCCGCCGTCGCCGGTCGCCGGCATGGTGACGCTCGACGATGGCCGCACCGTGCCGTTCGTGATCGGCAGTTCGCCGAGTTCGCCGCTCGAAAGCATGCTGCCGTCCTCGGCGCCGGCCGCGGGTCAGGCGCGCGGCATGGTGTACTGGTACATCCAGCAATGAACGCCCTGCCCTGCCGCCGCCAGCTGCATCCCGCCCCGCCCATGGCCGGCGGCTTCACGCTCGTCGAACTGCTGGTCGCACTGACCGTCGGCATCATCCTGCTGGCCGCCGCCATCCCGTCGTTCAGCGACAACCTGCTGGCAGTCCGTCTCGGCAACCATACGAGCGCACTTGCCGGCGCCCTGCAGAAAGCACGCAGCGAGGCCATCAAGCGCAATACCGTCATCGGCGTCTGCGCTTCGGCAAACGGCAGCGACTGCGCGGTCACCGGCGGCTGGGAGCAGGGCTGGATCGTGCTCGCCGGTTCGACCGTGCTCGAATACCAGCAGGCCCTGCCGAATGGTCATCGACTCGGTGAACGCGACGGCACGCTGCGGCTGAACTTCCAGCCGACCGGCGTCGGTGTGACCCCGGCGCAGTTCACGGCCTGCCGTGCAACTCCGCAATCCCGGCTTGCCCGCACGCTGAGTGTCAGCACGACCGGCCTGACGACGGCGATATCAACGACGGTCGACAGTTGTCCATAGCCGTCCCTGGCATGCGGAATTTCCCGGCATGCCAGTCTTCACGCCCGAATGCAAACCGGCTCCCGACAGGGAACCGGCTTTTTATTGTCTGTCCTAAAAGCGGATCTGATCGCCGCCGGAGTTTCTGGTCAGCCGAAAAAAACGAAACCCCGATCCATGAGAGGATCGGGGTATCGGGGATAGG
>JAFEDL010000167.1 GCA_018241645.1 Pseudomonadota bacterium
TGGCCGGGAAAGGACACGCCCTCCAGCGGCAAACCGATCTTGCGGCCCACTTCCATGTACAGGATGCACAGCGAGATCGGGATGCCGCGGCGGCGGTCGATCACCTCGTTGAGGTAGCTGTTGCGCGGATCGTAGTAATCGTCGGCATTGCCGTAGAAACCGAGGTCGTTGAACAGGAACTGGTTCAGCTCGATCACCTTTTCCTCGCCATCCGCGCCCGGCGGCAACCGCCCGCGCAGGCGCGCGGCCATGCGTTCGATCTCGGCCAGGTACCGGTTCACGTCCAGGTCCGGATAAGCATCAACGGCGATGAGCAGACAGGCTTCCGCGAGGCTGTAGCGGGCCTCGTCCCCGGCCAGCAGCTCGGCAAGGCGGTCAGGCGCTTCCATGGCTTATTCCACTCCCCGGCGCGAGAAGTCGCGCAGCCGGAAACCGAACAGGGCAAGGCATGCAGCGTAAACCAGCATGCCCAGCGCCACCAGCGCGCCCAGCGCCGGCAGCCGCATCGTCCAGTGCGCGCCGAACCACCAGCCGGCGGGCCCCATGGCGAACCAGAGCGCGGCGGCCATGGCGCCCACGGAGGCAAAGACCTTGAGGGCGAACGGCACCCAGCCGGGCTGCGGGTCGTAAATGCGGTGCTGCCGCAGCTTTGCGTAGAGCAGGCCGGCGTTCAGGCAGGCGCCCAGCCCGATGGCGAGGGCGAGCCCCGCGTGCTTCAGCGGCCAGACAAAGGCCAGGTTCATGAGCTGCGTGGCCGCCAGCGTGAACACGCCGATCTTCACCGGCGTGACCACGTTCTGGCGCGCGTAGAAGCCGGGCGCCAGGATTTTCACGAGGATCATCCCGACCAGGCCCACGCTGTAGGCGACCAGCGCCTGGCGCGTCATCCACGCGTCGTCGGCGTCGAAGCGCCCGTAGTGGAACAGCGAAGCGATCAGCGGGATGGCCAGCACGGCCAGGGCCGCCGCGGCCGGCAGCGCAAGCAGCAGCGTGAGGCGCAGGCCCCAGTCGAGCAGCCTGGAGTACTCCTCGGGCTTCGCGTCGGCGTGATACTTGGACAGGGTCGGCAACAGGATGGTGCCGAGCGCGACCCCCAGCATGCCGGCCGGGAATTCCATCAGCCGGTCCGCGTAGTACAGCCACGACACGCTGCCGGTGACCAGGAAGGACGCGAAGATCGTGTTGATCACCAGCGAGATCTGGCTGATGGACACACCGAACAGCGCCGGCAGCATCAGCTTGAGGATGCGACCGACCCCGGGGTGCTTCAGGTTCAGGTTCCAGCGCGGCAGCAGGCCGATCCTTGCCAGGAACGGCGCCTGCAGGGCGAGCTGCAGAGCGCCCCCGGCGAACACGGCCCACGCCAGCACCTTTACGGGAGGATCGAAATACGGCGCGAAGAAGGCCGCGCCCACGATGAACGACACGTTCAGCATCACCGGCGTGAAGGCCGGGACCGCGAAGCGGTTGTGCGTGTTGAGGATCCCGGCCGCCAGGGCCACCAGCGAAATGAAGAACAGGTACGGGAAGGTGACCCGCAGCATGTTGACCGTCAGCTCGAACTTGGCCGGGTCGGCGGCGAATCCGGGCGCCGAGACATAGACGATCACCGGCGCGAGGGCCACCCCCAGCGCGGTCACCGCCACCAGCGCGAGGCCCAGGGCGGTGGCCACGCAATCGACCAGCTCGCGGGTTTCCCGGGGCGTCTGCTTGTTCTTGTATTCCGACAGGATGGGCACGAAAGCCTGCGAAAACGCGCCCTCGGCGAACATCCGCCTGAGCAGGTTGGGCAGGCGGAACGCGACAAAAAACGCGTCCGTGGCCATCCCGGCCCCGAATGCCCGGGCGATGATCGCGTCCCGGGCGTAGCCCAGGATCCGCGACAGCAGCGTCATGCTGCTGACCGTCGCCAGCGCGCGCAGCAGGTTCATGGCCGGGCGCCGGGCCCGGCAGGGGGCGGAAATGCCTTGCCCGTCCGGGGGTTAACCGCTAGAATGCGCGCCTTTTCCGACACCGGTCCCAACCCATGGCCAACACCGCCTCCTCGCGCAAAAGCGCCCGCACCTCCGAAATCCGCCGCAAGCGCAATGCGAGCATGACCTCGACCATGCGCACCGCGATCAAGACCGTCAAGAAGGCAGTCTCCGCCGGTGACAAGGCCGCCGCAGCCGCCGCCCTGACCGCCTCGATGAGCAAGATCGACCGCACCGCCGCCAAGGGCGTGATCCATCGCAACGCCGCCGCGCGCCACAAGTCGCGCCTCGCGCAAGCGGTCAAATCGCTGGAGAAGTAAGGCGCAGCGCCGGCTAGGCATTGCCGCCACCGGCGCCACGACCCAGTTCCGCAAGTTTCGTCCGCTCCGGCGGACGGCCGGGACGCACCTGCAGTTCGTTGTCCTTGGCGAAGCTCAGCAGGAACCGGTAAGCCATCGGCTCGATCTGCTCGAGCCGCATGTCGACCACCACGCAGCGCACCCCGTTTGAAGTGATCGGATGGACGTACGGCGAATAGGCCAGGTGCTGGTCGCTGCCGAACGCCGCCATCACGCCGCACAGCCGCTCGGCCCAGTCGCTGGGACGAAAGGGTTTGCCGTCTTCAGTGGTGCCCTGGATGACGAACTCGACGGGGAGGTCGGGCATGGGGTGTGGGCCGATGTGGATGCGGCGCTCAAGTAACTGAAATTATACTGTGATAACATCATTCAAACGGCGGCCAAGCCCGCCGTTTTTGCTTTTGGAGACTCCTGCCATGTCCCACGTAATGAACACCTATGCGCGCCTCCCGGTGGCCTTCGTCCGCGGCGAAGGCGTATGGCTCTGGGACCAGTCCGGCAGGAAATACCTAGACGGCCTGGCCGGCATCGCGGTGAACACCCTCGGCTACGGGCATCCCGCGCTCTCCAAGGCGCTCAACGCGCGCATTGCGAGCGGCATCGTCCACACCTCCAACCTGTTCCAGATCCCCGACCAGGAAGCCGCCGCCGACCGCATCGCGGAGATCACCGGCCTGGACGAGGTCTTCTTCTGCAATTCGGGCTGCGAGGCCAACGAAGCGGCGATCAAGGTCGCGCGCCTGTACGGCCACAAGCGCGGCGTGGAGCGCCCCGAGATCATCGTTTTCGAGAAGGCCTTCCACGGGCGCACGCTGGCCACGCTTTCCGCCACGGGGAGCCGCAAGGTGCAGGCCGGGTTCGAGCCGCTGGTGTCGGGCTTCGTGCGCGTGCCGCTGGACGACCTCGACGCCGTGCGCTCGATCGCCGCGCACAACAAGAACGTTGTGGCGGTGCTGATCGAGCCGATCCAGGGCGAAGGCGGCATCCACGTGTCGCGCATGGAGTATTTGCGCGGCCTCAAGGAAATCTGCGACAGGAACGAATGGCTGTTCATGGCCGACGAGGTCCAGTGCGGCCTCGGGCGCACCGGGCAGTGGTTCGTGTACCAGCACGCCGGCATCTCGCCCGACGTGGTGCCGCTGGCCAAGGGCCTGGGCGGCGGGGTTGCGGTGGGCGCGTGCGTTACGGGCAACCGGGCAAAGGGCGTGTTCAGTCCGGGCAAGCACGGCTCGACGTTCGGCGGCAACCCGCTCGCGTGCACCGGGGTCGTGGCGACCATCGACGCGATGAAGGGCGAAAAGCTCCTCGACAATGCGAGCACGGTGGGCCGCGTGATCCGCGAAGGCCTCGCGCAGGGGCTCGCGGGCACCGCCGGCTTCGTCGAAGTCCGTGGCATGGGCCTGATGATCGGCGTGGAGCTCGACCGGCCGTGCGGCGACATCGTCACCATGGCGCTCGAAGCCGGCCTGGTGCTCAACGTCACCGCAGACAACGTGGTGCGCCTGCTGCCCCCGCTCGTGATGAGCGAGGCCGAAGGCCGCCAGCTGGTGGGCCTGCTGGTCCCGGTGGTGAAGGCTTTCCTTGCGCGCCCGGCCGCGGCGGCCCCCGTTTCGAAAGCAGGCTGACCATGCCGCAGGCCAACCCCATCCGCCACTTCCTGCAGTTCAGGGACCTGTCGCGCGACGAGCTGTACCGGCTCTTCGAGCGGACCCGCTGGATCAAGGACAAGTTCAAGCGCTACGAGCGCTTCTGGCCGCTCGAGGACCGCACGCTGGTGATGATCTTCGAAAAGCAGTCGACGCGCACGCGCCTGTCGTTCGAGGCCGGCATGCACCAGCTCGGCGGCGCGGCGATCTTCCTGTCGACGCGCGATTCGCAGCTCGGCCGCGGCGAGCCGGTCGAGGACGCGGCGCAGGTGATCTCGCGCATGTGCGACCTCGTCATGATCCGCACATTCGAGCAGGACATCGTCGAGCGCTTCGCCGCCAACTCGCGCGTGCCGGTGATCAACGGCCTGACGAACGAATACCACCCCTGCCAGATCCTCGCCGACATCTACACCTACATCGAGCAGCGCGGCGACATCAAGGGCAAGACGGTGGCCTGGATCGGCGACTCGAACAACGTCTGCAACACCTGGCTGCAGGCGGCCGAGGTGCTCGACTTCAACGTGCACGTGTCCACCCCGCCGGGCTACGAGGTCGAGCCCGAGCGCGCCAACCTGCACGGCACCCGGCACTACGAGGAGTTCACCGACCCGATGGAGGCGGCCCGCGGCGCGGACCTGGTCACCACGGACGTCTGGACGAGCATGGGTTTCGAGGCAGAGAATGACGCGCGCAAGAAGGACTTCGAGGACTGGCAGGTCGACGCCGAGATGATGAAGGTGGCGGGCCAGGGCGCGGTCTTCATGCATTGCCTGCCCGCGCACCGCGGCGAGGAGGTCTCGGCCGACGTCATCGACGGGCCGCAGAGCGTGGTCTGGGACGAGGCGGAGAACCGCCTGCACACGCAGAAGGCGCTGATGGAATTCTTGTTACAGGGAAAAGTGAAACCGTAATGGCAAAGCAAAGCACCAGCCAGGCGCCCGCCGCCGGCAAGCCGAAGAAGGTCGTCCTCGCCTACTCGGGCGGCCTCGACACGTCCGTCATCCTCAAGTGGCTGCAGGACGTCTACGCCTGCGAGGTCGTGACCTTTACGGCCGACATCGGCCAGGGCGAGGAAGTCGCCCCGGCGCGCGCCAAGGCGATCAAGATGGGGATCCGGAAGGAGAACATCTTCATCGAGGACCTGCGCGAGGAGTTCGTGCGCGACTTCGTGTTCCCGATGTTCCGCGCCAACACCCTGTACGAGGGCGAATACCTGCTCGGCACCTCGATTGCGCGGCCGCTGATCGCCAAGCGCATGGTCGAGATCGCGAAGAAGGTGAAGGCCGACGCGATCTCGCACGGCGCCACCGGCAAGGGC
>JAFEDL010000168.1 GCA_018241645.1 Pseudomonadota bacterium
GGCGTGAAAGTCGAAAACAGCTACGTCACGCTGCCCGACCTGCCCGGCATCGGCTTCGAAGGAAAGTCCGACTTGTACGCGGAGATGCGGAAGCTGTCCGCCTGACCGGATCCCTGCTTTGGCAAGGGTCTCTTCGACACCCGCTGCGGTAACATTGCCGCCACGATGAGAGCGCCCCAGGAAGACATCCGCTTCTGCACGAGCAAGGACGGCACGCGCCTCGCCGTAGCCAGCGTTGGCAAAGGCCCGCCGCTCGTAAAAGCGGCCAACTGGCTGACGCACGTGGAGCGGGACCGCAACAACCTCTTCACGCGCCACTGGGTGGCGGAGCTGGGCCGCCACCACCGCTACATCCGCTACGACTCGCGCGGCTGCGGCCTGTCTGACCGCGAGGTAGGGCGCATCTCCATGGAGGCGTGGGTCGAGGACCTCGAGGCCGTGGTCGATACGCTCGGACTCGAGCGCTTCCCGCTGGTCGGGATGTCGCAGGGCGCGGCAATCGCGATCAACTACGCCGCCCGCCACCCGGGGAAGGTCAGCCACCTCGTCCTGTACGGCGGCTGTGCGCGCGGCCTGCTGAAACGCGATCCTTCGGCGACGGCGGTGGAGGCGGCGCACGCCATGCTCAAGGCCGCCGAACTCGGCTGGGGCTCGGACAGCTCCTCGTTCCGGCAGGTGTTCATCTCCCAGCTCCTGCACGACGCGACCGCGGAGCAGCAGCGCGCGCTCGATGAGGTGCAGCGCCTGACGATCTCCGGCGCCAACGCCGCGCGCTTCATGAAGGAGGTCTTCGGGATCGACGTGAGGAAGTCCGCGCCGAAGGTGCGCTGCCCCACGCTCGTCTTCCATGCCAAGGAGGATCCCTGCTTCCCGTTCGAAGAAGGGCGCCTGCTCGCCTCGCTGATCCCGAATGCGCGCTTCGTCCCGCTGGACAGCAAGAACCACCTGCCGCTCGAGACCGAGGCGGCGTGGCCGGTGTTCCTGGCGGAACTGCGCGCCTTCCTTCCCGGCGCATCCGCGGAGTCCGCCGGCGCAGGCGAGCGGCCGTCGCTCACCGCGCGGCAGGTGCAGGTGCTGCGCGAAGTCGGGCTCGGCCACACCGACAAGCAGATCGCGCAAAAGCTCTCCCTGAGCCCGCGCACGGTTGAGATGCACGTCGCCAACGTGCTGCGCGCGCTGAAGTGCCGCACCCGCGCCGAGGCGGTTCGGCGCATGACGGAACTCAAGCTCGCAGGCTGACCACCGTAGTACTACGGTAGCGCAACGGCGCGAATGCAGTAGTTTCCCGAATGGCCGGCGGCGCGGATTCCCGCGATCCTGCCGGAATGAAAACACTCCTGAAGTCACTCGCGCTGCTTTACGCAGGAATCGCGTACCTGCTGTTCACTGCCTGGTCCCTTTACGCCGTCGGCTTCGTCGGCAACCTCGTCGTGCCCAAGTCCATCGATAGCGGGGGGGAGGGCGGCCTGGCCGTGGCCCTCCTCGTCGACGCGCTGCTGATCGGCCTCTTCGCCCTCCAGCACAGCGTCATGGCGCGGCCGGGCTTCAAGGCGGCCTGGACGGCGATCGTGCCGGCCCCGGTCGAGCGCGCCACCTACGTGCTGGTCTCCAGCCTGCTGTTCTTCGTGGTGTTCTGGCAGTGGCGCGCGATGCCCCAGGTCGTCTGGCAGGTGGAGAGCGAACCCGCGCGCATGGCGATCTGGGGCCTCTACGGCCTCGGCTGGCTGGTCGCGGTCCTGTCGACGCACATGGTCAGCCACTGGGACCTCTTCGGGTTGCGCCAGGTGCTGCTCGACTTCCGCGGCAAGCCGTACACGCAGGTCCCCTTCATGACGCGCGGCTTCTACCGCATGGTCCGGCACCCGCTGATGCTCGGCTTCCTGATCGCGTTCTGGGCGGCGCCGACGATGACGCTCGGCCACCTCTTCTTCGCCGCGGCGATGACCGTCTACATCCTGGTCGCGCTGCAGCTCGAGGAGAAGGACCTGCTCGACGCGCTGGGCGAGGCGTACCGGGACTATCGGCGGCGCGTGCCGATGCTGTTTCCCTGGGGCCGGCGGGAGCAGCCGTGATGCGCCCTTATGTCCGCGATTCCGGCAGCGGTCCTACGGTGGTGCTCCTGCATGCGGGCGGCGCCAATTCCGGCCAGTGGCGCGCGCTTACGGAGCGCCTTTCGGGCCGGTTCCGGGTGCTGGCCTGCGACATGTCGGGCTCGGGCCGGAGCCCGGCGTTCCCACACGATGCTACCTACACGCTGGACGAAGAGCTCCGCTTCCTCGAGCCGGTGTTCGAAGCCGCCGGGGAGGAATTCCACGTTGTCGGCCACTCGTACGGCGGCGCAGTGGCGATCAAGGCGGCGCTGCATCACGGGACGCGGGTGCGGTCGCTCACGCTCTTCGAGCCGGTGCTCTTTTCGCTTCTCGTCGAAGCCGCGCCGCGCGGCGCGGCGACGCGCGAAATCCTGGGCCTTGCGCAGAGCACGACGGACTCTGCCGAACGCGGCGACTTCGACGCGGGGGCCCGGGAGTTCATCGACTACTGGTTCGGGGCGGGCCGGTGGGCTTCGATGCGCGAGGAGGCGCGGGCCCCGATCCTTGCGACGATGAATCTCACCGGCGCCCGCTGGGGCGCGGTGTTCGACGATCCGGCGCGGCTCGCGGACTTGCGGCGCATCGACACGCCCGCCCTCGTGCTCTACGCGCAGCACACGCGGGCGCCCGCACGCGCCCTGAGCGCGTTGCTGGGCCGCACGCTGCCGAATGCCCGCTCGGTGGAAATCGACGGCGTCGGGCATATGGCCCCGCTCGTCAACCCGGACGCGGTCAATCCGCTGATCGAGTCGTTCCTGGCCGAGGTCGGCAGCATGGTCTCGGTCGCCGACAGCGGTGCTTAGGACGCAAGCCAGAAAGCGATTCGATCGGCTGCCGGCACAACCGGGTTCGTCATTGACCCGACTCCGCGGGTAATTACTGCGAATTCTGAAGATTTATTTAAGAAGTCGGCCACCAGAGCCGCTCTCCGGACAGTTCTGTATCGGTACCGGTACATTCGCCGGCGCTTCCACTGCCGCCTCCCTGTGTGCGCGAGCCCACAGACTCCGCGTGCCGCCATGGCTATTGTAGGCAATCCAGATTCCGGCATCGGCCAGGAGAAGCATCATGAAATGGGCAGGCATGTATTTCCTAGGGTTCGTCTTCCTGATCGGCGGAGTGCTCGCCGCGCTGTGGAAACTCGGCGTGCTGCAGAACATCGAGACCGCCTGGATCGTGATCGGGGTGGTGATCCTGGCCGGCGTCGGCATCATGGTCTCGGTCGCCAACAGCGGCACCAAGGAAAACATCCAGATCGACCGGAGGTAACGGGCAGGTGCCCGGGCCCGGGCACGCTGCCTTGCGGGTACGGCCTGCTTAAGTCCCGCGACCCCACAGCCCGCAATACCGCCGCGCAATGAACGGCAGCCCGGCCGCATAGCCCGGCCAGCCGGCGTATTTCTCCAGCTTGAATTCCTTCTCGCCCTGGTCCCAGCACTTGCCGTCGCGCGCGAGCACTTTCATCTCGGCAGAAGCGTCGCGCAGCAGCTGCAGCTGGTCCTCGGCGTCCTTCTTGGTGCCCAGCCGATCCCCGGGTCCGGGGTGGCCGGGGATCAGCGTGGCCCAATCCATGGCGATGACGTCGGCGATGAACTTCTCCGCCTCCAGCGGGTGGAAGTCGATCATGCCGCGCCCGGGCACGGTGCCGACCGGGATGGTGTCCACCACGAACACGATCCGCTCCTGCGGCAGGCGCATGACCAGCGAAGTGTCGGAGTGGCCCAGGCCCTTGTAGCTCAGCTCGAGGATCGTGCCGCCCAGCCGGATCACGCGGCCTTCGTCGCCGACGACCTCGTCCACCGGCACGGTGTGCGGGTCGGCCAGCACGTCGAGGCGTTCCTTCGCCTTCCGGTGCGCTACCACGGTGGCGCCCGCATCCTTGAACGCCCGGCCGCCGGCGATGTGGTCGTAGTGGTGGTGGCTGTAGACGAGGTACCTGATAGGCTTGTCGGTGACCTTGCGGATCTCGTCCACGTAGGCCTTCCCCCCGGTCGGGCGGCCGTAGGCGATCGGGTCGGTGGCGATCACGCCTTCCGAAGTCACGACGAACATCGACTGGTGGCCGCCGTTGCGGAACACGTACACGTTGTCCGTGCCGGGGACCTTGGTGGTGGCGATGGCGGGGCGGGCGGGGACCTGGGCGTAACTTGCAGAAACGGCGGCGAGCACGAGCAACGCGGCGCCGAGCGACGACACGGAATTGCGCAGCATGGGTTCACTCCTGAGGGTGACCGGTCGGTAGCGCGCGCCGGGCTGGCGCGCGCTGAGGGGTACCGCGACGGTCGGACTGCCGGGCCAGTCTACGAAAAACCGCCGTCCGGTCAATACGCGGTGCAAGGTATATTGCCGCATGCCGTCCTCCCCCAAACGCTGGCTCGTGCTCGGCGTGCTCGCGTTCGCGCGCATC
>JAFEDL010000169.1 GCA_018241645.1 Pseudomonadota bacterium
GGAGTACCACGTCGAGCGGTATCTGCGGGAGTCGCTGGTAGGCCGCATCGCGCCGATCAGCCCGCAACTCGTCCTGTGCTTCATCGCCGAGCGCGTGCTCGGCCTGCCGAAATCCTACTGAGGGCATCCCCATGAGCAACGCACTTCCCGTCGTCGGCCGCGGCTTCTGTTTCGAGGACCTGCCGATCGGCTACAAGTTCCGCACCCACCGCCGCACGATCGCCGAGAGCGACCTCACCGCCTTCGTAAACCTCACCTGGCTGACCGAAGAGCTGTTTGCGGTGGAGGGCGACGAGGGTCGCGCCATCAAGGGCCGCGCCGTGCCGGGGGCGCTGGTGTATTCCTTTGCCGAGGGGCTGCTGCTGCCCACGATGCAGGACACGGGCCTCGCATTCCTCGGCGCGCAGCTCGACATCAAGGGCCCGACCGTGGTCGGTGACACGATCCACGTCGAGGCCGAGGTGGTGGAGGCGCGCATGACCTCCAAGGGCGACCGTGGACTGGTGCGCACCTCCAACGTGGTGGTGAACCAGCACGGCAAGACCGTGCTCGCGTACAACCCGCTGCGCATGCTGAAGTGCCGCGGCTAGCCGGACCGCGCCGGTGCTGACGCTCTACCACGCCGCTACCTCCACCTGCTCGCAGAAGGTGCGGCTGGCGCTGGCCGAAAAGGGGCTACAGTGGAAGAGCCACCTGCTCAACCTGCGCGCCTTCGACCAGCTGAAGCCGGAGTTCCTCGCGCTGAACCCGGCCGGAATGGTGCCGGTGCTGGTGCACGACTCGCACGTGATCGCCGAATCGATGGTGATCAACGAATACCTCGACGAGGCCTTCCCGCAGGTGCCGCTGCGCCCGGAGGACCCGGTGGGCCGCGCGCGCGTGCGCGCCTGGACGCTCTACATCGCCACCGAGCCGACCTGGGCGATCAAGGCCCCGTCCTACCAGGCGAACCTGCGCCCGGCGCTGGCCGGCACGCGCAGCGACGCCGAGTTCGAGGCGATCGCCGCGCAGATGCCCGACCGCGAGAACGCGCAGCGCTGGATCGCGGCGGTCACGCGGGGCTTTACCCGCTCCGAGCTCGACAGCGAACTCGGGCGCCTCGCCAAGACCCTGGACCGCATGCAGGCGGCGCTGGAGCACTCGGCCTGGCTGGCGGGCGACCACTACACGCTGGCCGACGTGGACATGGCGCCTTTCGTGCACCGGCTGGCGGACATCGGCGAAGGCGCGATGATCGACGAACGGCCGCGGGTCGCGGGCTGGTATGCGCAGCTGCGCGCGCGGCCGGCCTTCGAACTTGCGATGTCCTTCAAGCCGGCCGGGGCGCACGCATGAGCGAAGACGTCCTCATCGTCGGCGGCGGCATCGGCGGGCTGACGCTCGCGCTGTCGCTGCACCAGGTGGGGATCCCGTGCACGGTGTACGAGGCCGCGCCGGAGATCAAGGCGCTCGGCGTGGGCATCAACCTGCTGCCGCACGCGATGCGCGAGTACGCGGAACTCGGCCTGCAGGAAAAGCTTGCCGCGGTGGCGGTAGAGACGCAGGAAGTGTGCTTCTACAACCGCTACGGCCAGCACATCCTCACCGAGCCGCGCGGCAAGTTCGCCGGCTACGACTGGCCGCAGCTGTCGATCCATCGCGGCGACCTGCACGCGGTGCTGGTGGAGGCCGTGCGCGAGCGGCTGGGCGGGGACGCCCTCGTCACCGGCAGGAAGTGCGCGGCCGTCGAGCATGACGCCGTCGGAGGCATCGCCGGCATCACCGTGCGGTTCGACGACGGCAGCAGCGCGCGCGGCGCGGCCGCGATCGGGTGCGACGGGATCCATTCGATGGTGAGGAAACAGCTGCATCCGGGCGAAGGGCCGCCGTCCTACCAGGGCATCAACATGTGGCGCGGCGTGACGCGCCGCAAACCCTACCTGTCGGGCGCGAGCATGGTCATCGCCGGGTGGCTGGAAGTGGGCAAGATGGTCGTCTACCCGATCCGCAACCACATCGACGCCGACGGCAACCAGCTCGTCAACTGGGTGGCCGAGGTGCAGTCGCCGCGCAACGTGATGCAGGACTGGAACCTTGCGGGCAAGCTCGACGACTTCTACCCGGTGTTCAAGGACTGGCGCTTCGACTGGCTGGACGTGGCCGGGCTGATCCGCGACGCGGACAGCATCCTCGAGTACCCGATGGTGGACCGCGAGCCGCTGCCGTTCTGGACCCAGGGCCGCATCGCGCTGCTGGGCGACGCGGCGCACCCGATGTACCCGCGCGGCTCGAACGGGGCGGGGCAGGCGATCCTCGACGCGCGCGTTCTCGCGGGGTGCCTCAAGCGGGAACCCAGCGTGGTCGCCGGCATCAAGGCCTACGAGAAGCTGCGCCTGAAGCCCGCCTACGAAGTGGTGCTCGCCAACCGCACCCTGGGGCCGGACGTGATCCTGCGCACCGTGCACGAGCGCACCGGGGACAAGCCCTTCAAGCGGATCGAGGACGTGATTGGCGCGCAGGAGATGACCGCGCTGGGCGAGAACTACAAACGCATCGCGGGATTCGAGCGCGAGGCGCTGCGCAACCGCGCGTCGCTGGTCTAGGCCAGAAGCTTAGTCCTTACTCCAGCTGCCTCCAGGCGCGCCACCAGCGCCGCGGTGTGCGCCTTGTCGCGCGTCTCGATGACGAACTCCACCTCCGGCGTCTTCACCGATGCGATCCCGAATACGCGCTGGTGCTGCACCTCGACGATGTTGCCGCCGGCCTCGCCGATCAGCGCGGTGACCTTGGCGAGGCTCCCGGCCACGTCCGGCAGCGCGATGTGCAGGCGCACCAGCCGCCCGTCGCGCACCAGGCCGCGCATCAGCACGGATGCGAGCACGCGCGTGTCGATGTTGCCGCCGCAGATCGTGACCGCCACGCGCTTGCCGGCGAAGATGTCGCGATGGGCGAGGAGGGCGGCGAGGCCCGCGGTGCCCGCGCCTTCGGCCACGGTCTTTTCCAGCTCGACCAGGGCCACGATGGCGCTTTCGATGACGTCTTCCTCGACGAGCAGCACGTCGTCCACCAGCCGCTTGACGATGGACAGCGGCAGTTCGCCTACGTCGCGCACGGCGAGGCCCTCGGCGATCGTGTCGCCGCCTACCGAGACCGGCAGGCCGTTTACGCGCTGGTACATGGCTGCGTAGGTGGTCGACTCCACGCCGTAGACCTCGATGGCCGGGTTGATCGCCTTGGCGGCCGTGGCCATGCCGGCCACCAGCCCGCCGCCGCCGATGGGCACCACCAGGCACTGGATGTCGTGGCGGGCCTCGAGGATCTCGAGCGCCACCGTGCCCTGGCCGGCAACCACCTTGGGGTCGTCGTAGGGGTGCACGAAGACGAGCTTCTCGGTCTCGGCCAGGCCGCGGGCGAACTCGGCGGCTTCGGCCAGCGTGTCGCCCTCCAGCCGCAGGTCGGCGCCCAGCACCTGGGTGCCCCGCACCTTGGTATTGGGCGTGCCGCGCGGCATCACGATCACCGCCCGGATGCCCAGGCGCGCGGCATGGTAGGCCACCCCCTGGGCATGGTTGCCGGCGCTCATGGCGATCACGCCGCGTTTCCTTTCCGCCGGGGTCAGCGACAGCAGCTTGTTCAGCGCGCCGCGCTCCTTGAACGAGGCGGTGAACTGCAGGTTCTCGAACTTGAGGAAGACCTCGGCGCCGGTCAGCGCGGAGAGGGTGCGGCTCGCCAGCAGCGGCGTGCGCACTACCGCGCCCTCGATCTGGCTGGCGGCGGCGCGGATGTCGGCAAGGGAAAGCATGGCCCGAGGCTAGCAGTTGCAGGGGCGGCAGGGATACTGTATAAATACACAGTAGTCCGACCACCACCCCTTGCACGGAGCCGTCATGACCGAACTCGCCGCCCTCGCCAACACCGCCACCAGCACCCTGGCCGCCGACATCCTGACCTGGGCCTTCGTGGCCGTGTGCCTGGCGGCCGGCCGCTAAGTGCCTGTATCCACGGGCGCTACATGCCCAGCAGGCGCGGCAGGAACAGCGTCATGGCCGGCCAGTAGGTCACCATCACCAGGAACACCAGCATCGTCAGCAGCCACGGCCAGACGGCAATCGTCAGTTCCGTGATGCCCATCTTGGCGATTCCCGAGGCCACGTAGAGGTTCAGGCCCACCGGCGGGTGGCACAACCCGATCTCCATGTTGACCGTGATCAGGATGCCGAAGTGGATCGGGTCGATGCCCAGCTTCATCGCCACCGGGAACAGGATCGGCGCCATGATCAGGATGATGGAGGAGGGCTCCATCAGGTTGCCGGCGGCGAGCAGCACCAGGTTCACGATCAGCAGGTAGCCCACCCAGCCGAAGCCCTGCGCCACCATCCAGTCGGCCATCGCCTGCGGGATGTTCTCGTTGGCCATCACGAACGAGAACAGGACCGCGTTGGTGATGATGTAGAGCAGCATCGCGCTCATGTTGGCCGACGCCAGCAGTACGCGCGGCACGTCCTTCAGGCGCATGTCCTTGTAGACGAACACGGCGATGAAGAACGCGTAGACCGCGCTCATCGCCGCGGCCTCGGTAGGCGTGAAGACCCCGGTGTAGATGCCGCCGATCACGATCACGATCAGGAGCAGCCCCCAGGCCGATTCGCGGAACGAGCCGAATTTTTCGCGGGCGGTCGCGCGCGGCATGCGCGGATAGCCGAACTTGCGCGCGCGGTACCAGGTGGTGAGCCCCAGCATGGTGGCGAGGACCAGCCCCGGGACGATGCCGGCGATGAACAGCTTGCCCACCGAGGTATTGGTGGACACGGCGTAGAGCACCATGGCGATCGACGGCGGGATCAGGATGCCGAGCGCCCCGGAGGTGGTCACGATCCCGGCGCCGAAGCGCGGCGGGAAGCCCTGCGCGGCCATGGCCGGCATCACCACCGAGCCGATCGCCACCACGGTGGCGGGCGAGGAGCCCGAGACCGCGGCGAACAGCGCGCAACCCACCACCGCGGCGAGGCCGAGGCCGCCGTTCCAGTGGCCGACCAGCGAGGTGGCGAACTTGATCATGCGCCGCGCCACCCCGCCGTGGGTGAGGAAGTTGCCGGCGAGGATGAAGAACGGGATGGCCATGATCTCGAAGCTCTCGATCCCGGTGAAGAGCTTCATCGCCACCGAGGCGACCGGGACCTCGGTCAGGGTGGAGATGAAGGTGAGGACCGTGAGGCCGAGCGCGATCGAGATCGGCATGCTGGTGAGCATCAGCGAGACCAGCAGCGCAAAGACTATGGTCGCGCGCATTCCCCCGCTCACGTGCACCAGCCCGAATTTGGAGGCGAAGGCGAACCCGGCGATGGCGAGCGGCAGCAGGATCAGGAGCACGCTCATGCGCGACCCGCCCGTGAACACAGGGGCGATCCGCACCGGCACGGGCGCCGCGTCCGGGTCGAGCCCTTCGACGTGGCCTACGTCATGGTGGGGCAGTTCGCCGTGGCGCGCGTAGTGCCAGGCGACCTGCAGGAAGCGGAAGCACATCAGCGAGGAGCCGAGCGGGATCGCGAGGTACACGATCCACATCGGGGCCTCCAGGTCGCTGGAGCGCGTGCCGGCGTGGTAGATGCCCCAGACGAAGTCCGCGCCGAAGCCTGCGATCACCGCGGTGAACACGGCGCCGAGCGACAGGCCGAACAGGATGACCTTCCTCGCCTGCTCCTTCGCCATGCGCGCGGTGAAGACGTCCACGCCGACGTGGATGCCGGTGCGCACGCCGTAGGCGGCGCCGAACTTGGCCATCCAAATGAAGAGATAAATGCACAGCTCCTGCGCCGCGGACAGGTCGCGGGCGCTCAGCCAGTCGTAGATGGCGCGCAGCGGCGGTGCGACCCAGGGCAGGCCGTGGGCGATGGCCCACTTGGCCGTGTCGATCGAGCTGGAGGTGCCGTAGCGATGCAGCACCGCGACGAACACCACGAGGGTCGCGACGGCAATGAGGGTGCCGATCAGCCACTCTTCGAGGTGGTTCAGGAGTTTGTTGAGCATGGTTGCCCTTCAGTGGGCGCAGCAGGAAACCGCCGGGGGCGCGGTGCGCCGCCGGCGGGTATGGGGAGGAACCGCGCTCAGCCCTTGAAGCCGGCCGCCGCGTGCAGCTCGTCGATGATCTGCTTGCCGACGCGGGACTCCGCCGACTTGTGGATCGGCAGCAGCTTGTCCATCCAGGCCTTCCTCTGGGCGTCGGTCAGGTAGTGGAGGGTGGTCTTGCCCGAGGCCTTGATCTTGGCCAGGGCGTCCTCGTTCTCCTGCTTGGCGATCGAGTTGGTGTAGTCGGTCGCCTCCTTCATCGCCTTGTCGAGCTGGCCGCGGATGTCGGCCGGCAGGCCGTTCCAGAACTTGGAGTTGACGATCACCGCGTACTGCAGGTGGGCGTGGTACGAGACGGTGATGTCCTTCTGCACCTCGTAGAACTTCTGCGTGTAGTAGTTCGACGCGGTGTTCTCGCCGCCGTCCACGACGCCCGTCTGCATCGCCTGATAGACCTCGGAGAACGCCATGATCTGCGGCAGCGCGCCCATCGCGCGGAAATACTGGTCGGCCACCTTCGAGCCGGAGATGCGGATCTTGAGGCCCTGGAAGTCGCTGGGCATCAGCAGCGGCCGGTTGGCCGAGACCATGTGGAAGCCGTTGTCCCAGTAGGCGAGGCCGGTGATGCCCTTGGCCTCGAGGCGCTTGAGCAGGCCCTTGCCCACCGGCCCGTTCACGACCTTGTAGTAGGTGGCCTCGTCGGGGAAGATGAACGGCAGGTCCATCGCCTCGAACTCGGGGATGCCGATCGGCCGGAACTTGGCCGTGGACGGGGCGAGGATCTGCACGGAGCCCAGCTGCAGCGCGTCCATCTCCTCCTTGTCCTTGTACAGGGTCGAGTTCGGGTAGACCTCGACCTTGACCTTGCCGTTGCAGTACTTCTCCGCGAGTTCCTTGAACTTCAGCGCGCCCTTGCCCTTGGGCGTGTCGTTGGTCACGACGTGGCTGAACTTGAT
>JAFEDL010000016.1:0-6416 GCA_018241645.1 Pseudomonadota bacterium
CGTCATCTGGCCGTACATCATGAGTCCCTTGCGGTCCAGCTCGTTGAAATGCTCCCAGGTCGCCCAGTGCGGCACGAGGTTGGAGTTGGCGATCAGCACCCGCGGCGCGTCGGCGTGCGTCCTGAATACGCCGACCGGCTTGCCCGATTGGACGAGCAGGGTCTCGTCGCCCTCGAGCGCGCGCAGGCTCGCGACGATCTGGTCGAAGCATTCCCAGTTGCGCGCGGCCTTGCCGATGCCGCCGTAGACCACGAGTTCCTCGGGCCGTTCGGCCACCTCGGGGTCGAGGTTGTTCATGAGCATCCGGAGCGGGGCCTCGGTGAGCCAGCTCTTCGCGGTCAGTTCGGTGCCGCGCGCGGCGCGCACGACCCGGTTGCTGGTTCTCGTCCCGGTCATTTCGTTCCCCATACCTGGCGGGCGGTTTCCATCATGACGTCGAGCTTGGCCCATTGCTCGTCCTCGGTGAGCATGTTGCCGGCGATGCCCGACGCGAAGCCGCATTGCGGGCTGAGTGCCAGCTGGCCGATGTCGATGAAGCGGCTGGCGTCGTCGATGCGGCGCCTGAGCTCATCCACGGTCTCGACGCGGCCCGTCTTGGTGGTGATCAGCCCGAGCACCACGATCACTCCCTTGGGCACGTAGCGCAACGGCTCGAACCCGCCGGCGCGCTCGGTGTCGTATTCGAGCAGCAGGCGGTCGAACTTCAGGTTGCCGAACAGGCGCTCCGCGATCGGGTCGTACTTTCCCTCGCGGTGCCACATGCTCGCGCGGTTGCCGCGGCAGATGTGCAGGCTGAAGGTGGCCTGGCCTTTCAGGCCCGCGATGACCGCGTTGTCGGCCGCGATCGCGCGGTCGAGGTTCTTCATCGGGTCCTCGCCGCGCGCGCGCAGGCGCTCGAGCGTAGGCGGGTCCACATAGCCGGTGTAGCTGGGCTCGTCCAGCTGCACCTGCTTGCATCCGGCCGCGATGAGTTCCTCGACCATCTGGCGCTGGATCGCGACCACGTCGGCGAGGAATGCGTCCGAGTCCGGGTAGAGGCCCTTCGAGCCTGCGATGTCGCACATCTGGCACACCCGGTCCGGTCCCATCAGCGGGATCTTGACCGGGCGCTTCGCCACCGAAGCGGCAAAGCGGTATTCGTCCAGCGGGAAGCTGCGCAGGAGCCGGAGCTTTTCGGTCACCGGCGTCTTGTACGAGAGCACCGCGTCCTCGCCCTTCTGGAAGGGCGTTTCGGTCGGCGCGATGTTGCCGGGGTTCTGGCGGAAGTTGAGCCATGAGGTGTTCCACATGTCCCAGCCGGCCACCTCGGAAAAGCTCACCTGCCAGTTGAGCCGCCGGAATTCGCCGTCTGTCACCACCGGCAGGCCGTGGGCCTCCTCCTTGGCGATCAGGCTGCGGATCGCGACGTCCTGCGCGGCGTTCAGCTCTTCGCGCGTCATCTGGTTGGTGGCGTGGCGCATGAATGCCGCCTTCAGTTCCTCGGGCCGCAGCAGGCTGCCGACGTGGTCGACGCGTATCGTGCTCATCTTGTCTGGATCTCCGCAGTAAACCGGTAACGCGAGCCCGGATGGAAGAGGCGCGCAAAAGTGGCGGGCAGGTTGCCCGACCAGGTGAGGCGGGTGAGGACGAGGCAGGGCTCGTCCGGCTTGAGTTTCAGCAGGCGCGCGACCTGGCGGTTCGGCATCGTGGCCTCGATGCTGTGTTCCGCGCGCCAGATCGGCGACACGCTCACGAGATAGTCCCCCGGCGTGATCGCGCTGAAATCCTGCCTGAGGAATTCCGGGGCGACTTCCGGGTTGACGTAGCGATCCTCGAGCTGGAGCGGCATGCCGTTCTCCCTGTGCAGCACCAGCGCATGGAACAGGATGGTGCCCTCCGGCAGGGCGAGCGGGACGTCCGTCTCGCCCAGCTTTACCCGCTCCAGCTTGAGGACGTCGCTCGAGTGGCGGTGGCCGCGGGACTCGATCTCGGCATGGATGCTGCGGATCGCGACCATGGGCGAGGCGACCTTCGGCTCGGCCACGAAGGTGCCCAGGCCCTGCACACGGCGCAGTACCTGCTCCGAGGTCAGTTCCCGCAGCGCCCGGTGCGCCGTCATGCGCGACACGCCGAACATGCGCACGAGGTCGGATTCGGACGGCACCTGGTCGCCGTTGCGCAATTTGCCGGCGCCGATGTGCTCCACCACCCAGCGCTTGATGCGCAGGTACGCGGGCTCGCCGGGCAGGGGCGGCAGCACGGGATGGAGGGTAGCTTGCTTGGACATGTATATACATGCTAGTTTTGGCGGGCCGGTCCCGTCAAGCCCGGGCTGCATTGCGCGCCGCAGCACCGACCACATAGAATGACGCCTTTCGAGGGAGCCCAAAAATGAAAACATTCATCGCAACTCTGACCGCAGCCCTGGCTGCCGCAGCCGTCTCCAGCGCGGCGGTAGCGCAGGAAAAAGTCATCCTCGGCATCAGCGGCTGGACCGGCTTCGCGCCCCTGTCGCTGGCCGACAAGGCCGGCATCTTCAAGAAGAACGGCGTGGACGTCGAAATCCGCTTCATCGCGCCGGTGCAGCGCTCGGCGGCCCTGGCTTCGGGCGCCCTCAACGCGGCCGCCACGACCGTGGACCAGCACCTCGTGTGGACCTCGGCCGGCGTGCCTTCGGTGCAGGTCCTGCTGATCGACAAGTCGAACGGCGGCGACGGCCTGGTGGTCCGCCACAGCATCCATTCGGTCAAGGAACTCAAGGGCAAGACCGTGGCCGTGGACGGCCCGGGCACCGTCCAGCACTTCATGCTGTCCTTCATCCTGCAGAAGAACGGGATGACCATGCAGGACGTGATCCGCTCCACCATGGGTTCGCAGCCTGCCGCGCAGTCCTTCCTGGCCGGCCAGAACGACGCGGCCGTCACCTACGAGCCGTACCTGTCCAGCGTGCGGGCCAAGCCCGAGGCCGGCAAGATCCTGCTGACCTCGGTCGACTACCCGGTGGTCGTGGATACCCTGGTGTTCCGCACCGACTTCATCAAGAAGAACCCCAAGACGGTGAAGGCGACGGTCGACAGCTTCTTCGAGGCGCTGGACATGATCAAGAAGGAGCCCGCCAAGGCCTATGAGCTGATGGGCAGCGCGGTCAAGCAGACCGGCGAGCAGTTCGGCAAGTCGGCTCAGTTCATCGCCTGGCAGGACCGCGCGGCCAACAAGGCCTACTACGCGAAGGAAAGCGCCGAGTTCACCAAGTTCGCCGTGGAGGTGCTCAAGTTCAACCGGGTGATCAACAAGGACCTGAAGGCGAAGGACCTGGTGGACCTGAGGTTCCAGTAGGACCCGGTGCCGGTACGCCGGCAACGGTGCGCATTTGAATTTCCCCAGTCTCCCCACTTTGCGAGGCTTGATCGTTTGCGCGTCCGCGCAAACGATCAAGCCTCGCAAAGTGGGGAGATTGTTTTTTGTGATTCGTCGGCACTGATGATCTTCGAACCCCTCAAACCCGTCTCCCGCACCTCCCGGATCATCCTGGGCGCGGTGTTCTTCGTGGTGTTCCTCGGGGCCTGGTCGCTGGTCACCTGGGGCGGGTTCATCGACCAGATGTTCCTGAAGACGCCGCTCGACACGTTGACGACGGGCTACGCGCTCTTCGCGGAATTCGGCTTCCACAAGGATGTCGGCATCACGCTGTTCCGGGTGGTGGGCGGGTTCGTGCTTGCCGCGCTGGTGGCAGTGCCGCTCGGCATCCTGATGGGCGCGTTCAAGCCGGTGGAGGCGTTCTTCGAGCCGTTCATCTCGTTTGCGCGCTACCTGCCGGCCTCGGCCTTCATCCCGCTGCTGATCCTCTGGGCCGGGATCGGGGAGGCCGAGAAGCTGCTGGTGATCTTCATCGGCTCGGTGTTCCAGGTGATCCTGATGGTGGCGGGGGTAGTGGGCTCGACGCGCAGGGACCTGGTCGAGGCGGCGTACACCCTGGGTGCGGACGCATCTGGCATCGTGAAGCGCGTGATGCTCCCGGGTGCGGCCCCGCAGATCGCCGAGACGCTGAGGTTGGTGCTGGGCTGGGCCTGGACCTACGTGATCGTGGCCGAACTGGTCGGCGCGGAGACCGGGATCGGCCACATGATCATGGACAGCCAGCGCATGCTCGACACGGGGCAGATGATCTTCGGGATCTTCCTGATCGGGGTGATCGGCCTCGTGACGGACTTCGCGTTCAAGTGGGTCAACCGCAAGCTCTACCCCTGGGCGTTCTGATGGCCAAGGTCGCAATCGAAGGGGTGTCGCGCGTCTTCCCGGGAGTGAACGGCGGGGAGGCGACGCAGGCGCTCCAGCCGACGGACCTGGCGATCCAGGAAAACGACTTCATCACCATCCTCGGCCCCTCGGGCTGCGGCAAGTCCACGCTGTTGAGGATCGTCGCCGGCCTGGACCACCCGACGACCGGCCGCGTGCTCCTCGACGGGGAGCCGGTGAGCCGGCCGGGGCCCGAGCGCGGGATGGTGTTCCAGTCCTACACGCTGTTCCCGTGGCTGACGGTGCGCGAGAACATCTGCTTCGGGTTGCGCGAGAAGGCCATGCCGGCGCCCCGGCAGAAGGAGATCGCCGACTATTTCATCGGCAAGACCGGCCTCGCCGGGTTCGAGAACCACTACCCGAAGATGCTCTCGGGCGGGATGCAGCAGCGCACCGCGCTGGCCCGCGCGCTGGCCAACGACCCGAAGATGCTGCTGCTGGACGAGCCGTTCGGGGCGCTGGACAACCAGACCCGCGCGCTGATGCAGGAACTGCTGCTCGGCATCTGGGAGGCGGACCGGAAGACCGTGCTGTTCGTCACCCACGACATCGACGAGGCGATCTTCATGGCCAACCGCGTGGCGGTGATGTCGGCGCGCCCCGGCCGCATCAAGACCATCCTGCCGATCGACCTCCCGCACCCGCGCCTGTACACCATGAAGACGACCCCGGAGTTCTCGGCCTACAAGGCGCGGCTGACCGAGGAAATCCGCACGGAATCGATCAAGGCCGCCTCTATGGCGCCGTGATTAGTATTTGAGGCGGGGGCGAAAGAGGGGTAAACTCTGGCTTTCAAGGCATTCGTCCCCGGATGACCAAATACGTATTCGTTACTGGCGGTGTAGTGTCCTCTCTCGGCAAGGGGATAGCCGCCGCCTCCCTCGCAGCGATCCTCGAATCGCGCGGCATCAAAGTCACCAACATCAAGCTGGACCCGTACATCAACGTGGACCCGGGCACGATGAGCCCGTTCCAGCACGGGGAGGTGTTCGTCACTGAGGATGGCGCGGAGACGGACCTGGACCTCGGCCATTACGAGCGCTTCCAGTCCTCGAAGATGAAGCGCTTCAACAACTTCACCACCGGCCAGGTCTACGAGAGCGTGATCCGCAAGGAGCGCCGCGGCGACTACCTCGGCGGCACCGTGCAGGTCATTCCGCACATCACCGACGAGATCAAGGCCTTCGTGAAGCGCGGGGCGGGCGACGCCGAAGTGGCCATCGTCGAGATCGGCGGCACTGTGGGCGACATCGAGTCGCTGCCCTTCCTCGAGGCGATCCGGCAGATGGGGCTGGAACTCGGGCGCAACAACGTCTGCTACATCCACCTGACACTGGTCCCGTACATCGCCTCGGCGGGCGAGATCAAGACCAAGCCCACCCAGCATTCGGTGAAGGAGCTGCGCCAGATCGGCATCCAGGCCGACGTGCTGCTGTGCCGCACCGACCGGCCGCTGCCGGAGGACGACCGCCGCAAGATCGCGCTCTTCTGCAACGTCTCCAAGGAGGCGGTCATCGCCGCCTGGGACGTGGACTCGATCTACAAGATCCCGGCGATGCTGCACGACCAGATGCTCGACGAGATCGTCTGCCACAAGCTGAACATCCTCGCCAAGGCGGCCAACCTCGCGCCCTGGAAGAAGCTCATCGACGACCTCGAGCATCCGGAGCACGAAGTCGACATCGCGCTGGTGGGCAAGTACGTCGACCTCGCCGACTCCTACAAGTCGCTGTCCGAGGCGCTGATCCATGCCGGCATCCACACCCGTTCGAAACTGAACATCCACTACATCGACTCCGAGTCGATCGAGAGCGGCGGGGTGGCGAGCCTGGCGAACATGGACGCAATCCTCGTTCCCGGCGGCTTCGGGGTGCGCGGCGTCGAGGGCAAGATCGCGGCGATCCGTTTTGCCCGCGAGAACAAGATCCCCTATCTCGGCATCTGCCTCGGCATGCAGCTGGCCACCATCGAATTCGCGCGCAACGTCTGCGGGCTGGAAGGCGCCAACAGCACCGAGTTCGACCAGAATACGCCGCACCCTGTGGTCGCCCTGATCATCGAGTGGCTGGACCGCACCGGCAACATCGAGCGCCGCTCGGACGAGTCGGACCTCGGCGGCACGATGCGCCTGGGCGCGCAGA
>JAFEDL010000016.1:6438-27813 GCA_018241645.1 Pseudomonadota bacterium
AACGAGCGCCACCGGCACCGCTACGAAGTGAACAACGTCTACGTCCCGCAGCTGGAAGAGAAGGGCTACCGCGTTTCGGCGCGCACCCCGAGCGAGAACCTCCCCGAGATGATGGAGCTCGCCGACCATCCCTGGTTCGTGGGCTGCCAGTTCCACCCGGAATTCACGTCCACGCCGCGCGCCGGCCATCCCCTGTTCACCGCGTTCCTGCTGGCGGCGCAGAAGTACCGGACGCGGTCCAAGCGCATCAGCCCGGGCGGGACGCTCTCTGTCGTAGCGGCATGAAGCTGTGCGGCTTCGAGGCCGGCCTCGACAAGCCCCTGTTCCTGATAGCCGGCCCGTGCGTGATCGAGTCGCGCGGCCTGCAGATCGAGGTCGCCGGCAAGCTGAAGGAGATCTGCGCGCCGCTGGGGGTGCCGCTCATCTTCAAGTCCTCCTACGACAAGGCCAACCGGAGCTCGGGCAAGTCTTTCCGCGGCCCGGGCATGGACGAGGGCCTGCGGATCCTCGACGACGTGCGCCGCGAACTGGGCGTGCCGGTGCTCACCGATGTGCACACCGCGGAAGACGTGCCCGCAGTGGCTGCCGTGGTGGACGTGCTGCAGACGCCGGCATTCCTGTGCAGGCAGACCGATTTCATCCACGCCGTGGCCTCGGCCGGCCGGCCGGTGAACATCAAGAAGGGCCAGTTCCTGTCGCCGCACGAAATGAAGAACGTCGTCGACAAGGCGCGCGAAGCCAGCGGCACGGACAACATCATGGTCTGCGAGCGCGGCGCCTCCTTCGGCTACAACAACCTGGTGTCGGACATGAGGTCGCTGGCGATCATGCGCGAGAACGCATGCCCGGTGGTGTTCGACGCGACGCATTCGGTGCAGCTCCCGGGGGGCAAGGGCACGGCCTCGGGCGGCCAGCGAGAATTCGTGCCGGTGCTGGCGCGCGCCGCCGTGGCGGCGGGCATCTCGGGCATCTTCATGGAAACGCACCCGACGCCGGAAAAGGCGCTGTCCGACGGCCCGAACGCCTGGCCGCTCGGCATGATGCGCGAGCTGCTCGAGACGCTGGTCGAACTGGACCGGGCCGTCAAGCGCAAGGGGTTCGTGGAAGACCGCGTCCCGGCCTGGGGCTGAGAGGCGCGGCTCGAAAATGAGAACACTGGGGAAAAGGACATGAGCTCAATCGTAGATGTGGTCGCAAGGGAGATCCTGGATTCGCGCGGCAACCCGACAGTCGAGGCGGACGTCCTGCTCGAGTCCGGCGTGATGGGCAGGGCGGCGGTGCCGTCGGGCGCGTCGACCGGCAGCCGCGAGGCCATCGAGCTGCGCGACGGCGACGCCGGGCGGTACGGCGGCAAGGGCGTGCTGCAGGCGGTGGAGAACGTGAACACGGAGATTTCCGAGGCGATCGTCGGTCTGGATGCCACCGAGCAGAGTTTCATCGACAGCACGCTGGTCGACCTGGACGGGACCGAGACCAAGGCGCGTCTGGGCGCGAACGCGATGCTCGCGGTGTCCATGGCGGTAGCCAAGGCGGCGGCGGAGGAGTCCGGCCTGCCGCTGTACCGGTATTTCGGCGGCTCCGGCGCCATGCAGATGCCGGTGCCCATGATGAACGTGATCAACGGCGGCGCGCACGCCAACAACAGCCTCGACATGCAGGAGTTCATGATCGTGCCGATCGGCGCGCAGAGCTTCCGCGAGGCGCTGCGCTGCGGGGCGGAGATCTTTCAGGCATTGAAGAAGCTGATCGACGGCAAGGGCATGTCCACTGCGGTCGGCGACGAAGGCGGGTTCGCGCCGAACCTGCCCACCCATGCCGCGGCGATCGAGTTCATCCTGCAGGCCATCGAGAAGGCGGGCTATACGCCGGGGCAGGACGTGGTGCTGGCGCTCGACTGCGCAAGCTCCGAGTTCTGCAAGGACGGCAGCTACGTGCTCGCTTCCGAAGGCCTGACACTCGATTCGGCCGGGTTCACCGACTACCTCGCGAACCTCGCGGACAAGTACCCGATCATCTCGATCGAGGACGGCATGGCCGAGAGCGACTGGGAAGGCTGGAAGCGCCTCACCGACCGGCTGGGCCGGTCCGTCCAGCTGGTGGGCGACGACCTGTTCGTCACCAACACCCGGATCCTGCGCGAAGGCATCCGCCAGGGCGTGGCCAACTCGATCCTGATCAAGGTGAACCAGATCGGCACGCTGACCGAGACCTTTGCCGCCATCGAGCTCGCCAAGCGCTCCGGGTACACCTCGGTGATTTCCCACCGCTCGGGCGAGACCGAGGACACGACCATCGCGGACATCGCGGTGGGCACCAACGTGATGCAGATCAAGACCGGGTCGCTGTCGCGCTCCGACCGCATCGCGAAGTACAACCAGCTCCTGCGCATCGAGGAAGACCTCGGCGACCCGGTCAGCTACCCGGGGCGGGACGCGTTCTTCCAGCTCAAGTAGGCCTATCGCCAGGCGCGGGCCGGTCCATGAGAGTCCTTGCCGGAATACTCGCTGCGCTGATCCTGCTCATCCAGTACCCGCTCTGGCTCGGCAAGGGCGGTTGGCTGCGCGCCTGGGAGGTGGATCGCCGCCTTGCGGCGCAGCGCGAAAACAACGAAGCGCTCGAGAAGCGCAACCGGGCGCTGGGCGCCGAGGTCCGCGACCTGAAGCAGGGCTTCGAGGCCATCGAGGAGCGCGCGCGCTACGAGCTGGGCTTCGTGAAGCAGGACGAGCTATTCTTCCAGATCCTCGAGGCGCCCAGGCCCCAGGCGGCACCCGCCGCACCGGCCGACAAGGGGAGCCCGGAGAAACCGCAGGAGACAAAGCCATGAAGCTTTCCAGCGAGCAACTCGCCCGGTTCGAACGCGACGGGTACCTGTTCTTCCCGAACCTCTTCACCTCGGAGGAGATGAAGCGCCTGACGGCCGAGGTGCCGCGAATCTACGCCGAACGGCGGCCCGAAATCGTCCGCGAGAAGGACGGCGTAACGCCGCGCACGAGTTTTGCGGCGCACACGTACAACCCGGTCTTCGCCAAGCTCGCGCGCCATCCCCGTCTCGTCGAGCCGATCGAGCAGGTATTCGGCGAGAAGCTCTACATGCACCAGTTCAAGATCAACGCCAAGGCCGCCTTCGACGGCGACGTCTGGCAGTGGCACCAGGATTTCGGCACGTGGCACCGCGACGACGCAATGCCCGAACCCCGCGCCATGAACGTGGCCCTGTTCCTCGAGGAGGCCAACGAGTTCAACGGGCCCCTCATGTTCATCCCCGGCTCGCACAAGGGCGGCGTGCTGAATGCGGGGCACGACACCAAGACCACGAGCTACCCGCTGTGGACGGTAGACAACGAGACCATCACGCGGCTGGTGGACCGGGGCGGGATCGTCGCGCCCAAGGGGCCGGCCGGCTCGATGCTGATGTTCCACTGCAACCTGGTGCACGCCTCGGGAAGCAACCTGACGCCCTGGAACCGCACCATCGTCTACCTGTCGCTGTGCGCGGTGTCGAACCACATCCGCCAGTACAAGCGCGCCGAATACATCGCGCACCGGGATTTCACCCCGATCGAGGCGCTGCCGGACGACTGCCTGTTGCGCGACGACATCCGGGTCAACCTCAAGGCCGCCTGAAATGAACCTCCACAGCAAACTGCAGCAGCGCGAGGCGGCCGGCAAGCCGCTGCGCGTGGGCGTGATCGGCGCCGGGAAGTTCGGCGCCATGTACATCGCCCAGGTGCCCCGTACGCCGGGCGTGCACCTCGTTGGCATCGCGGACCTGTCGCCATCGAACGCGAAGACCAACCTCGGCCGCACGGGCTGGGAGCCCGCGTGGTACGGCGCGGCCTCGCTGGATGCGGCCATGAAGGAGCGGCGCACGCATGTCGGTGAGGACTGGCAGGCCCTGTGCCGCCATCCGGAAATCGAAATCGTCGTCGAGTCCACCGGCAACCCGATAGCGGCGGTCGAGCACGCGCTGTATGCGTTTGCGCACGGCAAGCACGTGGTGATGGTCACCGTGGAGGCGGATGCGTTCTGCGGCCCGCTGCTGGCCGAGCGCGCGGCTGCGGCCGGCGTCGTGTACAGCCTGGCCTACGGCGACCAGCCCGCGATCATCTGCGACCTCGTCGATTGGGCGCGGGCGGCGGGATTCCCGGTGGTGGCGGCGGGGCGCGGCCACAAGTGGCTGCCGCACTATGGGCAGTCCACGCCGGAGACGGTCTGGGGATACTACGGGCTCACGCCCGAGCAGGCCGAGATCGGCGGGCTCAATCCAAAGATGTTCAATTCGTTCCTCGACGGCTCAAAGCCCGCGATCGAGAGCACGGCCGTGTGCAATGCGACCGGCCTCACCCCGGCGCCGGGCGGGCTGGAATATCCGGCCGGCCCGGTGGACCAGATCCCGAACATGATGCGCCCGCGTTCCGAGGGCGGGATCCTGCACCACAAGGGGCAGGTCGAGGTGGTGTCCTCGCTCGAGCGGGACGGCACGCCGGTTCCCTACGACATCCGGTTCGGCGTCTGGGTCGCTTTCGAGGGCGAGACCGAATACATCCGCCGCTGTTTCTCGGAATACGGCGTGAAGACGGACGATTCCGGGCGCTACGCATGCCTGTACAAGCGCTGGCACCTGATCGGCCTGGAGGTGGGCATTTCGGTGGCTTCGGTGGGGCTGCGCCTCGAGCCCACCGGGTGCCCGACCGGGTTCCGGGCGGACGCGGTGGCCACGGCCAAGCGCGCCCTCAAGCCGGGCGAGTTGCTTGACGGTGAAGGCGGCTACACGGTTGTCGGGCGCCTGATGCCGGCCGAGGCCTCGCTCGCGGCCGACGCGCTGCCGCTGGGCCTCGCGCACGGGTGGAAAGTGCTGCGCCCGGTAGCCGCGGGCGAAGTGGTGAAGTGGAGCGACGTGGCCGTGGACGCCGGCAACACCGCGGTCCAGGTCAGGCGCGAGATGGAAGCGCGCTACCGTGAGCCGCGGCGCTCGGCCGCCTGACTACTTCTTCTTCGCGGGCTTCTTGGCCGCTTTTTTCGGGGCGTTCTTCGCGTCTTCCTCGAACACTTCGCGCGCGCAGCGGAAGGATTCCACCGCGGCCGGCACGCCGCAGTAAATCGCGGTCTGCAGGAAGACTTCCTTGATCTCGTTCTTGGTCATGCCGTTGTTGAGGGCGCCGCGGATGTGCAGCTTCAGCTCGGGACCCTTGCCCAGCGCCGTGAGCATGCACAGGTTCAGCATGCTGCGCGCCTTGCGCGGCAGTCCGGGGCGGTTCCAGATGTCGTTCCAGCAGTAGGTATTGAGCAGTTCCTGGAACTCGCGGTTGAAATCGTTGGTCGCGGCCACGGCCTTGTCGACGTAGGCCGCGCCCAGCACCGCGCGGCGGGTCTTCAGGCCGGCGTTGAAACGATCCTTGTGGGTCTTCTTGTCCATTGCTTGTCTCTCCGGGGATGGGGTGAACAGTCCAAGTGCATCAATGTCGAATATACCGCTTGCATCCACTAAAATCCCGCCATGTTCCGCACCCTGACCTCCGTCCTGCTCCTCGCGCTGCTCGCGGCTTCTCCCCTTGCCGGTGCGGCGATCCCGGCATTCGCGCTTCGCGACGGGGTGCCGAGCCTCGCACCCCTGTTGGAGCCGGTCACGCCCGCGGTCGTCAACATATCCGTGATCAGCCGCTCGCCCGAGGAGAACAATCCCCTTGCGCGCGACCCTTTCTTCCGCCAGTTCTTCGGCCTGCGCTCACCCGAGCCGCAGCTGTCTGCCGGGTCCGGGGTGATCGTCAACGCAAAGAGCGGGCAGGTTGTGACCAACCATCACGTGATCAAGGACGCCACCCAGGTGTTTGTCGTCCTGAAGGACAACCGCCGCTTCCAGGCGAAGGTGATCGGCAGCGACGCCGCCACCGACGTCGCGCTGCTTTCCATCCCGCCCGATGGGCTCACCGAGGCGAAGCTGGGCGATTCGGACGCCCTGCGGGTGGGCGATTTCGTGCTTGCGATCGGCAACCCGTTCGGCATCGGGCAGACCGTGACTTCGGGCATCGTCTCTGCGCTGGGGCGCTCCGGGCTGCTGCCGGAGGGCTACGAGGACTTCATCCAGACCGACGCCTCGATCAACCCGGGCAACTCGGGCGGGGCGCTCATCAACATGAAGGGCGAGCTGGTCGGCATCAACACCGCGATCCTCGGGCCCACGGGCGGCAACGTGGGGATCGGCTTTGCCGTGCCGGTGAACATCGTGCGCTACGTCATGGCGCAGCTGCTGCGTTTCGGCGAGGTGAAGCGCGGGTGGCTCGGCATAGGCACGCAGGACCTGACCCCGGATCTCGCCAAGTCGCTGGGGGTGCAGAGCCGCATGGGTGCGGTGATCGCACAGGTGCAGCCGGATTCTCCGGCCGCGGCCGCCGGCCTGCGCGAGGGAGACGTGGTGGTCGAGGCGGGCGGGCGGCCCATCAGGGGATCGGCGGACCTGCACAACCGGCTGGGTCTTACCTCGATCGGGGACACGCTCGAATTCCGCGTCGCGCGCGGACCAGAGGAGCGAAGGGTCAAGGTGCGGATTGCAGAGGTGCCCACGCCTGCGGGCGGGGTGGTGGAGAACATCCCGCAGCTGGCCGGGGCATCGATTGCCAATGCAGAGCGTGCCGCCGGCGGCGCGAAGGTGCCGGTAATCCTCGTCACCAAGGTGCAGGCGGGGTCTGCTGCGTATCGCATCGGGCTGCGCGCGGGCGACCTGATCATCGGCGCCAACAACCGGCGCGTCGGGACCATCGTGGAGCTTGGGGCTGCGCTGCGCGGCGGCGGGCGGATGACACTGAATCTCCTGCGCGGGGACTTTCAGCTGACGATTACGGTGCGGTAGAAAGAGTTGGCTTTCGTGTCTGCCAATGGCACATGAATCCCTGCTTCACCGGACAAGTGCAATCACGCCACTGCCCCGGCGTCCTCCATTCGGCCGGGTTCTAGAACCTAGGTATTAGGCGGGATTCCCACTGATTCGCTTTGCGCGAAAGTGGGAGCAAAATACACGCGAAGAAGACCTTAGGTAGCGGCGCCTCGCCGACTGACCACTTGTTGAGCCACGGAGGTGCAGTGTTTCTTGGCGTAACGGAAGTCGGCTGGGGACTACTGGCCGTGTTCTATCTCCCACTCGCAATCCTGGTGTTGGTGCGCGTAAATCGCGCGCTGACGCTGCCGCTCCAATGGAAAGTTCCGTCGCTCGCAATTGCGGCGGGCATTCTTTTTGTTCTTCCAGTGGCGGATGCAGCATGGAGTTCTTGGCGGATGCACCGGCTTTGTCCGGAAGCTGGACTAAAAGTACTTCAACGTGTTGTTGTCGACGGGTATTTCGACGAAGAGCTTACCTGGATGGCTTATCCAGATAGTACTCAGTCCAAAGCCAAATACGCTGAGGCTTTGCGCGCTAAAGGCTATCGCTTCTGGGAGTACTACAACCCTTTAAAGAAGCAATACATACGGATAGATCGCACTCCCGATGGCAGCGTGATTCAGCGCTTTTTCGATCGCCCAACGGCGAGGTATCACTACAAAAAATGGATGTTTACCAATCTGGGAATGGGAGTAAAGAGATCCGAGCGGCACATACTTGATTCAGTCACGCGTGAGGATATCGCGTCAGAAATCTCCATTAGCAGGTATCCGGGGTTTGTGGATCGACTCTGGCTCGGATGGTTCGGTCCTCTTCAAGGGCTGGAAACGTGCTTTCAAAAAGGACAAGGTCAGTTGGACGTAGAAGCCAAGAATATTCTTATTCCGGTCGACAAGAATTAGGGTTTCTAGGAGGAAAGAGTGACTACCTCTAAAAGTTACTATTCATATGCCGTTCTTGCGCAAGCGGCATATGTCAACTTAGATGTAACTAATGAGAGCGTTAACTCTAGTGACGCAGGAACACCGGCAATTTCTGGCGCGGAGTACGCAGGTCGGGCCGACAATGATTCTTCGATCGAACGACATACGCTTCCTTCTTCATTGGGGAGGGAATGGTTCAACAAGAATCAACAGGACGGTCCGTGGATTATCGTCAATCACGACTCCTGGGACGCCGCTGGCTCTGGATTCTCAGCCACCCTCTTCGAGGGATTCGGCGAAAAGGTGCTAGCGATTCGCGGCACTGAGGCGGGAGGACCATCGGACCAAAGGGTGAAGGATCTGTACGAAGCAGATCTAAGGGATATCGGATTCAGCGGCGTGGCAATCCATCAGGCTGTATCGATGGTGAACTACATTTTGCGTCTAAGCGCGCCAAAATCTAAGTCTGACGTTGCTCAATTGACGTTGATTGAAAAGCAGGCAACGAGACCGATTGACCCGGGCACTCCAAGTTTTCACGCGAACGGCGGTTTCTATTCGTTCAGGATTGAAAACATCGCTCAAGGACTGGGAGCAATCAAGCCAGGGGAGAAGATCGTCGTGGCTGGGCACTCTCTGGGCGGGCATCTCGCAGGGCTTGCCGCCCGTCTGTTCCCAGGTCTGATATCAGACGCCTACACATATAACGCCCCAGGATTCGACCCGTCCACCGCGCAAAGCCTGGGATTGGCGAGTTTCCTGTCAGGGACAGTTCCAGGAGTCGTTGTCGGAAGCTACGTGCTCTCTCAAGCGGAGCGCCTTACCGAGCAATTCGTTAGGTTGTTTGCCGATTCGGGAGCGCTTCCGCAGGCGCCGGCCTCGAGTTTTTCCAGCATCAGTTCATCCATTCACGCCGTTACGAGCGAAGACATTGCGCCTGGCGAGGACAACAACGTTGTTTCATCCACGCTGATCACGGGCAAGCAACCGGCCGTGCGGCAGGATCTGGCGGTCGAGCGCAACAGCCATGACATGGGGCAGATCGTGGACAGCCTGCGCGTCCATGCATTGCTTGAGGGTCTCAATCCCGAAATCACCTTCGCTGGAGTGGCTGCGCTTTATCGTGCTATCTCCCCGAATGTCGGGGATACCGAAGAGAAGCTGGCGGAGTCGCTCTACAGGACGTTCCTGGGAACATCCATCTCCATAGGCGTCGCCGACGCCGCGGAGCCGCTGCTATCCCAGTGGATCAGTTCCGGCGACTTCGCTAAGAGAGGCGAATGGCACTCTGCAATGAATGCCTTGGAGGATGCAGTCGCCGGGCAACAAGAGGCGTCGATCGTCAGCCTTTTACCCCAGGATATCGAGGCGCTTGTGTCGAATGCTGGAGTGGATTTTGGCTACTTTCGCGCTCTGAGCTATTTGACGCCGTATGCGGTTATTCACGCAGACGCGATGTACGAGAGCACCGAATCCGATCTCTTTTCGCGTTGGTGCGACGAGTTCCTTCTGGGCGAAGTCAGCGAGGGTTCCGAATTCAGCGACCGCTATCTCAGGGATCGCGCACAGATGCTCGTTTGGAAGAACATCGACTACACGGCGGATGGCTCAGGTGCAATTGCAGGGAGCGTACCGGAAACATATCGATATACCGACAAGACGCTCAAAAGCCCGTCTGGCGGTGACTTGGTGTTTGTCTTGCGAGGACGCCGAGAGCCAGGGGTTGCGATTCCCGCATACGTTACCTTCGGCTCCGACCAATCCGAGACCCTTACCGGCGGCGATGTCGCGGTCGGCGACCACCTGTACGGCGGCGGTGGCAACGACGTCCTCGACGGCCAGGGCGGTACCGATTACCTAGAGGGAAACGCCGGGGACGACACGCTGCAGGGTGGAGCTGGCGATGACGATCTCGTCGGCGGTTTCGGCTTCGACACCTACATTTACGACGAAGGTGACGATTTCGACTTTGTCACCGATTTCGACGGCCGGGGCCAGATCGTCTACAACGGCCGCGTTCTGAATGGGGGAACCAAGATCGGTGACGGCGTGTACGAGGATGCCGCCGGTGTGGAATTCATGCTCCTTGACGATGGCGCTGGCGTCCAGGCGCTTTTTGTAGATGGGAATATGTATGTCGAAAACTTTGTCGAAGGGATGCTTGGCATTCGTTTAGGCGGTGAAATGAGCGAGCCCGAGTCTCCTCAGAGCGCCTTCGCTCACGTCTATCTCGACCATGAAAATCCACTGGACTTCGACCCACGTGACGAAGATGACCAGTTCGCGTTCATTCGGAATCTCTACGGAAGTGCTGGCGACGATCTGTTCGAGACGACCGGGTTGGTAGATGTCTTCGGACGCGCGGGCAACGACGCTGCGATTTACGTCGGTACGAGCACCTACGGAAATACATTTGACATGGGTGCCGGTGACGATGTGATCGATGTCAGCAGTTCGGCCGGGAGAGCGGGGTTCGGGCGACTAGCCGGTGGTGGTGGAAATGACTACATCACCGGCAGCAGTGAGGCAGACACGATCTGGGGCGACAACTATTTGGCAATATCGCAGGAGGTTTTTCATGGACCTACTGCGCGCAACGCAGGCGCGTATCAGATCGACGGGTTCGTTTACAACGCCACTGCGGAAGCTGGCGAAGGCATTTACGGCTCCCTCTTGCCTGGCTATGGCGTCTTTGCGGCCCCCTTCAATGCGTCCGTGCACGCCTTCACTTTCAGCGAAATCGGAGATCGCATATTCGTGCCGGAGGGGGCGGCGTACGGGGGGGATCTTGGCGGCGCACTTGCGCACGTTATCGGGCCCACTGCGACGTTTGATGACTATATCGACGCCGGCGGCGGAGACGATGGCGTAGTCGGAGGCAGTGGGTCTGACAAAATATACGGTGGGGCGGGGAATGATTTCCTGACGGGCGACTACGGCACCGGGATTTCCGGCGCGCCATCGTATTTCAACCTTGCGGATCATTTTGGTTCTCTGGCTTCCTTGTTCGGTCGAGCGGGGGACGACTACGTCGACGGCGGTGACGGCAACGACTTCCTCTTCGACACCGACGGCGGCAACGACATCCTCATCGGCGGCGCGGGCGACGACACAATCCAGTCCGCTGAGAACTTCTGGAAGCCGGACGACAGCCCGGGCGCGCACAACACTATCCATGGCGGCGCTGGAAACGACACGATCACGGCCGACAACAACACTGGTGGGTTCGACGTCGTCGATGCAGGAGACGGCGACGACCTGATCGATGTTCGCTCGTCCCGCTACAGCCTTGACGAAGACGAGGATGGTGTGCCTGACGTTCTCGGGGCGAGCAACGGCCGGGCGATCGTATTCGGCGGAACTGGAAACGACGTACTCCGGGTGACTGCCGACGACGGGCTCGTCGATGGAGGCGTCGGTGACGACGATTACACGCTGTCCGGCCAGTCGATCACGGTCTCCGACCCGGGCGGCGAGGACACGCTGCACCTGTTCCTGCCGGATCTCACCGGCTTGGGGGCCGCGATGGAGGCCTTCCCGGTGATGGACCCGGAAGACGAGGCGGAACTTGACGCCTCTGACCAGCAAACGAGTACGGTCGTATCTCGCGACGGCAGCGATCTCGTGTTTACGGACAGGCTCGAAGTGGAAGGCACCCAGGTCTCGTATTCGCAGCTGCGCTTCAGCGGCTGGTTCGCGAATGCAGCAAATCGAATCGAACGTATCGCAACGGGCGGCCCCGACGAACCTGTTCTTACGGCAGACCAGTTCGAGACCTGGGGCGGATTGCAGTTCGGCGGCGGCGGCGCGGACGATCTCGTCCACTCGAGTGACTATTCCGACTACGCATTCGGGCAGGCTGGCGACGACCTGATTTCCACAGGTGCCGGCGCAGACCGTATTTCAGGCGGCCGCGGCGACGATGAACTGTACGGCGGCCCCGGCGACGATATCTACTACTACGGCCTGGGCGACGGCCATGACGTGGTGTACGAGGCCTCGGGCTTTGACGAGATCCGCTTCGGGCCCGACATAGCGACAAGCGACGTGGCCGTGACAATGGACGAGTCCGGGATCGCAGTGACAGTCGGCACCGGTCGCATCGACGTGGCCGGAGGGACTCGTGCCGATACGTGCGTCGAACAGCTGCGCTTCGCGGACGGGGCCTTGGTGTCACTGGCCGCGCTCCTTGGTCCTGAACCGGCGCCTCCGGCGGATGCAGATCAAGGCGCCCCGGGCGACGGTGGCGCGGGAGATTCCGGTAGCAGCGCAGGCGACCCAGGCGGCGGGCCTGTGCCAGGCGAAGGCATGTCTCCGGCAAGCGCTTCCGAAGCGTCGCCCCCGGCTGTGATCTCGGCGACCGGTTCCGTAGAATCCGCCGCGTTTCTTCCCGACGGATCCTTCCCCACCGGCTCGGGCGTACCCGTTACTTCGCCCGCCACACAGTCGCCCCCGATTGCTCCAGAGTTCCAGGCATCAGCTGATGCCCATGCGTCCGTCGGCGCTCCCCTCGACCTGGAGACCCTGCTGGACGCTGTGCAGGCATTCGACGCCGGGTCCGCCGGCCTGGCGCCCGGCTCATCCGGCGCCTTCGCGCAGCGGGGTCCGGACGATCAGGCTTCCGCGCCTTCGCCCGGCCCGGCGCTCTCGAGCTGGGCCCTGACCAACGCCCTGCTCGAATTCCACCTCGGGAGGGCGGATTCTTCAGGCGCAGCCGATGGCGTTGGCGATCTGTTCGGGGAGAGCGCCCCGCCGGCCGGCATCGGGCTCGGACAGGGGCCGCTGTTGTTTGGGTCCCCGGCATTCGGTCGGGCTGCGCAGGGACTGCCCACGTTCTCCGGGCTGCAGGAGGGGTTCCTCCGCTTGGCGTGATTCGGTTCCCGTTTCCGCTCCAGCCGGTCCAGCCCATACCGCCTAAATTCCCGGCCTGATTTGCCGTAGATCAAATCGCGCTCTTCGGAGTTGCTGTCTCATCGCAGCTACTCGAACGTTGGTGATGGGGGCAAGAGTGCTGGGCGAACCGATCAAGTACGTGATGGAAAAGGCGAAGTTCGTCGTCGCCCCGCCGCATACCACCGTCCGGGCCGCAGCCAAGCTGATGGAAAAACGCAAGGTCAGCGCGGTCCTGGTGGTCGAAGGCAAGCGCCTGGTCGGCATCTTCACGGAGCGCGACGCCGTGTTCCGGGTGATTGCCGGCGCGCGAGACCTGGACGCCACAGTCCTGTCCGAGGTCATGACAAAGAAGCCCGTTACCGTCGCGCCCGACGAGACCTTCGGCTACGCGCTGCTCCTGATGCACCAGAAGGGCTTCCGCCATGTGCCCGTAGTCGTGGACGGCGAGCCGATCGGCATCGTCTCGGCGCGCAATGCCCTCGACCCCGACCTGGAGGAATTCGAGTCCGAGGCCCGTCGGCGCGAGCAAATCCGCCGCAAGGCAGCGGTGGCCGGGACCTAGGCACGCCGCACTGCGAAACGGTGATCCTGTTCCCGCCAAACGGTGGGCATAATTCTCATTTGCAATTCGGGGGGCTCCATGGGACAGGGCAAAGGCATTGCCGAGGTCGCGTATTTCGATTGCGCCGGAGGCGGGCAGGTGGTGGTCGACCGGAACGTGGCCTACGTGGGCAACATGCGCAGTCCCGACGGCACGACCATCGTCGACGTGTCCGACCCCAGGAACCCGCGCGAAATCTCCCGCCTCGGCATGGTTCCGGGCACGCACTCCCACAAGGTGCGCGTGGCAAAGGACCTGATGGTCATCAACCACGAGTTTGTTTCCCCGCAGATCGCGCCGCAGGACTTCAAGGCGGGCCTGGGCATTTACGACGTGTCCAACCCGAAGAAGCCGAAGAAGATCACCGACTGGGTCACGCCCGGAAAGGGCTGCCATCGCTTCGACTTCGACGGCGACTATGCCTATACCTCGGCGACCGAGGACGGCTACGTCGGCACGATCATGAAAATCATCGACATGCGCAACCCGGCGAAGCCCGAAGAGGTCGGCCGCTGGCACATGCCGGGCCAGTGGCTGGCGGGTGGCGAGGTGCCGGCCTGGGAGGGCACGGAGCACCGCTGCCACCACCCGCTGCGCATGGGCAACCGGTTGTACACGAGCTATTGGCTGGGCGGCCTGGTGATCCTCGACATCGAGGACATCACGAAGCCCAGGTTCGTGTCGGGCCTCGACTGGAGCCCGCCTTATCCCTGGCCCACGCATACGGCGCTGCCAGTCCCTTTCCTCGTGCGCGGCCGCAAGATGATGATCGTCGCTGACGAGGACGTGACGCGCCAGGAGGACGCGCCGCCGTCGTTCCTGTGGATCGTGGACATCACCGACGAGAAGCACCCGGTGCCGATCGGCACCTACCAGGTCGAGGCCGAGGATGGCCGGCCCCAGCCGACCTTTACCGGCTGTCACCAGCCTTGCGAGAAAGTCACGGGCACGGAAATCCCGGTGGCGTGGTTCGCGCACGGGCTGCGCATGATCGATTTCTCCAACCCGCACGCGATGAAGGAAACGGCCTGGTACATGCCGACGCCCGCGCCGGGGGTGCCCCGCGTGCAAAGCAACGACGTGACGGTGGACGACCGCGGCCTGATCTACCTGCTCGACCGCGTGCGCGGCCTGAACATCGTCGAGCGGACCTAGCCGGTCAGTTCGGCTTTGCGCCGGTGGCCTTGACGATCCTGGCCCACTTCGCCACGTCGGCCTTCACGATGGCGGCGAATTCCTCCGGCGTGTCGGTGACGGGTTCCGCGCCCTGGTTGGACAGGGCGTCGCGCACCTCCGGGGTGGCGACGATCCTGCGGATCTCCGCGTTCAGGCGATCGACCACTGGCTTCGGCGTGCCCGCCGTGGCCAGTACCCCGTACCAGGAAACCGACTCGTAACCGGGCAGCCCGGATTCGGCGACGGTCGGGTACTCAGGCGCCGTGGGGCTGCGCCTGGCGCTGGTGATCGCAATGGCCCTGACCTTGCCCGACTTGATCAGTGGCGCGGAGCTGAAGACCGGCACCACCGACATCTGCACGTCGCCGTTGGACATGGCAGTCATCATCGGCCCGAACCCGGTGTAGGGGACGTTCAGCATTTCGATCCCGGCCATCGTCGTGAACAGCGCGGCGGACAGCTGCAGCAGGCTGCCGGTCGACGCGTATGCGAGCTTGCCCGGCTGTGCCTTCGCGAGCGCGATGAGTTCCTGCACGTTCTTCGCCGGGACGGAGGGGTGCAGCAGGATCAGGTTGGGGAACACCGCCACCCGCGAAATGGCGACGAAATCCTTCACCGGGTCCGAGGTGGGCTTGTCGTACAGGCTGAAATTGATCGCGTGGGTGCCGGTGGTTCCCATGATGATCGTGTACCCGTCGCCCGGCGCGCGCGCCGCGGCTTCGGCGCCGATGGAGCCGTTCGCGCCGCCGCGGTTCTCGATGTAGACCTGCCTGCCGAGGTTCTCGGTGAGCTTCTGGGCGACGAGGCGTGCCGCGATGTCGGTGGCGCCGCCGGGCGCGAAGGGCACCACCATGCGCACGGGTTTTGACGGCCAGGGGTCCTGGGAGTGGGCGGAGAACGGTGCGGCCAGGACAGCGGCGGCGACGATGGAATAAAGGGCCTTCATTCTGGCACTCCGTTTGGGCACTCGTTTCATTAGAGGCCAATTTGGCGTTGCAGTAAAGGCGCTGCGCCGAGCCAGTCCGGGTCGTTTCGCAGGAACGCAGCACCGAAGCGCATGCGGATCGCGCCATGCAACGGGGCCTTGCCATCGATATCGAGGGTCTTCGTCGGAAATACCTCCCAGAAGCGCTTCTGCAGCGCCTCGTCCTCCGCGGCGGGCTGCCAAGTGCCCGCCAGGCGCTCGGCCATTTCGACGGCCAGGTCACGGATCTCCTGCGGGGAGTTGTCGACCAGGCGGACGCCACCGGAAGCGTACCTGCCGCCGTCAAACTCGTGGCCGAGGTTGCGGTGGAAGATCTCTGCGAGCGTCAATTCACGGCCGGTGTCCTTGCACGCATGATGCTTGGTGATCGCCACGGATTGCGGCAGGAACGTGGCCAGGTAACCGACAGGCACCATGTTGACGTACGCAACGGGGCGGCGGAATATGATCGGGATGGAGTCGAATCCCGAGCCGACCGAAAGGCAGAAACCGCACTTCGCCCCGAGGTAGATGTCCATGAATTCGGTGCGCATCCCGTTCGTCGCATAGTCGATCACGCGCGGGTGGAAAGTTGGCAGTGCGGCACGCACTTTTGCGCCTACCCGGATCACGAAATACCCGCGGTTCGCCAGTTCCTCCGCCGCCATGGCGTAATCCCGGATGTCACTGTTGCGGAAGTTGTGGTAACTCCAGTCGACGTCGTTGTGCTCGCTGGCGGCCTCGTTGTAGGCGCTGTCGCGCACGTTGAGGCAGACGAACCGCGCGCCCGGGGGAACGCCCATGCGCGCCAATTCCCGGGAGCCGCGCGCTTCCTCTTCGGGCGTGAACGAGAGGTGCGGCGTGTATCGCTCCAGCAGGTTATGGATGTCGCGGTCGCCGTTGTCCTGCGCGCAGGCCCTGGGAGCGGGGGTGCCGGGGATCACCCGGTCGATCGCATCCATCGGCGCCATGATCCAGCGCGGCCAGATGCGCAGGACCCGTTTCCACATCAGGGCCAGCTGCCGGTTGCAGGGGGCGCAGTCCAGGTAGAAGAGGTCGACGTGGCGGCGGGCGGGACGGCCCAAGCCGGCGTCCCGTTCACAGAGGTAGACCTCGGTATTTCCTGCGAAATGCCCGAGATGGAGCGAGTTCAGGACGCCGATCCGGACCAGCAGCCAGGGCCTGACGAGGCGGGTTGCGAGTACGACCGGCAGCGCGAGCACATAGACGGGACCGGTCAGGACCATCTGCAATCCCGCTGCGACCTTGCGCAGGAGCACCTTGGCCCCGCCCCGCCTGACCTGCGCCATTTGCCGGCCCACGTATGCTGCCAGGACCATGAACTGGGAATTACCCCAACAAATTGGAATGTGCGCAGGGTAGCATCCGCTCCATGGAATATCGAATAGGCATAGATCTTGGTGGCACCAAGATCGAGATCGCCGCGCTCGATGGGGCCGGCCGCATCGTCGAGCGTGTCAGGGTGGCCACGCCGGAAGGAGACTATGCGGCCACGCTGCGCGTGCTGTGCGACCTCGTGACCGGCATGGAAAGGACGCTAGGTGCGCGCGGCACGGTCGGGATCGGCATGCCCGGATCGCTCTCGCCGGCCTCGGGGCTGGTCCGCAACTCGAACTCGGTCTGCCTGAACGGCCGGCCGTTCAAGCAGGACCTGGAGGAGACGCTCGGCCGCGAGGTCCGCATCGAGAACGACGCCAACTGCTTCGCCCTGTCCGAAGCCGCCGACGGCGCGGGGCAGGGTGCAGCCGTCGTGTTCGGCGTGATCCTGGGCACCGGGGTCGGCGGCGGCATCGTCGTCCGGGGCCAGGTCCTGCGGGGGGCCAATGCGATCGCGGGGGAGTGGGGGCACAACCCGCTGCCCTGGCCGCACCCGGACGAACTCCCGGGCCGGGCCTGCTTCTGCGGGCGGGCGGGCTGCATAGAGACCTTCCTGTCCGGTCCCGGGCTGGCGGCGGACCATGCGCGGGCCGCGGGGAGCGCGCTGGCGGGCGAGGAGATCGTCTCCCGGGCGCTGGCCGGCGACGCGGCCTGCAACGAATCGCTGGGGCGCTACGAGGAGCGCCTGGCGCGGGCGCTGGCCTCGGTGGTCAACATCCTCGACCCGGACGTGATCGTGCTGGGCGGGGGGCTTTCGAATGTGCGCCGCTGGTACGAAACGGTCCCGCGGCTCTGGGAGCGCTGGATCTTCTCCGACGTCATCCGCACGCGGCTGGTCCCGCACGTACACGGGGACTCGGGCGGGGTGCGCGGCGCAGCCTGGCTGTGGGGCGGCGGCTGAGGGGTGCCTTACCTGACAAGTTCTTACGCCGGTGCGGACCGGGCAGCGGCAAATCTCCTATAATCTTCGCACCCGATCACAAATAAGAAAGCCGCCTCCCGATGGCCGAAATCAACTACACCGCAGTCGTCGCGAAGGACCTCGAGGACCTCATCCCGGTCTTCATCAAGAACCGCACCAAGGAGCTCGATTCCCTCAAGACGGCGATAGGCGCGGGCGATTTCGAGCAGTTGAAGCAGCTCGGCCACCGCATGAAGGGCGTGGGCAATTCGTACGGTTTCGCCCCGATTTCCGATTTCGGCAAGACGATCGAGGACAGCGCCAAGGTCTCCGACAAGGCGACCATCGACGGCTGCATCTCCGCCTATGCCGACTACCTCGCCAACGTCAAGATCGTCTACGAGTGACCGCCGATGACTGAGGCGCAGGCTCCCTTTCGCGTCCTGGTCGTCGACGACGACCCGGACATGGGGGCCTACCTCGGCCTGTTGCTGAAGAAGGAGGGCATGCAGGCCGACATCGTCGAAGACGGCGACAGCGCGCTGGTGCGCGTGATGACCGACCCGCCCGACCTGATCCTGTGCGACGTGATGATGCCGGGGTTGACCGGCTTCGATATCTGCCAGCGCCTCAAGGGCGAGGAAACCACCGCCCTGATCCCGATCGTGCTGATCACCGGCCTGGACGACCAGGAAAGCCGGATCAAGGGCATCGAGGCCGGCGCGGACGACTTCCTCAACAAGCCGGTGAAGCGCGAGGAACTCCTCGCCCGCGTGAAGACCCTCCGGCGCCTGCACGAGACCCGCAAGGAACTCGAGCGCCGGCGCCTCGCGGCCGAGGTGGAGAGGAAGGAGGCCATCCGCAAGACCTTCTCCCGCTACATCTCCCCGCGCCTGGCCGACCGGATCATGGGCGACGCGGACCGGTCGGGCGACATCTTCGCCAAGGCGCAGCGCTCCAGCGTGGTGGCCCTGTTCGCCGACCTGCGCGGTTTCACGCGGCTCACCGACCGCACCGAGGTCGGGCGCGTCGTCGAAATGCTCAACGAGTATTTTTCCATCCTGTCCGAAGCGGCCTACCGGCACGACGCCACCATCTTCAACATGGCGGGCGATGCGCTGCTGGTCGGCTTCAACGTGCCGTTTCCGCAGGCCGACCCCGCGGCGCGCGCGTACCGCTGCGCGCAGGAGATGCTGACGCAATTCGCGCCCGTGGCCGACCGCTGGGAGTCCGAACAGGGAATCGCCACCGGCGTGGGCATCGGCATCTGCATGGGCGAGGCGGTGATCGGCAACGTTGGCTCGCCGCACTACATGAGCTACACCATCATCGGCAACCCGGTGAACAGCGCGGCGCGGCTGATGCAGCTCGCCCAGCCCTACGAGATCCTGGTCTGCGACGCGGTGTACGAAGAGTTGCGCGGCATCATTCCGCCGGAGCAGGTCGAGGCGCGCGGCGACGTCACGCTGCGCGGCCGGGCGGAGCCGGTCAAGGTGTTCAGCCTGCGCGTGCCGCTGCCGCAGCATTCGGGCGGAGGGGCCTGAGATGCGCGTCCTGATCATCGATGACGACGAGGACCTGCGGAACCTCCTCTCGCACTACCTCAAGCAGCAATGGCCGCACGCCGAGGTCGAGGAGTTCGACCCCCTGGTGCGCGACCTGCCCGGCGACGACTTCCCGCTGGGCAACTACGACGTCATCATCCTCGACTACATGCTCGGCCGCGGCGACGGCCTCGAATGGCTGCGCGAATTCAAGGCGCGCATCAACTGCCCGCCGGTGGTGTTCCTGACCGGCGCGGGCAACGAGGTGATCGCCGTGCGCGCGATGAAGTACGGCGCCGACGACTACCTGAGGAAGCAGGAGCTCACGCGCGAGCGCCTGCTGAACTCGATCCGCGACGTCACCCAGGAGAAGATCGAGCGCACCGTTTCGCCCGAGGTCGCCGCGCGGCTCGAGGGCCAGACCCTCGGCGCCCGGATCACGGTGCCCGGCATCCGGATCCTGCACATGATCGGCGAGGGCGGCATGTCGCGCGTCTACCTCGCCTCGCGCGAGGCGGACGACGAGCCGCTGGTCGTGAAGATCCTGCGCAGCGAGGTCACCGAGGACAAGAACTCCCTGGACCGATTCCTCGAGGAGTATTCGCTCATCGAACGCATCCAGAGCCCACACGTCGCCCGCATCCACGGCCACGGCGTGTCCGACGGGCATGCCTACCTCGTAATGGAATTCTTCGACGGCGGCGACCTCAGCCACCGCCTGAGCGGCAAGCCGATGGAACCGCAGGCCGCCCTCAAGATCTTCCGCGAGCTCATGTTCGCGCTGGGCGACATCCACGAGACCGGCGTGCTGCACCGCGACCTCAAGCCCCAGAACCTGATGTTCCGCAAGGACGGCAGCCTCGCGATCGTCGACTTCGGCATCGCCAAGCACATCGATGCCGTCGACCGCACCAGCCACGGCGAGATCCTCGGCACCCCGCGCTACATGAGCCCGGAACAGGTGCAGGGCCGGGCGCTCGACCTGCGCACCGACATCTACAGCGCCGGCGTCCTGCTGTACCAGATGCTGACCGGCGAGCACCTCTTCAACGGGGTCTCCGCGGTGGAGGTCGCCCTGCACCACCTGAACACCCCGCCGCCGGCGCTGCCCGACGCTCTGGAGAAATACCAGCGCCTGCTGGACAAGCTGGTGGAGAAGGACCGCGACGCGCGGTTCAGGAACGCCGACGAGGTGCTGGGGTTCCTGTCGAGGAAGTTCTACCAGGCGGAAGCGGATACGCGTTGAGGCTGGCAGGTCTCAAGGCCGGGGCAAGGGCCTCAGCGGGTCTTGATTTCCCCAGTCTTACGATTTAGTGCGCTTACGGCAGCGTATCCCAGATGCCCTTCAACTGCTCCGGCAGGTCCTTCGGGGAAAAGGGCTTCGACACGATGCCTGCCGCGCCCAGCGCCGCCAGTTCGGCGTGGTCCTTCACGGTCGCCTTGGCGGTGATGAACACGACCGGATAGCCCGCGGTCTCGGGCTGCTCGCGCATCTTCTTGAGCAGGGTCGGGCCGTCCATGCCGGGCATCATCCAGTCGAGCATGACCAGGTCCGGCTTGAAGGCCTTGATGCCCTCGATGGCCTTGAGCGGGTCGCTCTCGATCATGACGGTCATCTTGCCGATGCGCTCGAGCGACATGCGCACGATGCGCTGGATGTCCTCGTCGTCCTCGGCGTAGAACACGCGTTCCAGGGGTTTGGCGGGCATGGGCTAGTCTCCGTGCGGGCGGGTCAGCCGGGGTTGTGGATGGGCAGTTCGAACCAGAACGTGGTCCCGCCGCCTTCGCGGTCGCTGAAACCGATGGTGCCGTCCATCAGCTCGATGAGCCGCTTGCAGATCGCGAGCCCCAGGCCGGTGCCGCCCTTGGCGCGCGTGTCGGCCGAGTCGGCCTGCGCGAAGCGCCCGAAGATGCGGTTGCGGAATTCCTCCGGGATGCCCTTGCCGCGGTCGCTGACCGAGACCACCGCCACCCTGGGGTTGGCCTGGCGCAGCTCGATGTCCACGCTGCCGCCCGCCGGGGAGAACTTGGCCGAGTTGGAGATCAGGTTGGTCATCACCTGCAGCAGGCGCTTCTGGTCGGCGTTCACCGTGATGTTCGA
>JAFEDL010000170.1 GCA_018241645.1 Pseudomonadota bacterium
TTCGCGCCGCTGCAGGGATTCTTCGGCATCATCACGCCGAGCGGCCTGCACTTCGAGCGCCACCACCAGGGCTGGTGGGACATCGACCCCGCGCAGCACCGCCTGATGGTGATGGGCATGGTGAAGAACCCGAAGGTCTACACCATGGACGACCTGATGCGCCTGCCCTCGGTGTCGCGTATCCATTTCATCGAATGCGGCGCGAACACCGGGATGGAATGGGGCAACGTCGCGGTACCCAGCGTCCAGTACACCCATGGCATGCTGTCCTGCTCCGAGTTCACCGGGGTGCCGCTGGCGACCCTGCTCGACGACTGCGGCTTCGACGCAAAGAACGCGAAATTCGTGCTGGCCGAAGGCGCCGACGGCTCCGGCCTCACCCGCACCATCGCCATGGACCGCGCGCTCGACGACGCGATCGTGGCCTGGGGCATGAACGGCGAAATGCTGCGGCCGGAAAACGGCTACCCGCTGCGCCTCGTGGTGCCGGGCGTGCAGGGCGTGTCCTGGGTCAAGTGGCTGCGCCGGATCGAAGTCGGCGACCAGCCCTGGTACACGCGCGAGGAGACGATGCATTACATCGACCTCATGCCCGACGGGATGCACCGCCAATTCACCTCGATCCAGGAGGCGAAGTCGGTCATCACCACGCCCTCGGGCGGCCAGACGCTGCTCGACAAGGGCTTCTACAACGTCACCGGCCTCGCCTGGTCGGGCCGCGGCCGCATCAAGCGCGTGGACGTTTCGGTGGACGGCGGGCGCAACTGGCGCACCGCGCGGCTCGAAACCCCGATCCTGCCCAAGGCCCTGACGCGGTTTTCGCTGGGCTGGACCTGGGACGGCGGTCCGGCGATCTTGCAGAGCCGCGCGATCGATGAAACCGGCTACGTGCAGCCCAGGATCAACCAGCTGCGCGCGGTGCGCGGCACCCGGTCGATTTACCACAACAACGCGATCCAGTCGTGGAAGGTCGCCGAGAACGGCGAGGTGAGCAATGTCCAGGCTTACTAGCGTCTTCCTGGCAGCGCTGATTGCTGCCGGCGCCACCGGCGCTGCAGCACAGGACAAGTTTCCCGGCGTCGGCCGCACGGCCACGCCTGCCGAAATCAAGGCCTGGGACATCGACGTGCGCCCGGATTTCAAGGGGCTGCCGCGCGGCTCGGGCAGCGTGAAGAAGGGCGAGGACCTGTGGGAGGCGAAATGCGCCACCTGCCACGGGACGTTCGGCGAATCCAACTCGGTGTTCACGGCCATCTCCGGCGGGACGACCAGTGCGGACATCCAGAGCGGGCGCACGGCATCCCTGCTGAAGCCCGAGCAGGCCCGCACGACGCTGATGAAACTCTCGCAGGTGTCCACCCTGTGGGACTACGTCAACCGGGCCATGCCCTGGAACGCGCCCAAGACCCTGAGCGCGGACGAGGTCTACGCGCTGGTGGCCTATATCCTCAACCTGGGCGAGATCGTGCCGGAGGACTTCGTGCTGTCGGACGCGAACATTGCCGAGGTCCAGAAGCGCCTGCCCAACCGCAACGGCATGACCCGCGCGCACGGCCTGTGGGATGTGAAGGGCAAGCCCGACGTGAAAAGCAGCGCCTGCATGAAGGATTGCGCGGCCACGGTCGCCGTGACGTCCCAGCTGCCGGACTACGCGCGCACCGCCCACGGGAACCTGGCCGAGCAGAACCGCACCATAGGCGAGGTGCGCGGCACCCGCACCGTGCCGGCAGGCGCTACGGCCAATGCGGCACCCGCCCAGGGCACCGCAAGGACGCTTGCCGAGAAATCGGGCTGCCTCGCCTGCCATGGCATCGCCAACAAAGTCGTGGGACCGGGACTGCGCGATATCGCGGCAAAATACAAGGGCAATGCCGGCGCCGAGGCGAGCCTCGCCGCCAAGGTGAAGGCCGGGGGCGGGGGCGTCTGGGGCGAGATCCCCATGCCGCCGAATGCCCATATACAGGACGACGACATCCGCACACTGGTACGCTGGGTGCTGGACGGCGCGGCGCAGTAACTTCAACGCAAGGAGGAATGCAATGAACCACACACGCAGGAGAATGCTCAAGACCGGGGGCGGCGCAGGGCTGCTCGCCATGCTGGTCGCGGCCGGCATCGTCCGTCCCGGCGAGGCGCTGGCGGCCGACTGGAACAAGGCGGCGTTCGAAACCAAGACCGTGCCCGATGCCATCAAGGCGCTCGGCGCATCCGCACCGGCGAATTCCGCCGACATCGTGATGCGCGCGGCCGACATCGCGGAGAACGGCGCGGTCGTGCCGGTGGGCATCGAGAGCAAGATCCCGGGCACCGAATCGATCTCCATCCTGATCGACAAGAACCCCAACCCGCTGGCGGCGAGCTTCGACATCCCGGCCGGCACCGAACCCTCGGTGACGACCCGCGTGAAGATGGGGCAGACGGCGGACGTCTACGCCCTCGTCAAGGCCAACGGCAAGTACTACGTGACGAAGAAGGAAATCAAGGTAACCCTCGGCGGATGTGGAGGCTGACATGGCAGACCCGATGCGCATACGCGCGGTAGCAAAGGACGGCGTGGTGAACGTGAAAGTGCTGATGAGCCACGAGATGGAAACAGGCCAGCGCAAGGACAACAGCGGCAATGTCGTGCCGGCCCATTTCATCCAGAGCGTGACCGCGAGCTGGCAGGGCAAGACGGTGCTTTCGGCCCAATGGGGCCCGGCCGTGTCCAAGAACCCGTTCCTCGAGTTCAACTTCAAGGGCGGGCAGAAGGGCGACAAGGTGCAGGTCACCTGGACGGACAACAAGGGGGACAAGCGCACCGACGAGGCGACCATCAACTGACATGGGCCAGGCGCGCGGACAACTTCGGCGCACGCTCGGGAGGCTCATCGCCCTCCTGCTGCTCGTCGGCGCGGCGAACCTCGCCGCGGCTGCAGACGTTGGGCAGGTCAAGGTCGTCTACCACCTGAACCAGGGCCTGGAGCAGGCGACGGCGGCGCTGCGCAACATCCGCAACCACCTGTCGGCCGACCCGAAGGCGAAGATCGTCGTGGTGGCGCACGCGGCGGGCATCGACTTCCTGCTCGAGGGCGCCCGGGACCGCAACGGGAACCCGTACGACGCGCTGGTGCAGGAGTTCGCAGACAAGGGCGTCGCCTTCAGGGTCTGCAATTTCACGCTGGTCACGCGTAACATCGACAAGAGCCGGGTGATCCCCGAAGCCTCGATCGTGCCTTCGGGCGTGGCCGAGGTGGCCCGCCTGCAGGCGCAGGAAGGCTACGCGTACATCCGGCCATAACTACAAGAGCACAACAACCAAACACACCCCGAAGGAGGGAGAGTCAATGAACCGAACGTTGAAGATCGCAAGCGTGTTGCTCGCCGCGGCCGTCGCCGGCCCGGCCATGCCGCAATCGGCTGTCGACGAGATCGCCAAGTACCGCCTGCAGCTCCAGGACGGCAATCCGGCCGACCTGTGGGAAGCGCGCGGCGAGGACCTGTGGAAGCAGAAGCGCGGCCCGAAGAACGTGTCGCTCGAGCAATGCGACCTCGGCAAGGGGCCGGGGGTGGTCAAGGGCGCATACGCGGAACTGCCGCGCTATTTCGCCGATGCAGACCGCGTGATGGACCTGGAGACCCGCCTGGTCCACTGCATGGTGACCCTGCAGGGCTTCAAGCAGGCGGACATCACCAAGCGCCCGTTCGGCGGGCCCGGAAGCCGGTCCGACTATGAAGCGCTCGGCGCGTGGATCACCTCGGAAGCCAAGGGCTACACGATGGCCGTGCCGATGAGCCACCCGAAGGAGCAGGAAGCCTTCCGCCTGGGCGAGAAGATGTTCTTCTTCCGCGGCGGACCGCACGACTTCGCCTGCGCCACCTGCCACGGCCAGACCGGCAAGCGCATCCGCCTGCAGGACCTGCCCAACCTGACCGAGCGGGGAGACGCGCAGCGCGCGTACACGACCTGGCCGGCCTACCGCGTTTCGCAGGGCGAGCTGCGCACCTTCCAGTGGCGCCTGAACGACTGCTTCCGGCAGCAGCGGTTCCCCGACCTGAAATTCACCTCCGAGGCCTCCATCGCGCTGACCACGTTCCTCGCGAAGAATGCCGACGGCGGCAAGTTCAACGCACCCGCGATCAAGCGCTGAGGAGACGAAGATGAAGAAAACCACTTACGCGCTTGCAGGCCTGGTTGTCCTCGCCGCGGGATGCGCCTCGGTATCGGACCAGGAAACGGCGCAAAAGGCGCTGGCCGTGATGAAGGCTTCGTTCAACGAAAAAGGCCAGGCCAAGCTCGACCGCCTCGACCAGGACGAGACGCAGAAGGCCTGCAGCCGCCCGGAGTCCGAGCCGCTGCCCAAGGACGAGGCCGCGAAGATCGAAAAGCTGAACTTCGCCTCGATCAAGTACCCGGCCGACGGCAAGATGCTCGGCGACTGGCGCGAAGGCGAGAAGATCGCCCAGAGCGGCGTCGGCAAGCAGTACTCCGACGACCCGAAGAAGCCTTCCGGCGGCAACTGCTACGCCTGCCACCAGATGTCGAAGACCGAAATCTCCTATGGCACGATCGGGCCCAGCCTGTACCAGTACGGCAAGCTGCGCGGCAATACCGAGGCGGTCCAGCGCTACACCTGGGGCAAGGTCTGGAACTCGAACGCCTACACGGCCTGCTCCAACATGCCGCGCTTCGGCCACAACGGGATCCTGACCGAGAAGCAGATCCGGGACGTGACCGCGCTGCTGCTCGACCCCGCCTCCCCGGTCAACCAGTAGGGGCGCAATGAACCGCCGCGAATTCCTGAATGTGCTGGCAGTGGCCGCCGCAGGCGGCCTGCCGCTCGGGTCCGCCCGCGCCCAGGCCGCGCGGTTCTACGACCTGCCGCGTTTCGGCAACGTGCATTTCCTGCACTTCACCGATTGCCATGCGCAGCTG
>JAFEDL010000171.1 GCA_018241645.1 Pseudomonadota bacterium
TGGGCGCGGGACGTGCTGTGGCACATGGTGCTGCCGGTGTTCAGCATCACGATCTTCTACGTGGCCATCGTCGCGCGCGTGGCGCGGGCCAGCGTGCTCGAGGCGCTGTCGCAGGATTTCGTGCTGACGGCGCGCGCCAAGGGCCTTTCGCGCCGCACGGTGCTCTGGCAGCACGTGCTGCCCAACGCGATGATCCCGGTGGTCACGGTGATCGGGTACAACTTCGGCCATTCGCTGACCGGCGCGATCCTCGTCGAGACGGTGTTCGCGTGGCCAGGGCTGGGCAACCTCTTCATCACCTCGATCGGCAACCGCGACTACCCGGTGCTGCTGGGCATCTTCCTGGTCACCGCCATCGCCGTGGTGATCGCCAACCTCGTCACCGACATCCTGTACGCGGCGCTCGACCCGCGCGTGCGCTCGAGCTACGGCAGGCATGCGTAGGTTCTGGCAGCGATTCCTCGCCTACCGCGCCGGCATTGCCTCGGGCGGGTATGTGGCCCTGCTCGCGCTGGTTGCGCTCGCGACCCTGCTCTGGCCGGGGCTCGACCCGCACCAGATCTCCGACGCCGCCATGGCGGCGCCTTCCCTCGACCACCTCTTCGGCACGGACGAGCTGGGCCGCGACATGCTGCTGGGGGTGCTGTACGGCGCGCAGGTATCGCTCGCGGTAGGCGTCAGCGCGGCGTTCGGCGCGACGCTGCTCGGCGTGATGCTCGGCGCGGCGGCCGGTTTCTGGGGCGGCTGGCTCGACCTGGCGGTCATGCGCATCTCGGAGATGTTCCAGGTCGTGCCGAGTTTCATCCTCGCGGCGGTGATCGTCTCGCTGTCGGGCACCGGCCTCACGCAGGTGGTGGCGGTGATCGTGCTGCTCGCCTGGCCGCAGATCGCGCGGATCACCCGCGGCGAGGTCATGCGCATCAAGCAGCTGGAGTTCGTCGACGCGGTCCGGTGCCTCGGCATGCGCGAGTGGGAAATCCTCGCCACCGAGGTGGTGCCGAACGCGGTCGCGCCGGTGCTGGCGGCCGGCACGCTCGTGGTGGCGCAGGCGATCCTGCTCGAGGCCTCGCTCAGTTTCCTCGGGCTATCGAGCGCCGACATCATCAGCTGGGGCCGCATGCTGAACGCGGGGCAGCGGTTCCTGTTCAACGCCTGGTGGATGTCGGTGTTCCCGGGCCTCGCGATCTTCCTGACGGTGCTTGCGTTCAACCTGTTGGGCGATGCCGTGGGCTCGGCGCTGAACCCGCGAACGGTCACCCGATGAACGGCAACATCCTCGAGATCGATGCGCTGCGCCTCGCCTACCGCACGCGCGGCACGGTGGCGTATGCGATGAACGGCGCCACGCTCCACGTGGCCGAAGGCGAGGCGGTCGGGCTGGTCGGCGAATCCGGGTCGGGGAAATCGACGCTCGCACGGGCTACGCTCGGCCTGATCCCGGCGAAGATCGCCCGCATCGAGTCGGGCCGCATGGCCATCGGCGGGCAGGACGTGACCCGCTTTACGGAGGACCAATGGCAGGCCATCCGCGGCAATCCGGTCGCCATGGTGTTCCAGGATCCCCTGAGCTACCTCAACCCGGTGATGCGCGTCGGCAAGCAGATTGCCGAAAGCGTCCGGCTGCATGAGCCGCGCGCCATCCTGCAATCACGCGTGGAGGAACTGCTCTGGCTGGTGAAGCTGCCGGCAGCGGCGGCCGAGGCGTACCCGCACGAACTCTCGGGCGGCATGCGCCAGCGGGCACTGCTGGCGGTCGCCCTGGGCTGCAAGCCGAAGCTGCTGGTGGCCGACGAGCCGACCACGGCGCTGGACGTCACCACGCAGGCCGAGATCCTGGCTTTGATCCGCGAGCTGCGGGAGCGGCTCGGCATGGCGCTGCTGCTGATCAGCCATGACCTCGGCATCGTCGCTTCGGCCTGCGACCGAATCTACGTGATGTACGCCGGGCACACCGTCGAATGGGGCAAGGCCGCCGACGTGTTCGGCCGGCCGGCGCACCCGTACACCGTCGGGCTCCTCAAGGCGGCGCAGGCGGCGCGCAATGCCGAGGGGCGCTTCGCGACCATCGCCGGCGACCCGCCGAACCTGGCCGAGCTGTCGCCCGGATGCCCGTTCACGCCGCGCTGCCCGCTCGCCCGCGCCGAATGCTCCGCCGAGATGCCGCCGCCGGGTCCGGCCCGCAATGCCGGCGCGCAGGAAGTCCGCTGCTGGGCGCATCGTTGATATGAGCGACCCGATCCTCATCCTCGACAACGTATCCAAGACGTTCCGCCGCTCGGGAGGCGCGCCCGTCAGGGCGGTGAACAACGTCAGCCTCACCGTCGGCCGCGGCGAGACGGTGGCGCTGGTGGGGGAAAGCGGTTCGGGCAAGTCCACGCTGGGCCGCATCGCGCTCGGCCTGCTCGCGCCGGACAGCGGCCGCGTCGTGCTGGAGGGCCGCTCGCTGGGTGACCTCTCGCCCGGGGAATTCCGCCGCGCGCGCGTCGCCATGCAGCCGATCTTCCAGGATGCCTCGTCCTCGCTGAACCCCCGGCGCCCCGCGCGGGAACTCATGACGCAGGCGCTGCGCGGGCAGGACGGGGCATCGGATGCCCGGAGCGCCGAACTGCTCGACCGGGTGGGCCTCAGCCCCGGGCGCGACTACCTGCCCCGCTTCCCGCACGAGATCTCCGGCGGCCAGCGCCAGCGCCTGGCGGTGGCCCGCGCCCTCGCGATGAACCCCCGCCTGATCATCGCGGACGAACCGCTGTCGGGCGCCGACGTGTCGATCCGGGGCCAGATCCTGAACCTGCTGCTCGACATCAAGGCCGAGCGCGGGGTCGCCTACCTGATGATCACGCATGACATCTCGATCGCGCGGCACTTCGCGGATCGCGTGGCGGTGATGCAGCACGGGGTGATCGTCGAGACCGGGCCGGCCGAGGCGGTGCTGTCGGCCCCCACGCATCCCTACACCCGGCAGCTGGTCGCCGCCGTGCCGGTACTGGAGGCCCCGGCGCAGGCGTAAATGTACCGGTACCGATACACAAACTGGCCGGAGAATGGCTCCTGGCCTAGTGTTCTAGAACAGAAAGTTCAGGATTTAGGCAGCTTCCCCCGCACCAGCCGCATCAGATCCATGTCCTGCAGCACCTGGATGCGCTTCTCTGCCGCGTAGCTGCGCGCATTCTCGGTGACCTCCCCGGTGGCGATGTAGAGCGCCTCGTGCGCCTCGCGCGCCGCCCTGGCCGCATCCAGTTCGCGCAGCGGCTCGACACCGGTGCGCGCAACCTTCCAGCGCTTGCAGCTGACCAGCGTGGTGCGCCCGCCCTTTTCCAGCTCGAAGTCGGCGCCGGCGCCGGCGAGGCGCGTCACGGTGTAGCCGTCCCCTTGGTACGCCGCCTCGACCGCGGCGGAAAAATCGCCCCACGACATCGCCCGGAGCGTTTCGACGGCCGTGGCGATCGTGCTTTGGCTCGGCGCGCGCAGCTGTTTCCAGGCCACGTGCACGGCGATGACAAGGAACGGCAGCGCAGCGAAGAACGCGTACAGGCCATACTGCTCCGGCAGCACGATCCGCCCCGCGGTAAAGAGCGCCGCGGCGACGCCGGCGCTGACCCACCACGGCGAGCGCAGCAGCATTGCGAAGAGTGAGTTCTGGTTCATCTTGAGTTTCATGCCGCCATCTTGCCGCAAGCTCGATTAAGATGCTCGGTCCGAAATCCAGAGCGAACGCGATGACCCTCCCGAAGACCATGCGCTGCATCGAGATCGCCGCCCCGGGCGGCCCCGAAGTCCTCAGGCTCGGCGAGCGGGCGCTGCCGGCGCCGGGCGCAGGCGAGGTGCTCGTCAAGGTGGCGGCCGCAGGCGTGAACCGCGCCGATACCTCCCAGCGCAAGGGCAACTACCCGGTGCCGCCGGGCGCGCCGGACATCCTCGGCATGGAGGTTTCCGGCACCGTGGCGGCACTCGGCGCAGGGGTCACGCAGTGGAAGGTGGGCGAAGAGGTGTGCGCGCTGGTGGCCGGCGGCGGCTACGCCGAGTACTGCGCGGCGCCAGCGGCGAACTGCATGCGCATCCCCGGGGGCGTTTCCCTCGTCGACGGCGCGGCGCTGCCCGAGACGTTCATGACCGTATGGAGCAACGTCTGGGACCGCGCGCAGCTCGGGCCGGGCGAATCGGTGCTGATCCAGGGCGGCAGCTCCGGCATCGGCGTCACCGCGATCCAGATGGCGAAGGCGCTCGGCCACACCGTCTACGCCACCGCCGGCAGCGCGGACAAGTGCGCCGCCTGCGAGAAGCTCGGCGCGGACCGGGCGATCAACTACAAGACGGAAGATTTCGTCGCGGTAGTGAAGGAGCTCACCGGCGGCAAGGGCGTGAACGTGGCGCTCGACATGGTGGCCGGGAGCTACGTGCAGCGCGAGCTGGAATGCCTCGCCCTCGACGGGCGCCTGGTGCTGATCGCCACGCTGGGCGGTGCGAGCGGCCCGGTGAATTTCTCCGACCTGATGCGGCGGCGGCTGACCGTGACCGGCTCATCGTTGCGGCCGCGCCCGGTGGCCTTCAAGGCCGCAATCGCGGACAACCTCACGGCGCGCATCTGGCCGCTGATCGAGTCCGGCAGGATCAAGGTGGTGGTTCACCGGTCCTTCCCGCTGGCGCAGGCCGCCGAGGCGCACCGGCTCATGGAGTCGAGCCAGCACATCGGCAAGATCCTGCTTACCCCGTAGAGGGCGCCTAGCGCACCGGCCAGAACTTCACTTCCAGCACCCGGACCTCGACCTTCGCCACGCCCGGCGGGACGTTGCGGAAGGCGCTGTCGAACGGGAAGCTGCCCTTGGCCGGGATGTTCTTCACGCTGGCCGGCCAGGTGTCCTGCACCATGAGGGCGCTGTCGGTCGCGTCGTTCAGCGCGACCCTGATGTGCACGCCGACCGCCTGCGGGCACTTGTTCACCAACACCCCGCTGACGTGCGTGACGCTGCCGTCGACGCGCCGGCTGACTTTCTCGACGGCGATATCCGGCACCCTGCAGGCCGAAAGCTGGGCCTGGGCCGTCGCCGGGATCGCCCCCAGCGTGGCGAGCAGTGCCGCTGTGCAAAGCATTCGCATGTCGGACTCTCCCGGAAAGATGAAGATCAGACGTTGAAGCGAAAGTGCATGACGTCGCCGTCGTGCACCACGTACTCCTTGCCTTCGACGCGCATTTTGCCCGCTTCCTTCGCCCCGTGCTCGCCCTTGCAGGCGATGAAGTCCGCGTACGCGATGACCTCGGCGCGGATGAACCCGTGCTCGAAGTCGGTGTGGATCACCCCGGCGGCCTGCGGCGCGGTGGCCCCGATCGCCACCGTCCAGGCGCGCACTTCCTTCACGCCTGCGGTGAAATACGTCTGCAGGCCCATCAGCTTGTAGCCGGCGCGGATCACGCGGTTGAGGCCGGGCTCCTCCAGCCCCAGGTCCTCGAGGAAGATCTGCTTTTCCTCGTCCTCGAGCTCGGCCATCTGCGACTCGAGGGCCGCGCAGATCGCCACCACGGGCGCGCCTTCCTTCTTTGCGTATTCCTCGACCTGCGTGAGCAGCGGGTTGTCGTGGAACCCCTTCTCGTCGACGTTCGCCACGTACATGGTCGGCTTCATCGTGAGCAGGAACAGCGGCCTCACCACCGCGAGCTCCTCCTTGGACAGGTCCACGGTGCGCGCGGGCAGCCCCTGGTCGAGCGCCTTCTGCACCTTTTCCAGCACGGCAACGAGGCGCTGCGCCTCCTTGTCGCCGCCGGTCTTGGCGAGCTTCACGTTCTTGGACAACTGCTTTTCGACCGTGGCGAGGTCGGCCAGCGCGAGCTCGGTGTTGATCGTCTCGATGTCCGACACCGGGTCGACCTTGCCCGCGACGTGGACGACGTTCTCATCCTCGAAGCACCGCACCACGTGCGCGATGGCGTCGGTCTCGCGGATGTTGGCGAGGAACTGGTTGCCCAGGCCCTCGCCCTTGGAGGCGCCGGCGACCAGCCCGGCGATGTCGACGAACTCGCACACCGCGGGCAGCACCTTCTGCGGTTTCACGATCTCGGCAAGCTTGCCCAGGCGCGGGTCGGGCACCTCGACGATGCCCACGTTGGGCTCGATCGTGCAGAAGGGGTAGTTCTCCGCCGCGATGCCGGCCTTGGTCAGCGCATTGAAAAGCGTGGACTTGCCGACGTTGGGCAGTCCGACGATGCCGCATTTGAGGCTCACGAGACTTCCTTCACAGGGGGTTCTTTCGGGGGTTTGGGTCTGGTGTGCAGCTTGTGCATCGCGCGCTCGACGTCGCCCGCGATGGCGAGCGGCAGGATCTCGAGGGCCCGGTCTATG
>JAFEDL010000172.1 GCA_018241645.1 Pseudomonadota bacterium
TTCCGTGCCTTCCCGGCTTGCCATGCGCGGCTGCTGGCCGTTTGGTGTCGCGAGCCGAACGTCATCCGCGGGATCGGGCCGATGCGCGGCCGGCCGCCGCAGTTGGTGGGCGAGGCCCTGCTGCGCCAGTTCGGGGTGCCCGCCGGCTCGGCCGACGCGCACGCGTTCACCTACCTCGATTTCGAGCGCGCCGCGAAGACCTACGGCAAGGTGGGCGGGTTCGCGCACCTCGCCACGCTGGTCAGGAAGCTGAAGGCCGCGCGGCCGGGCGCGCTGCTGCTGGACGGCGGCGACACCTGGCAGGGTTCGGGCACGGCGCTGTGGACCAAGGGCCAGGACATGGTCGACGCCTGCAAGCTCCTGGGCGTCGACATCATGACCGGCCACTGGGAGTTCACGCTCGGGGCGGATCGCGTGAAGCAGATCGTCGACAACGACTTCAAGGGCAAGGTCGAGTTCGTCGCCCAGAACGTGAAGACCGCCGACTTCGGCGACCCCGTGTTCGCGCCGTACACGATGCGGCAGATGAACGGCGTGCCGGTGGCCGTCATCGGCCAGGCGTTCCCCTACACGCCGATCGCGAACCCGCGCTATTTCGTCGCCGACTGGAATTTCGGCATCCAGGAAGAGGAGATGCAGAAGACGGTCGACGCGGCGCGCGCGAAGGGCGCGCAGGCCGTGGTGCTGCTCTCCCACAACGGCATGGACGTGGACATCAAGATGGCCTCGCGCGTGCGCGGCATCGACGCGATCCTCGGCGGGCATACGCACGACGGCGTGCCTGCGCCCGTGATCGTGAAGAATCCCGGGGGCCAGACGCTGGTCACCAACGCCGGCTCGAACGGCAAGTTCCTCGGCGTGCTCGACTTCGACGTCAAGGGCGGGAAGGTGGCGGATTTTCGCTACAAGCTGCTGCCGGTGTTCGCCAACCTGCTGCCGGCAGACGCCGAGATGGACGCATTGATCAGGAAGGTGCGCGCGCCGTACGCCGGCAAGCTCGCCGAGAAACTCGCGGTCAGCGAAGGCCTGCTCTACCGCCGCGGCAATTTCAACGGCACCTTCGACCAGCTGATCCTCGACGGCCTGATGGCGGTGAAGGACGCGGAGATCGCGTTCTCGCCGGGGTTCCGCTGGGGCACGAGCCTCCTGCCGGGCGAGCCGATCCTGATGGAACACCTGATGGACCAGACGGCGATCACCTATCCCTACACCACCGTGACCGAGATGACCGGCGAGACGATCAAGACGATCCTCGAGGACGTGTGCGACAACCTGTTCAACCCCGACCCCTACTACCAGCAGGGCGGCGACATGGTGCGCGTCGGCGGCCTCGGGTACACCTGCGACCCGGACGCGAAGATGGGCGGTCGCATCAGCGACATGACGCTGAAGGGCAAGCCGCTCGATCCGGCGCGCAAGTACAAGGTGGCCGGATGGGCGCCGGTCGCGGAGGAGGCAAAAGCCGCGGGCGGCGAACCGATCTGGGACGTCATGGCGAAGTACCTGCGCGCGCAGAAGACGGTCAAGCCCCTCGCCCTCAACCTGCCGCGCCTCAAGGGCGTGGACGGGAACCCCGGCATCGCGTGATGTCCCTGCTGGCGCGCTTCGGTACCGTTCTCGGCTTCATCCTTGCGCTGGCCCCGGCAGCCGGGGCGGCCGAGCCGCCGGTCAAGGTCGTGCCGGTGCAGGTCAGCGCGCACGCTTGGTACGTGCAGGGCCTGGCGGGGGTGGCTTCCGCCGCCAACCAGGGTTTCAATTCCAACGCCGGTTTCGTCGTTACGCCCGAGGGCGTGGTCGTCATCGATGCGCTCGGCACCGTGCCGCTGGGCAAGGCGCTGCTCGAGGCGATCCGGTCCGTCACCGACAAGCCCGTGCGCCGCGTGATCGTCACGCATTACCACGCGGACCATTTCTACGGCCTCGCGCCCCTCAAGGCGGCGGGCGCGGAGGTCTGGGCGCACCGCGAGGCGCGCGGCTACCTCGACAGCGGCGAAGGCGCGGAGCGGCTCGCCCAGCGCCGGCGCGACCTCGCGCCCTGGGTGGACGCCGGCACCGTGCTGGTGGCGCCCGACCGGCTGCTCGACGGTGACACCACGTTCGCGTTCGGGGGCCTGAATTTCGACATCATCTACATGGGGCCGGCGCACGCGCCGGACGACATCGTGGTCGTCGTCCGCGAGGACCAGGTGCTGTATTCCGGCGACATCCTGTTCTCCGGCCGCGTGCCGTTCGTGGGCAACGCCGACAGCCGCCGCTGGCTCGCCACCATGGACCGCCTGCTCGCCCTTCAGCCGAAAGTGATGGTTCCCGGGCATGGCGCCGCGTCCCGCAATCCCGTCGGCGACCTGGTGTTCACGCGCGACTACCTGCGTTACCTGCGTGCCGCGATGGGCAAGGCGGCCGAGGAGATGCAGCCGTTCGAGGAGGCCTATCCCCAGACCGACTGGAGCCGCTACGCAAAGGTGCCGGCCTTCGAGGCGGCGAACCGGATCAACGCCTACGGCACCTACCTGCTGATGGAACGCGAGCTGCTGGAGAAGAGATAGCGCCGCCCGGTCCCGCGGCCTGCGCACCATGGACCTGACCGAACTCATCGAGCGGATCGGCGAGCGCCACGTGACGGCGCTGGGCGGGCTTGCGATCGGGCTGCTGTTCGGCATCTTCGCGCAGCGCTCGCGCTTCTGCCTGCGCTCCGCAGTCATGGAATTCGCGCGCGGCACGCCCGGCGAAAAGCTGGTGGTGTGGCTGCTGACCTTTTCCGCCGCCCTGATCGCGACCCAGGCCCTGATCATCGCCGGCGCGCTGGACGTGAGCACCGCGCGTCAACTCGCGGCCCGCGGCAGCATGTCGGGCGCGATCATCGGCGGGTGCCTGTTCGGCGCCGGCATGATCCTCGCGCGCGGATGCGTCAGCCGGCTGCTGGTCCTGTCCGCCGGGGGCAACCTGCGCGCGCTCCTGTCGGGCCTCGTCATGGCGGTGACCGCGCAGGCCTCGCTCAGCGGCATCCTGTCGCCGCTGCGCAACGAGATTTCCGGCTGGTGGACGGTAGAGGGCGGCGCCCGCGACCTGCTTCCGGCATTCGGGGTGGGCCACGGCGCGGGGCTCGCGTTCGGCCTCGTCTGGCTGGCGGCCGGCCTCGCGTTCGCCTTCCGCCAGGAGCGGGTGCGGCCATGGGCCGTGTTCGGGGGCCTCGCCGTCGGCACGACGATCGCCCTTGGATGGTGGTTCACCTACCAGGTCTCGGCCCAGACCCTGTCCGCGCAGGCGGTGCCCGTGCAGAGCCTCACGTTCTCCGGCCCGTCGGCGGACATCCTGATGCTGGTGCTGTCCCCGCCCGGACGGCCGTTCGACTTCAACATCGGCCTGGTGCCCGGCGTGTTCCTCGGCTCGTTCATTGCCGCGCTGCTGGCGAAGGAACTGCTGCTCGAAGGCTTCAAGGACGGCCAGAGCATGCGCCGCTACATCATCGGGGCGGTGCTGATGGGGTTCGGCAGCATGCTTGCCGGCGGATGCGCCGTCGGCGCGGGGATCACGGGCGCCTCGGTGTTCGCGGTCACCGCATGGGCGACGCTGTTCTCGATGTGGGTGACGGCGGCCCTCGTCGACTGGCTGGTCGACCGCCGGGGTGTCGCGCCGGCGGCCTAGAAAACCCGGGTCAGAGTCGACTTAAATAATCGACTCCGACCCGGATTGAATGTACCGGTACCAGTACAAAATCGCCCGGAGGCCGGCTCCTGGAGCCGGTCTCCGATTTGAAAGTCTGACTTTCTGCCTAAAAATCGGGGTTTCCTGAATATCGAGGTCAGAGTCGATTTTCCGCCACGGCTGTCAACACCCGGTGCCGGCGACGCGTTGTTCCACGCATGCCGCGCCGCCCCCGCACCGACCTCGCAGGTTTCCCGCTGCACCTGATCCAGCGCGGCAACAACCGCTCGGCCTGCTTCTTCTCTGACGACGACCACTCCGCCTACCTGCACTGGCTCGACCGCTACGCTTCCAGGCTTGGCGTCGCCATTCACGCCTGGGTGCTCATGACCAACCACGTGCACCTGCTGCTCACACCGCCTTCCCCAGCGCATGCATCCCGCTTGATGCAGGCCCTGGGCCGCCGCTACGTGCGCTACTTCAACCACACCTACCGGCGCAGCGGTACGCTGTGGGAAGGGCGCTTTCGCGCCTGCGCCGTCCACGCCGAGGACTACCTGCTCGCCTGCATGCGCTACATCGAGCTCA
>JAFEDL010000173.1 GCA_018241645.1 Pseudomonadota bacterium
GCTAGGACGACGAGCGGCGGGGAGGGAGTCCTGTGAAGACCCTTCTGCGCAATATGGTCGATTGGTGCGTGGAACATCCGCGTGAGGCCATCGGTGGCGGCATGGCCGTGGGCAGCGTCGTCGCCTCGGCGGCGGCGGCATGGCTGGCGCTATGGCTCAATGTGCGCGACCACGGCACGACGCTCACGGCGATACAGGCCGAGCAGACCGCCCAAGCCACGACGCTCAAGGAATCCCGCGCCGAAGTGCTGGCCGAGCAGCGCCGCGACGCCGACGAACGCCGCCGCTGGCAAGAGGCTTCGCTTCAGCGCGACCTCGATATCAGCGTGCAGCTTGGGCAGATCAACCGCACGCTGGGCCTCCTACAGGGCCAGTTGCAGCGCGCCGCCATGTGGCAGGGCTGGGGCGTCAACCGCCACCTGTCGCAGCCCGAAGCTACCGAGGGGAGGGCGAATTGAACCGCAACAAGGAGCGCATGACATGGACCTGATGACCGCCTTCATGGCTGTGCCCGGTGTGGGGCCGTATCTGCCCTACATCACGCTGGCGATGGCCCTGTGCGCCACTGTGGCGACAGTGCTGCCAGCCCCCGGCCCCGATGCGAACCCCCTGTGGGTCGCAGCCTATCGGCTCGTGAACATGGTCGGCGCCAACTTCGGGCGCGCCAAGAACGCAGCCGACGCCCCCAAGCCCACCACCACCAATCAGTAGGACCGCTATGAGCCAAGACAACGTCTTGTCGTTCCCGCAGACGCCTGAACAACCTGACCTGTTGCTCCCGCCGATGGAAAGTCGCGGCGTGGTCGTGGATGGCCGCCTAATGCCGCACCTGACCGGCCACATGGAAGGCGACAAGGTTTGGCTCGTGGTGGATGGGCGGCTTGCCAGCGGGCCGTTCGACATGGAGCAGGCGCGGCAGGCGGCGCGGTTGGCTGGGAATGCGATGGCCGTAGCTACTGGCTATCCATTCCTGGGCGCGACTGACCGCTCGCAACCGTTCGCGCCGCAAGTCGGCATGATCGATCTCTCAACCCTGAAATCGTAGGACCCCCACCATGCGCCCCATCATCGCCGCCCTGTGCGTCGCCGCCTGCACCGACGCCAGCACCGCCAAATTCGACGCCGCCCTTGCGCGCGCCGACCAGCAGATTGCCCACTTCTGCCAGGTGCAGCAGCCCATCATCGGGCGCCTCGCCAAGGTGACAGCGGCGGGCGTCGCAGCGGCGACCCCGGATGCCGCCGCAGCGGTCCCGGTTACGGGCCTCATTGTCGCGCTGGTGGACGGCACATGCGCAGGTATCGGCGGCGTCGATGTCGCCAAGCCGGCGGATGGCACGACGGTGGTGGTGAAGTAGGGCTGGCCCTGCTAATGTTCCCGGCTGTAGCTGTGAAGGTGTGAGGATGCAGAGACTGTCTTTTTCTCTCGGCCCCATCGGCCGCAACGGGCGCGCCGAACCTGCTGACAAGATCAGGCGTATCGGGCAAGTCATCCAAGACGCTCGCTGGGCGCGAGCAGGGCGCTGCAAAGGCCCTTGCGCATGCTCGGGCGCATGCTTGATGTCGGAAGCTGACCGCAAGAGACGAAACGATGAACTGATGAGCATGATCAGAGATCAACGGGCCACTGCGCTTGGAGTGGGTGCGTCGAATTGGCCGGCTGCATTTTAGGTGTCCCCGCTGATCCGGCGAACGTGCCGGCAGTGCGGTGAAGGTGGCGACGTAGCGTGCTCCTAACCCTCGACCGCCAACCGAGCTGGCAGTCCACGACATTGGGAAACCTCTTCGTGGACGGCCAGTACGAGTGCGTCACCCTAGAGGACCAAGTCCGCCACGCCGCCAAGGTGCCAGGCGAGACGGCTATCCCGGCGGGGCGGTATGAGGTGGTCATTGTGCCGTCGCCGAGGTTCAAGCGCCCAATGCCGCGCCTGCTGGACGTGCCCGGATTTTCCGGGGTGCTGATTCACACCGGAAACTCGGCCGATGATACCGCCGGGTGCGTGATTTTGGGCGACCGCGTCGTGGATGCCACCCGCATAGCGGACAGCCGCGTCGCGTTCGAGCGCCTCTATGCCAAGATTGCCGCCGCGCCAGAGTGCTGGATTGAGGTCAAGGACGCGGAGTAGGGGCGCCGGGTCTTCGCCCCAGGCACTCCAATGCCACGCGCACCGGGCCGGGTATGGTGATCTCCCCACGGCGGTAGCGGCGGGCGGTGCGCTCGTCTATTTCTAAAAGCGAAGCAGCCTCCCGATCAAGTTGGCCGATCGGGAGGCTTGTGTCGATCCCGGCTGCCGCGAGGGCTGCCAGATATTCAGCGGCGGTCACGTCAGGCTCCGACGAACTCCGCGATGATGCTCGGCAGGTTCGCATCAAGCCCAGCACAGCCAAGAGACCCGCCGTCGTTTGGGTCCACGATGTTGGCGTGGTTCGCTGCCATTGAGCAGCACACCAGCTTCGCCTGGGGGTTCATTTTGCGGCGATAGAGGTCCAGTGCCTGCGACGGGTGCGAGCGGCCAGCCCACGTCTCGTTGTCCGTCAGGATGATGAAGGCGTCGAAACGCTCGCCGGGAGCAGCGATGCCATGCGATCCGGTAGCGTTCCACCCGTAGCGCGTCGCCGGTTGCCCCGCCGCCCATAGCACAGGCGCCGCAAGATCGGTGCCGCGGCCATTCGTCGCGCCAACACTCGAAAGTGCAGACCGCCTCGTGATCGGCACCACGCGCTGAACTGCTGTGTCAAAATGCACCACGGTAGCGTTCGGCTCCGTGCGGGCGATCGTCAGCGCCATGGCAGCAGCGGCCACGGCCGCAGGAATGGGCGTTCCCATGCAGGCCGCGTCCATGGACGAAGAGATATCCACCCCCACCAGCAGACGCTTCCCGGTCGGCTTCACGCTGTCAAACGCCGCCTCATAGGCATCGTCCAGCGCCTCAATGATCTGCCGCACGGGCGCCCACGTCTTGCCGCCGCGCACGCCATGCCCGGTCTGGTAGACCAGCGACGCCAGCATCACTGCGAACGGGTGTACGCGCGCCTTGCGCAGGGCCTCGCGATCCGTCAACCGATCCGCGACAAGGGACGCATCCTTGGCCCCCTGCGTCAGCACGCCGTTGGCGGTCAGATTGCCGAGGTTGCGGAACAGGGCATGCGGCGGCGTCTCAGGCAGCAGGGCGCGCCACACGACAGGATCGGTCAGCGCCTCCGTGGGTAGCGCCTCGCGCGGCAGGCCGCAGTCGATGCCGTAGAGCGCCCGTTGTGCCGGCGTGGCGTCCGCCTGCCCCATCATGGACTGGTAGTCGCGCAGAAGGCCCGGTAGCGCCTCCGTCTCGCGTCCGCACAACCACTGATAGACGGCCTTGTGCTGCTCCGTGGGCGCGCCCGGGTGCGCCACCCGCAGCACGTCACGCATGGCCCAGCTATCGCGCTGCCGATACTTGAGCACCTGATACGCCAGCTTGTCCGGCTCGCGGTCCATGAACCAGCGTGCCACCACGCGGCGCTTGCTGCGGTTCCAGCCGCCCAGGCTGTCCAGCATGGCGACGAAGTGTAGAAGGTGCGTGCCGGTGCGCAACATCTTCGCGGCGGCCAGCTCGGCAGCTTCCTTGGTGGCGGTGTCGCCGTGCTTGAGCGCCAGGGCGATAGCGAAAAGCTGCTGGTCCGTCTTGGGTGCGCGGTTGTTGACGTTCACGTCCAGCGCAGCGGCGACCACGCGGGGTCCGTCGGCCGCGATGCAGCGGATGACCGCCGCCGCATTCTGCGCCGTGAGCGTCTGTTCCCCGACATAGTAGGTGCCCCCATCGCTGCCGAGGATCAGGAAGCGGTTCAGCCGCTCCCAATCATCCAGCTTGAAGGAATAGCCGCCCGCGTTGTTGGTCAGCATGTCCGCCTCGCGCCCCGGGATCGGCTGCGACTGCGGCGTGAGAAGGGCGAAATTCCCGAAACCGACATACGGCGACGCCATGGATGCCTCCTGTTGTGTGTGGCATCCGCGATCCGGTTGAGCGAGGAGAAGATGTAAACGGCTATGGGGTTGTTTTCGAGGTAACCCAGCGCCTCCGCCTCTCCTCACCAAACCGGGCCGGCTTGGGCGACGACGAAGATGGAGTGGGATTGGGTGCTATCTTACAAGGATAACGCAGGCCCTTCGCCTCGTCGTCACCAAAGCCGGCCGGTCAAAGGGAAGCCTTCGGATATGAGGGTGAACTGGGGTTTCGTGCTCTACCGCTGAGCTACCGACCGGCTTGCGCCGTCCGAGGCAGATTCGAACTGCCGACCCCGACCGTGACAGGGTAACCCAATCCTTCCGACCCCAAGCCTTCCCTTTGACCTATCGCGGATGTGTGGGTGGCCTGGGGTTTCATCATGCAAGATAACCCAAACCGTCCGACCCGCGCCGCATATATGGACAATCTGTCCAACCGCGTCAATGGACAATTTGCCCAGACGCCTGACACGAAAGAAGGCGCCGTTGCCAGCGCCTTCTCCCGATACCCGGCAATCTCGCCAACGCCAGGACTTGCACCCGGACGCATACCGCGGACGGTCGTTAGCCGTCTGTGTCTACTGTTCCACCACGCCGGCGCCCCGCCACCCTACAAGAAAGGCGACGCCGTTGCCAGCGTCGCCTTCTCTGCGGTAATTGCCTTGCATATCTCGACCAAA
>JAFEDL010000174.1 GCA_018241645.1 Pseudomonadota bacterium
GTTCGACGGGCCTGCGCCCGGGGCGACCGCAATTTTCTCCAAAACCGGCCCGAGCCGGGCGCGGTAGAATTTCCGGGCCATGGAAATCACCCAGCTCGCGCAGGGCAAATCGGTTTCGGTCATCGACTGCCGGTGCACCGCAGGGCCGGGGGATGCGCCCTACCCCGAATCCCACGCCCGGCACGCGATCGCCTATGTGCGCAAGGGCAGCTTCACGTGCCATGCGCGCGGCGAATCCTTCGAACTGGTGGCCGGTTCGGTGATGGTCGGCCGCCCCGGGGACGAGTACATGTGCACCCACGACCACCACCAGTGCGGCGACGAGTGCCTCGCCTTCCACTTCGCGCCGGAATTCGTCGAGGCGCTCGGCCGGGGCGATGCCGCCTGGCGGGCCGGCGGCGTCGCGCCCCTGCCCGGACTCATGGTGCTGGGCGAGCTCGCGCAGGCCGCCGCCGAGGGACGCCACGACATCGGCGTGGACGAAATCGCAATGCTGTTCGCAGCGCGCTACACGGAGCTGGTGGCCGGCAGGAAGCGCACCCCGGCCGGGACTGCCGCCCGCGACCGCCGCCGGGCGGTGGATGTGGCGCGCTGGCTGGAAGCGCATTCGCACGAGCCGCTGGACCTGGATGCCGCAGCGGGAGAAGCCGGGTTGAGCGCTTTCCACTTCCTGCGAGTCTTCGCGCGTGTCCTCGGAGTCACGCCGCACCAGTACCTCGTGCGCTCGCGGCTGCGCCATGCGGCGCGCCTCCTCGCCGACGAGGATCGGCCGGTGACCGAGGTTGCATACGAAGTCGGCTTCGGCGACCTCTCCAACTTCGTGCGCACGTTCCATCGCGCCGCGGGCGTATCGCCGGGGCAGTTCCGCCGCGCGGCCAGGGGCGATCGCAAGATCTTCCAAGAAAGGCTGGCCGCGCGCGCCTAGTCTGCGGTCTCCAACCCAGGGAGACCGCGATGTACGACCATATCGGATTGAAGGCGAAGGACCTGGCCGCGAGCGTGCACTTCTACGAAGCCGCCCTCGGGGCCCTGGGGCATGTGCTGTGCTCGAAGGGCGAGGCCTACGCGGGATTCGGCCCGGCCGGGGCACCGGCGCTGTGGCTGCATGCCGCCAGGGGCCACAAGGGGCCGGGCGCCCATGTCGCGTTCCGCGCGCCCGACCGGGAAGCGGTCGCGCGATTCCATGCGGCCGGGCTTGCCGCGGGCGGCCGCGACAACGGGGCGCCCGGCCTGCGGCCCGATTACAGCGCGACCTACTACGCGGCCTTCCTCCTCGACCCGGACGGCAACAACGTCGAAGCCGTGTGCCTGGGCTAGGGCGATCCATGGCCTCCATCCGCAGGGAGATTGCCATCCGTGCCCGCCCCGAGGACGTCTGGGCAGCGGTGCGCGACATCGGGGCGATCCACACCCGCCTCGCACCCGGCTTCGTCGTGGACACGGCCCTCGAAGACGGCGCGCGGGTCGTAACCTTCGGCAACGGCATGGTGGTGCGCGAGGTGATTGTCGCCCTGGACGACGCCGCCCGAAGGCTTGCGTGGTCGGCAAGAAGCGGGCGGCTTACCCACCACAATGCCTCGATGCAGGTGTTCGCCGAGGGCCCGGGACAGTGTCGCGCCGTCTGGATAGCCGACCTGCTGCCGGATGCCGCAGCCGGGCCGGTGGCGGCGATGATCGACCAGGGCATGGCCGCGATGAAGGCAAAGCTGGAAGGCGCCGGGACTCCCCGCTGAACCGGGCCGGCGGCCCGGCGCATCGCGTCCCCGAATTCGGATACGATGAACCATGCCCTCCGCCCCCGAAAAAGCCCCGGACGCCCAGCGCGGCCAGTTCCTCGCACTGCTTTCGAAGTCCCTCGCCGCCGACACGTTCATCAAGCTGGTGCTGGCCAAGTACCGCGGCACGGAGCCCGAGTTGCTGCGCGTGATTGCGCGCCGGCTGACGGTGCGCGGCGAGCCGTGCCTGTCGTTCACCTACCGCTACAAGACCAGGGACGTCACCAAGAACGTCCCGGTGGCCGAGGCGGTCGCGGCCATCGGGGAGGAACTGGGGACCGCGTTCGAGAACGCGCACCTGCTCACCGCGACGCAGGACATCCAGCTGGCCGTCAGCAGGAAAGGCAAGCACAGCCTGCGCGTCGGGCGCGCGGAAATCACCGATGTGCCGCCGGAAGAACATGACCGGGACAAGCAACGCTTCCTCGAACTCGACCGGCCCTTCCTGGCGGCACTGGGCGTGACGGACGCGCAGCACCGGCTGATCCCGGCGATGGCGCGCAAGTGGAAACAGATCAACAAGTTCATCGAGGTGCTCGACCACGCATACGCCTCGTCAGGCCTGAAGGGGGCAAAGCAAGTGCGAGTGGTGGACTTCGGCAGCGGCAAGGGCTACCTGACCTTTGCCGTGCACGACTACCTGGCGAACACCCTGGGCCTGGACGCGCGCGTAGCGGGGGTCGAACTGCGCGCGGACCTCGTGCAGCTCTGCGGCGCGGCTGCCGCGCGGCTTGGGGCCGAGGGGCTGACCTTCGAGCAGGGAGACATCCGCAGCCATGCCGCCGGACCGATCGACATCATGATCGCGCTGCACGCCTGCGACACGGCCACCGATTACGCCATCCACGCGGGCATTCGCTCGGGCGCCTCGATCGTCATGTGCGCGCCCTGCTGCCACAAGGAGATCCGCCCGCAGATGCAAACCCCGCCGCTGCTGCGCCCGATGCTCCAGCACGGCATCCACCTCGGGCAGGAAGCCGAGATGCTCACCGACGGGCTGCGCTCGCTGCTGCTGGAGTCCGAAGGCTACGACTCGAAGATCTTCGAGTTCGTCTCGCTCGAGCACACCAGCAAGAACAAGATGATCCTCGCGGTGAAGCGGCTGCACCCTGCGGATCCCGCGCCCGTGCGCGACCAGATCCGCCGGATCAAGGACTTCTACGGCATCCGCGAGCAGAGCCTGGAGAGGCTCCTGCAGGCGGACGCCGCAGCCGGCTAGGACTCAGCGCCGGTACTGGCCCTGCCCGTACGGGTACTCGTTCGAGATCCTGCGGCCCGAGGAGATGCGGTTCTCGAGTTCCGGCGGCAATTGCGCGTAGTCCCCGGGGCCGAACGTCCGGCATTCACCGCGAAACCCGGCGTCGCTGCAGAAGATCCAGTAACCGCTGTCGACGTGCAACGAGGAAGCCCGGTCGTTGAACTGGCCCTGCAGGTTGGCATCGCCTTCCCGGCCGAGCAGGAACGCGCGCCCGGTCAGGTTGACCTCCGAATACAGGGTCGCCGTGGCACGCCGACGCATCGCGTCCCGCTCGCCGCGCCGGTCGTGGTAGGGGCGCGCAGAACTGACCTTGCCGTCCAGCGCGCCGAGCGTGGGGTAGCGGCCCGGGGCGAACACCTGGCAGTCGCCGCGGAACTCGGCATCGGCGCACACTTCCCACGGCCCGCCTTCGACGATTGCGGATTCCGCGCGGTCATTGGCGCGCGTCCCGGCCAGGTTCGGCAGCGGCTGGTTGATGGTGAACTGGCGCCCGCCGAAGTTCCGGTTGCCGAAGAACGTGACGGCGCCTCCGGCAGCAGAGTCCGCGGGAGCGGCGGCGGTCGGCGTGCCGACCGGACGGGTGGAGCTGATGCGCCCGGACCATTCGCCCAGCGACGGGTAGCGTCCCGGCGCCAGCACCGTGCAGCCGCCGTTGAAATTGACGTCCATGCAGACCTGCCACGAATCGCCTTCGACCACCGCGGACCGGGCGCGGTCGTTGAAGCCCACGCTGGGGAAGTTCTGCAGGGCCCGGTCCGCCGTGATCTGGCGCCCGGCGTAGTTCTCGTTTTCAAAAAAGGTAACGCCGGCCATCGCCGAGCTCGCGGCAAGTGCCGTGGCGCCGAAGATGGAAAGCCGCACTAGTGGGTTCATGGTAGGTGACTCCTGGTGAAGGGGTCACACGTTAAGCCGGGCCATCCCCGGGGTCTGTACGCCCTCGTACATACCGGCGCATGCGCGGCTCGCCTATCGCCGCGCCCTACCGGCCCGTGAGCCGGGCCAGGAACGCCGGGGCGTAGGCGGTCCCGCCGGCCGCGTCGAGCTGCTCGAGGACCAGGTGGCACAGGTCCACCGACCCGACCAGGTCGTTCAGCAGGATCGCCAGATTCAGCAGTTTGCGAGGTGGCATCAGCACCGGCCCGAGCCAGCTGCGCACGTATACGGCATCCGACCAAAGTATCTGGTTGAGGCCGATATTGGGATCGCCATCCCTCAACAAGGGTTTGAAACAGCGCGTGCCGGTGGAGCGGAAAGTGTGGAACATGAAGCCGCGGCTGCGCAGGTACCGGTCGACGTCCGCGAACAGGGGCTGGTTCTCGTAGAGTTCCACGAACTCCACCTCGACCTGCACCATCACCACGTCTTCCAGCGTGCGTTCCGCCCCCTGCAGGACCATCAGCTCGGCGCCCTGCACGTCGAGCTTGAGGAAGTCCACGTCGCCCAGGCCGGGCACGTCGTCGAGGCGCCGGGTCTGGACCGGGTGCTCGGCGACCAGCGTGACCGCCTCGTGCAGGTTCTGGAACTTCTCGAGCAGCTT
>JAFEDL010000175.1:0-7971 GCA_018241645.1 Pseudomonadota bacterium
TGTCCAGCTCGCTCTCGCTGGTCAGCGTCTGGATCCGCTTCTCCGTCAGGTCGCGGGCCTTGTCCAGCACGCGGTTGGTGGCCTGGAGCACCCGCCCGAGGTTGGCCCGGTCCCTCGGGCTCGGGCAGAAACTGATGAGTTCATCCAGCACCGCCTGCGTGGCGGCTTCGATGGCGTCGCCCGCCATCGACTTGCCGAACTCCTCGTCCGAGACCCGGGGGGTGGCCGCATCCGCCTCGGGCTTGCAGACGGCGTAGACCACATCGCACAGCAGCACCGGGTCGCGGATGAGCTTCTCGATGAGCGTCCCCTCGATGACCTGCATGAGGTCGACGCCCGTGAGCCCGCGCACGCGCTTGAGCGTGGCGACGTTGATGTCCACCGTCCAGGTCCGACCCGCGTTGTCCTTGAACTGCCGCATCCGTGCCTCCGTGCTTAGCTGCCGATCCATGAGGGCGCCGTGGTCGAATACGTCACCCTCGCCGTCACCGACACCGTGATGGCCTCCTCGAGGGCCTCGCTGCGGCTGAAGTTGGTGATGGAGAAGTCCGCCTGGAGGCCCTGGCCCGCGGCCGCGTCGAGGATCTGCAGGCCGATGGGGTCGTTGTTGAAGAAGGCGTTCTTGATGGCGGTGAACCCGGCGTCGCCGGTGTCCCAGACCATCTCGAACTCCACGCTCGCCTCCTTGAGCGTGGCGACCGTCGCCCGCCAGCCGTTGTTGGCCCGCGTGGTGACGTCCGCCTCGCCCGCTTCGAGGTTGAGCGTCACGTCGCGCGTGTTGCCCAGCGCCGTCCACGCACCCGCGCCGCCCTGACCGCCGACCTTGTACTTGAGGGCGGCCTCCATGCCGAGCTTGATTGCCATCGCTGACTCCTTTCACTCGGCGCTGTGGCCGACCACAAAGACCATCTCGCCGCCCTTGCTCTTGACCAGAATGTCCGCCAGGTTTACCCGCTCGAAGGAGTACTGCGTGCCCGGGGCGACCTCGATGGGGTCGGTCTTCCCGTCCGAGAGCAGCAGGTCCTGCGTGTTCTTGTGCGACGCGGTGAGCGTGAAGGTGGCGATGGTCTTCTGCTCCGCCAGCGGCTTGAGCTCGTCGGTCATCGCCACGCCGAAGATGATCGTGTTGCGCATGGCTACCTCCGCTCCCGGTAGGTGACGCTCAGGACGCTGGTGAACACCCGGTGCTGCTCGAGCGACTCGCTCGACACCACCGGCTCGTTGCTGATCCCGACCCACGCCGCTTCGGGGAAGCCCTCCAGCCGTTTGAACCGCAGGTGATCCGCGATCGCCTCGACCAGCACGAGCAGCTCATCGATCGCCGCGTCCGCGCCATCGGCGGCGAGCTTCTTCTGCACGCCCACGTCGATGACGTACTCGATGGCCAGGCTGTCCCGCGTCACCGGCGTCATCTGCAGCGTGCGCGGCACCACCGACACGCGGAGGTCCTTGAGGTCCTCCAGAGTGAATGCGGGCTGGTACATCCGGACGGCCGTGACGGGCTGTCCGTAGGACCCGGCGCTCACGTGCGCCGCGACGGCGTCGGCGAGGGCGGCGATCGCGCTCACGGCCCACCTCCGATCACCGGGGAGCCCGTGGTAGGCACGCTCTGGCGCGTGGAGGGGGGCGAGTTGGACGTCAGCCCGGAGAGCTTGCCCTCGAGGAACCAGATTTTGCGCTCCATCTCGGCGTACTGCGCGCGGATGCTGCGGGCCTCGCCGATGAACTCATCGAGCCGCTTCTCCACCTGCTGGAGCTTGGTGGTCACCACGCCCCATTGGATGGTCATCGCGCCCGCCGCGAGCACGACCGTGACGACCACGCCGGCCCAACGGGCGCTGCCGTTCTGTCCGTTGGAGTTGTTGCCTGAGTCCGCCATCACGTCTCCGTGCCGATGTGCTTGGTGTGAATCCGAAGAACCCTGCGGTACGGGTCGCTGTAGCGCCAGGGCGGTTGTCCACCGGGGGCGTTGACCTCGTACACGAGCACTGCCGTCCCGACCGTCTCACGCACCTGGTCGCCCGCCCGCGGGAGGATCGGGCCAGCGCCCAGATCCAGGTCCGAGGCCCGCACCAGGAAGTCCCGCGACTCCACCCGGTGAATGAGCCCCGCCCCCCCAACGTCGTCGACCTGCTCGAACTCGGTCTTGCCGATGGTGGCCTGGACTTCCTTCTCGTCCGTGCCACGCCGGTACACGACCGGGCGGGAGAGGTGCTGGTGACGCTGAGCGTCGAGGAATGCCGCGCCGCGATCGAGCAGGTCACCCACGGGTGGCTCCTTGGGGGCTACTGCTGCAGCCGCACGCGAACGATGGTGTCGGCGTCGACGGTGGCCTTCACCGCCTTGCCGATCAGCTTGTTCGCGCCCGCCGCCGCGTTCTTGGTGGCGTTCTGGGCGGCCGCATCCCAGTACGTGAGCGTGCCCGCGGGGATGGCGCTGCCCGCGCCGACCGCCTTGTTGAAGTCGAAGACGCCGGTGACGGCGATCGACCCCAACTGCCCCGCCTTGATCGGTGCCTGCGCCACGCCGATGAGATCGGCCTGCACGATCACTGCGCCGACGAGCACATCCGCGCCCGGGGTGTAGTCGATCGAGCCGCCTTCCTGAACGAACTTCGCTGGTCCTGAAGCCATGCCTGAACCTCCATCTGTTGGTGGGCCATCGGTGTCGATGCCCGATTGCTGATCGATGCCGCTCTGAAGGTCGCCGGGGAGCTCTTCGCCGAGCCCCCCAGCGCCTGTGCTGACCTGCCCGGGCATGGCTTACACCTCGCCCTTGCTCTTGACGCCGCCGCGCGGATCCTGCAGGTTGACGCCGAAGTCGTGGTACCCACGCATCCGGATGCCGAGCATGTTGAAGTCGGCCTCCGAGCTCTCGACCGTCGGGGCTTCCTTGCCGTCGAGGAACGCGACCTCGATCACCGGCAGGTCGTTGGGGTCCGCCAGCAGGTACCACGCCTTGGCGGAGTTGCCGGTGTAGATGGCGTTGGCCAGGTAGCGGCTGACCTCGATGCGGAACTTGCCCTGGTGTGGGTTGGCAATCGGGAACTTGGTGTTCGCGGTGGTGTCCCGGAGCTCGACGCTCTTGTAGAGCTGCGTGCCCATGGCCGAGAGCGCCGTCGGCACCAGCATGATCGACGGCATCACGCCCGTGGGCTTGCCATCGGAGTCCACCAGGTCCATGAACGCCTGCTCGACCTTGGTCAGACCATCGATGCCGAGCGCCGTGTCTGCGCCGGTGACGAAGTTCTTGTTGCCGGCGCTGAAGAACGCCGCGTTGTTCAGGAACGCCGTCCAGAAGACGTCGTTTATCTTCAGGCCCGAGCCCCGGCCGAGCTTGCGGGGCACCGTGGTGATCGCGCCGAGGTCATCGTTGATGATGTCGCGGCGATCGATCGACAGCATCAGGGCGTAGGTGCTGGCCTTGTTGGTGTAGGTCTCTTCGCCGAGCGTGCCGTGCTTGATCTCGCCACCCGCGCCGATCTCCTCGTATTGGTCCTTGCCGATGAGGCGGTAGCTGGTGACCGTCTTGAAGTCGTTGACGTTGCGGACGGCGCAGATGTTCCGCCACACGCGCTCGACCGAGAAGAACCCCTCGAGCAGGAACTTGTTGGCGACATTCGACAGGATGCCGCCGACATCGATGGTGGTCATGCCCGCCTCAATCCCGCGACCGAAGGCGGCTTCAAGCACGCGGCGGCTGTCACGGAACGTGCGGCCCGTGTAGCCGTTGGCGATCGCGGCCTCGAAGAGGAGTTCCTGCAGGCCTAGGCCGCCATTGAAGCGCTTGGCGGCGACGTCCATTGCTTGCTCCGAGCAGACCTTCTCGATGCCTTCGAGCTTGGCGCTCTGGAAGCACGCGGCCTCCAGCACCTCGGTGGTCACGCTCGTGTCCGGAGTCTGGACGAACGGGATCTTGGGGCGGCTGGCACGGAGCACTTCGAGCTCGGTGCGGGTCGCGTCCCAGCCGTCACGGATGGCCTGGGCCTCGATGCTGGTGTGCTTGCCGCCGCAGACCTTGCGGATCGCGTCGATGCGGGCCGTCTCGGCCAGCGCCGCGGCGCGGATCTGCTCGGGCGTCTGCTCGGTGCCGGTGACGGGAGGGGTAGCGGAGGGGGTGGAGGTCGGATTGGACTCGTCGGCCATGACGCTGGGCTCCTTGTGAAGACGCGCGGCGATGCTCGCGCTGGTGCGGCCGTCTGCGCCGAGATCCACAAAGCTGATCTCGCCGAGCGTGGCCTTGCGGACGACGTTCACCGGGCCGGAGATCTCCTGGCCGTTGACCGTCGCCTTCTGGTTGTCCTTGATGAACTCGAACTCCTCGACGCTCGCGCCGACGGAGGCCTGCCAAGGGAATCCGTTCCGGCTGGAGGCAACGACCTCCTTGGCGGCGGGCGTGTCGCGGGAGATGACTCCAGTCGCGACCAGCTGCCCGGCCTCGACGCGGATCGCGTCAGTGTGGCCGACGCCCGAGAGCGGGTCGTGCCCGAAGCGGATGGGACGTGCCTGCGAGGGGACAGCCAGGCCCGCGAGATCGATCACGACCGGGGCGCGCCACCCCGCGACGCGCATCGCGCCGCCGGTGTACGCGACCATCTTGAATCGGGGCAGCGGCGCGCTCTGACCGTCCGCCGCAGCGGAGAAGGTGATGTCCGCCGTCGCCGTGAACGTGAGCGCGGGGAGGATCTTCATGGAGTCAGTTGGCACGGGCGGTCTCCTCGTCAACGGTGTCTGCGGGGTCGGTGTCGTCGGCGGGCGCGTTCGGGGCCGGAGCGGCAGCCGGTGGGGTTGCGAGTGCGAGGCCGAGCTCGTTCATGAGCGCGAGCTCCTTGGCCCGCTGGCGGAGTTCCTGCTCCCAGTCGCGGCCCTGCCGGGCGAACTCGACGGCGAGCGTGGTCGTGTGGTTGGCCAGGCGCGTGGCCTGCGCGTTGGCTTCTTTGGCGGGATCGACGTGCTCGACGCCATCCCAGAACCACGCGTGATCCGGGAGCGTGCGTGCGATCGTGCGGAGCGACTGCGGGAGCAACCCCTCGACCAGCACCGCCTCGTTGAGCCACGCCTTGAGGATGCGGTCGAGCACGGCGAGCTGCATCTGGTGCTGCTCGACACGGATGCTCTTGAAGTACACCTGGTGGTCCAGGCGGCCGCTGGCGTAGTTGTACCCGGAGGAGTTGCCGGCCGCGACGTTGAACGGCATGTTCAGGCAGCGGGCGATCTCGTTGAGGATCTCGCGCTTGAACTCACCGAAGGTCGTCGTCGGCTGTTCGGCATGAACCTGGCCGAGCTTCCAGCCGCCCGGAAGCACGGTGGCGAGACGCTGCTCGAGCTCGACCTCGTCCATCGGCTCAAGCGGATCGGCCTCGCCGTTGGCGGGGCTGTCGGTGTAGATGACGGCGGCGAAGTTGGCGGCCGTCTCGGCGGCCGCGATGGTCGCCAGCGTGTACCGACGGAGCTGCGCGAACAGCGGGAGCGCCGGCGTGATGTCCGGGATGCCGCGGAGTTGGCCCGGCCGATCGGCCCGGAAGTAGTGCACCACCGACGCCGCAGGGAGCGTGTCGTACGCCAGCAGGTCGTCGATAGGGGCACGCAGAGCGCTGCTGTCGCCGGGATGCCGCTTGAGCACGCGGTACGCAGAGGGGTTGCCCCACTGGTCCAGCAGGATGCCGTCGATCTCATCGCTCCGGCCACGACGCATGAGCGGAGAACAGACCTGGTCCGCCTCGATGAGCTTCACGTCGAGCGAGACCTGGGACAGGACTCCGGGATTGTTCACCAGCAGTGCGAACGCCTCGCCGGTCTCGGCACGGGCCATCCGCATGGTGCGGAGCTTGCCCGGCAGATCGACCGCCCGCGACCACTGCTCGAATGCGTCCTCGATGCGGGCGTTGGCCTCGGCGTCATCGCTCAGCATCTGCAGCCGAGGACCCGTGCCGATGGTGTCGTTGGCGAGCGTGAGCACGATGCCCTTGGCGTAACTGTTGTTGGCGACCTCGTAGCGGGCGCGGTTGCGGAGGACGCGACGGACCTCGGGGTTGATGGCGGCGTTGGGCGACAGGCCGTCGGCGTTCGCCCAGTGCTTGCGGTTGTCGGCGGTGGTCTGTGCCGAGTCGAACTTGGCGACGACCAAACGACGGCCGCCGCGCGACCCACGTCCATGCGAGTCTCGCGACGCCGCCGGGGAGGGAGAGGCGGCGGAGTTACCCCGACCGACCCGGCTCATGATGTTGGCGATGGCTTTGAGCATGAGTGGGTCAGACGGAACCGGGGGGAACGATCTTGGCGANNCTTGATGCCGAGGCCGGGCTTCCTCGCGGCGTCCTTGGACGCGAGGTAGCGGTCGGCCTCGATCTGGTCCTTCAGCGGGTGCTGCTCGACGGACTGCCCGTCCACCGACGCCTTCGCGGGCTGCGACGCGTTGTCGCGGATGGCCTGGTCGAGGTTGGGGGCGGGGTCCGGCAAGGTGCAGTTCTCCATAGAGCACCTAACCCGTTGCACACTCTGATCCCGAACCGCGTGTCCCGAATGCGCGAAGTTGTTCCACCGGTAGAACCCCGATGGCTCGCTTAGGCTCCGAGCCGCTCGGTGGTCGTCACGCGCCGGCCGCAGTTCCGGCACGCGCGACGGCGGCGGATCACGCCTCCAAGCGCCGCACGGGTGTAGAGCACCTCGAAGTGACGACACCCGCACTTCGGACACGCCAGCCCCTTGGCCTGGGCCCCGCTCGGTAGTGGTGATGGCTTAGGCTCGTTCACGACTTGCCTCTCCTCAGTTGCGAGAGCTTTAGCCGTGGCCGCGCGACGACCTTGGCGTCCGTCCCGAACAGCACCGCTCCCTCCATCGACGCCGCCACGGCGCAGCCGACCAAGCAGTCCAGCCAGTGGTTGTCGAGGCCCTCGACGCGGAGCTTCCACTCGTCGACGGTGCGGCCACGTCCCTCGGTCCGCACCCGATACTCGCTGGTCAGGTGTTCCGCCAGGAGTCGGTGATGTTCGGGCTTGTGGCCGAACAGCGACAGCCCGCCCGGGTCGCCCATCGGCACGGCGAGCCGCGCATGCACGAACGACTTCCAGAAGTTCGTGTCGAAGAGCACGTGCCGCACGGCTCGTTTGCCGGTCACCACCGGGACGCGCCAGTTCAGCCCGACCCGCTCGCCGCGCTTGCGCTTGTACTCGCTGAACGGGAGGCTGCTCGCGCCCACGTACCGTCCGTGGCTCGGCGTGAGCACGCTGGCGTGCGGACTCTGGCGGCAGAACTGGTAGACCACATCCGTGGATGAACCCCAGTTGGCATCAATCAGGCAGCGGTCGATCCGCACCATCGCCCCGTCGTCCCGCCGCCATTCGCGGGCAACCGTGTGTTCGATGAGCCGCTCGAGCCCGCCGTAAATCGCACCCTCGACGCCGGCGCGCGGGGACGCCGCCCCGAGCGTGCGCTTGATGTCGCGGAGCGTGAAGTACGCCTGCTTCTGGTCCGGCTCGGTGCCGTAGTCGATGACGTGCCCCGTGAAGTCGTCCTCCCACGCGGCCACGAGGTAGAACAGGGCCTTGCCCTGCACGTCCACGAACATCGTCAGGTGCGAGCACGCCAGGGGGACCAGCCCGCGGGCGTGGCCGTTCACCTTGGCGGCGATCTGGTCGGCGCTCAGCAGGTCGTCCGCAACCTCGACCTCCGGGAGCGGCTCGTTCTGGTACTCGGCGAAGAACGCCGCCTCGTTCTGCAGCCGCAGGTTCATCGCGTGCTGCACGGCGGAGAGCTCGTCGTGGTTGAATCGCTCGGGCCAGGCGATCGTCGCGCCGGCATCCATCTCCGCGCGATGGGCCTTGTAGAACGCGGTCGCCTCCGCTCCGCCCCGGTCGGCCTTGAGTCCCTCGGCTCGCAGCCGGGCGTACTCGATCCACAAGCGGTCTGCGGTGGGGAACGAGTACACCATCTTCGTCCGCTCGCCCTGCCACTGCGGGTGCTTGTCCCGGTC
>JAFEDL010000175.1:8055-9969 GCA_018241645.1 Pseudomonadota bacterium
CTGCGAGGGCGAACGGGCGCTCTCATCGGTCTGCGGGTCGTCGATCAGCACCAGCGACGGGCGCACGCTCACGCCATCGACACGCTTGTGCTTCATGCCACGGATGCGGCCGGTGATCCCTGCGACGCGGATGATCGCGCCCGACGCCGCCGAGCCCGGGATGGTCGGCAGCACGATCTCCCGGGCTGTCCAGCCGATGTGCGTCTGCTTCCCCTGGTAGAGCTGGCCTGACGCCCGCTGGTGGATGCCTTCGAGAGACCGGATGGGATGGCAGACCTCCGGGAAGTCCGCGCCGAGGATCTCGCTGTTCTCCAGCTCCGCCTTGATCGACTCGAGCATCCCCGCCGCGTGCTCCTCGTCCGAGCCGATGAGCGCGACGAACTCGCGGTGCCCGTACAGCAGCGCCCACAGGCACGCCACCTCGCAGAGGCTCGTCTTGCCCGACCCGCGCGGCATCGCCATCGCGAACAGCCCGCCGTCCAGCACGGCCTGCTCGATCTTGGCGATGACCTTCAGGTGGTCGTCGGACCACTTGAGATGGAAGGTCTGCCCGAAGTACGTCTCGCAGAAGTACCGGAAGTCCTTCGCGGCCCGGGCACGCCGCGCGGGGTCACCGACGGGAGGCAGGTCGCCGATGTCGCGGCCCGATAGCGAGAGCATGGCGTTGCGGAGCCGGGCCCGCTCCTTCATCGCCTCGTAGCCCGTGAGCCCCTCGTGCGTGCGGGCCGCCTCGGCCAGGGCCTCGTGCCGCGTCGTCACCAGCCACGCGACGTAACGGAAGAGATCGACCTTGCCCGCGTCGCCATCCGCCGCGACGCGGAACCCCGCGCGCGTGCGATGCCGGTGGAGCTGCCGCTCGCTGATCACCTCGCCCAGCGGCGTGCTGTTGAGCAGCCGCGCGAGTTCGCCGGGCTTGAGTTGGCGAGGGTCAATCGCCACCAGCACCCCCCACAGACATCTCCTTCACGAGCCACGCGGCGTACTGCACGAGGTTGATGGTGCTGTTCGCGTTCGTCGGCGCGCCCGCGTCGATGTCGGCACGGAGCATCTCCTCCGTGACGGGCTTGCCCCCGATCCGCGAGAGCACGCGGGCAGCGTCCGCGACGCCAAGCGCGGCGGGGTTCAGCCGGGACATTCCCTGTGCATGCTCGGGACTAGGCGCGTGTTCGGGAGTCATCGCGGACCTCCCGCGCACAGTTGCCCACATCGCGGACGCAGTTGCCCACATGTCGCAGATTCATCGAGAAATGCAGGCCGAACGCCTTGCCTGTTCCCCATCAGCCGGCCAATGTGTGTCACACGCGAGCGGGAAGAACGAACCCCCCGCACGCGACGGAGACCACGAAGATGGACGCCACCACGAAGACCACGATCGACCTCACCAAGACCCTGGCCAAGGCCGGGTTCCGAATCCCCGCCATCGAACTCCACACGCCCGACGGACGCTGCTGGAACATCGCCACGGTCCCCGCCGGTCGCGGACGGCACCTCGACGGCCACTGGGGACCACGCCCCGGAGCGCTCGGTGGCTTCCGCCTCTTCGAGATCGACCGCGAGAACGAGGACGCCCCCAACGAGCACGACGCGATCGACGGCGATACCTGGACCGCCGACGAACTGATCGACTACCTCCGGGCGGTCGGCCAGCCCAAAGACACGACGAGTTGGGACCGCCCCAGCGACAACCGCCCGACGACCTGAAGCCCGCGTAATGCGGGCTTCGCTGTTTACCAGAGACCACCAACTCCAAGGAGCACGACCATGACGAAGCGCACCCCCAAGACCACGAAGCCAGAACCGACCGCCGCCGAGACCTACGCCGCCCGCCAAAACGACATCGCTCGCCTGATGGACGTCCTGCAGATGGAACTCGACAAGCACGCCGAGGCGGCCAAGGCCGACCCGCGCAACTGG
>JAFEDL010000176.1 GCA_018241645.1 Pseudomonadota bacterium
CGGGCCCGCGCCGCCCTCGAGGACGCGCAGCGGCGCTTTGCGAGCGGGGTGTACGTCCTGTGGTATCCGGTCGTCCAGCGCCGCGAGTCGCAGCAGTTCCCGGAATCCCTGAAACGCCTGCAGCGCAAGGACTGGCTGCACGCCACGCTCACCGTCATGACGCCCTCGGCCGGCGGATACGGCTTGCACGGCAGCGGCCTGTTCGTGCTCAACCCGCCCTGGACGCTGCCGGGCATGCTGCAGGAGGCGTTGCCGTATCTCGCAAAGGTCCTGGGGCAGGACGCCGGCGCCGGGTTCGAGCTCGAGAGCGAGCTGGCCTAGCCGGATCAGACCTTCAGGTCTTCCTCGGACAGGGGTTTTCTCGCTTCCATGTTGAAGCGCCCGTCGTAGATGGGGCCCTTGCCCGTCGTGGGGCCCTGGTATTGCACGAACAACATCAGCCCGCCGGTCTCGGTAGAAAGGTCGGCCTCGAAATGCGGGTCGGGGTGGTTGACCATGGTGCCGGGGCCGATGGTCCGTTCGCCGATCCTGAAGGTGCCTTCCAGCACGTACCAGACCTGGGCGAAGTCATGTCGGTGGAGCGGATGGTGCGCGCCGGGCTCATAGCGCACGAATCCGGCGTTAGGCTCGGTCGGCCGCTCCGGACGTGGGTGGAACAGCATCTTGCTGTGCTGCCCGGGGAAGCGCAGGGTCTCCCAAGGCATGTCGTCGATGTGGCGGAACTCCGCCGGGTGGTCCTGTGTGCCCGCCATGGCATACCTCCGTGAGGTGCTGACCATGTTTACTCTACCACCCAGCCATCCGGGAAGGAGTTGCCCATCGTTTATAATCCAAGGCTTTTCTCACCCCAATTGCCCCCGGACCACGCCACCATGCACGCAGAGACCTATTTCCAGGAAGTCGTCAAAGTCGCGCAGGGGATCGACCTCGCGCAAGTCGAGAAGCTCGCTGCCGAACTCGCGGCGCTGCGGGAGCGGGGCGGGCGCCTGTTCTTCATCGGCGTCGGCGGCAGCGCCGGCAACTGCGGGCATGCGGTCAACGATTTCCGCAAGCTGTGCGGCATCGAGGCCTACGCGCCCACGGACAACGTGTCCGAGCTCACCGCGCGCACCAACGACGAAGGCTGGGAAACGGTGTTCGCCGCCTGGCTCAAGGTGAGCAAGGGGAACAAGGACGACGCGGTCTTCGTGTTTTCGGTCGGCGGCGGCAACCTGGAGAAGAACGTCAGCGCCAATATCGTCGCCGGCCTGAAGGAGGCCAAGCTGCGGGGCATGAAGGTGTTCGGCGTGGTCGGCCGGGACGGCGGCTACACCAAGCAGGTCGGAGATTGCGTCGTGGTGGTGCCGACGGTGGACGCGGCGCGCATTACGCCGCATACGGAAGCCTTCCACGCCGTGGTCTGGCATTGCCTGGTTTCGCACCCGGTCCTGCAGCAGCTCGCCACCAAGTGGTAGCCGGGCCAGGACGCCGCCTTGCGGAAAGCCGTATTCCTGGATCGCGACGGGGTCATCAACCGGTCGCTGGTCCGCGGCGGTAAGCCCTACGCCCCGGTGCGCCTGGAGGAGTTCGAGATCCTCCCCGGCGTCCAGGAGGCCCTGCTGAGGCTGCGCGCCGCGGGGTTCCTCAACGTGGTGGTCACCAACCAGCCCGACCTCGCCACCGGCAAGCAGGCGCCCGAGGTGCTCGCCGCCATGCACTCGCGCCTGATGAGCGAACTCGCCATCGACGCCATCAGGGTGTGTCCCCATGTCGAGAGTGACAACTGCGCCTGCCGCAAGCCGCGGCCCGGACTGCTCCTGGAGGCGGCCCGCGAGCTGGGGATCGATCTCGCCTCGAGCTACATGGTGGGCGACCGCTGGCGGGACATCGCCGCCGGCCAGCTGGCCGGCTGCCGGGAAAGCTACTTCATCGACTACGAATATGCCGAAAAACGGCCAGAAAAACCGTACGTTGCGGTAAAATCTTTAACTGGGGCGGCGGACCTCATCTTGTCAGGGTGCGTTTCAGCCAAAACCGACACAATTGGATGACCATGAAAGATACGCATAGCCTTAAAGTCAAACTTTTCGCAGACGGCGCTGATCTTGCGGGGATCAAGGAAATGGCTGCCAATCCGCGCATAGCGGGTTTCACCACGAATCCTACCCTGATGCGCAAGGCGGGGATTGCCGACTACCGCGCCTTTGCGCTGCAGGTGCTCGATGCGATCGGCGGCCGCCCCTTGGCGCTTGAAGTGTTTGCCGACGACTTCGCTTCGATGGAAGGACAGGCGCTGGAAATCGCTTCGTGGGGCAAGAGCATCAACGTCAAGATTCCGGTTACCAATACCAAGGGTGAGTTCAGCGGCCCACTGGTGGAGCGGCTGTCAAGGGCCGGGGTGCAAGTCAACGTTACCGCAGTGATGACCCTGGATCAGGTCCGGCGCATCACCGCCTGCCTCGCTGCCGAAACCCCAGCCATCATTTCGGTGTTTGCGGGGCGCATTGCCGATACCGGCAGGGACCCCGTCCCGCTCATGGCCGATGCCGTCGCAATCATGAAATCCAGGCCGAAGGCAGAACTGATCTGGGCCAGCCCTCGCGAGCTTCTCAATATCTTTCAGGCCGATGCGGTTGGATGCCACATCATTACCGCGACCAACGACATCCTCAAGAAACTTTCGCTGGTCGGCAAGGACCTCGACAAATATTCGCTTGAGACTGTCGAGATGTTCTACAAGGATGCTACCGCTGCCGGCTATTCCATCGCAACGCGTGCCGCGGCCTGACCTATTCAAGCACTTTTACGAGAGCATTCCATCATGACTAAATTCAACAACGTCCTCGTCACAGGCGCTGCCGGCTACGTCGGGAGCCTGCTCGTGCCTCAATTGCTCGACCTCGGATACAAGGTTACCGCCTTCGATATCATGTATTTCGGGGACGATTTCCTGCCGAAGAGCAACCCCAGCCTGAAAGTGATCAAAGGGGACATCCGCGACACCGCCAAACTCGCCGAGGCGTTCAAAGGGATCGAGGCCGTCATCAACCTGGCTTGCATCTCCAACGACGCGAGCTTTGAACTCGACGAGAAGCTCTCAACCTCGATCAACCTTGACGCATTCGAACCGATGGTGATCGCCGCCAAAAAGGCAGGCGTCAAGCGCTTCATCTATGCGTCCTCCAGTTCCGTATACGGGGTGTCCGACCACCCCGACGTGACCGAAGATCATCCGCTCGTTCCGCTCACCCTGTACAACAAGTACAAAGGCATGTGCGAACCGTTGCTGTTCAAGCACCAGTCGCCGGAATTCGTGTGCTCGGTGATCCGCCCCGCCACCCTTTGCGGCTACGCACCGCGCCAGCGCCTCGACCTGTCGGTGAACATTCTCACAAACCACGCTATCAACAACAACAAGATCACCGTGTTCGGCGGGTCGCAGAAACGTCCGAACCTGCACGTGCAGGACATGTGCGACGTATACAAGATGATGCTGACCGTGGATTCCGCAAAGATCGCCGGCGAGATCTTCAATGCCGGGTTCCAGAACCTGTCGATTATGGAGATCGCGTTGATCGCCAAGCGCATCGTGCAGGAAGAGTTTCCCGACAAGGGCGACATCCCGATCGTGACGACGCCCACCGACGACATCCGCTCCTACCACGTCAATTCGGACAAGATTCAACGCGTCACAGGCTTCAAGCCGCGTTTCACCATCGAGGATGCGGTGCGCGATCTGTGCAAGGCGTTCAAGGCGGGCAAGCTGCCCAACAGCCTCCAAGACACCTTCTACTTCAACGTCCGACGCCTCAAAGAAGTCAAAGCGGCATGACGGCTAAGCCGGTTGCGGTCGTCACCGGCGGCGCGGGGTTCATCGGCAGCCACATGGTGGACGCGTTCGTAGAGCGCGGCTACGCGGTGCGTGTGATCGACAATATGGTCGGCGGGCGCGAGGAAAACCTCGCGCATCTCGCCAAAAATCCTGACGTGGTGCTCGAAAGGCGCGACATCCGTAGCTACGCCCCCGACGACGCGCTGTTTCGTGGCGCCAGGTATGTTGTCCACTTCGCCGGTATCGGCGACATTGTGCCCTCGATAGAGCGACCGATGGAATACATGTCGGCCAACGTCCAGGGCACCGTGCACATGCTGGAATGCGCGCGGCACGCCGGCGTGCAGAAGTTCGTGTATGCCGCCTCGTCGTCCTGCTACGGGTTGGCGAAGACGCCGACCCGCGAGGATCACCCGGTCGAGCCGCTGTATCCGTACGCCCTGTCCAAGTACCAGGGCGAGCAGGCCGCATTCCACTGGAACGTGGTGTACAAGCTGCCGGTCAACTCGATCCGCATCTTCAACGCCTACGGGACGCGCTCCCGCACCTCGGGCGCGTACGGCGCGGTGTTCGGCGTGTTCCTGCGCCAGAAGATCGCGGGCAAGCCCTATACCGTGGTCGGCGACGGCACCCAGTCGCGCGATTTCCTCTATGTGACCGACGTGGCGCGCGCCTTCCTGGCCGCCGCTGAGACCGAACGCACCGGGCGCATCTACAACTTGGGCGCGGGCAACCCACAGTCGGTCAATAAGCTGGTCGAACTGCTGGGCGGCGAGGTGACACACATCCCCAAGCGTCCGGGCGAGCCGGACTGCACGCACGCAGACATCACGCGCATCACTTCGGAGCTCGGCTGGAAGCAGCAGGTGAGCTTCGAGGAAGGGGTCGCGAAGATCGTCGCCAACATCGATTACTGGCGCAACGCGCCGCTCTGGGACCCGGCATCGATCGCTCAGGCGACGAGGACCTGGTTCGAGTTCATGTCTCAGGAGTAGGTCCCAGTGTTGTCTTCACTTACCGAAAAATACCAGCACAAGGTCAAGAAGCCGGAGGAACTCAAGCAACTCCTGGGTCCCCGGCCCCGGGCCAAGAAGGTCATCATGTGCCACGGCGTGTTCGACGTCGTGCATCCCGGCCACCTCAGACACCTGCTTTACGCGAAGAGCAAGGCGGATATCCTCATCGCCAGCCTGACCGCCGACATGCACATCTCGAAGGGCCACCATCGACCCCACGTGCCCCAAGACCTGCGCGCACTGAACCTTGCCGCTTTCGAGATTGTCGATTTCGTGGTGATCGACCGCAATGCGACACCGGTTAAGAACCTGCGCGACCTGCAGCCGGATTACTTTGCGAAGGGCTACGAGTACACGTCTGGCGGACTGCCGCCGAAGACACAGGAGGAACTCGACATCCTGCAAAGCTATGGCGGGGAGATGATCTTCACGCCGGGCGACATCGTCTACTCGTCGACGCGGCTGATTAACCTGGCGCCGCCCGCGATACAGCACGAAAAGCTGCTCTCGCTGATGGACAGCGAAGGTATCGGCTTCGATACCCTGCGTGCTGCCATCGAGAACCTCGATCGTTTCACGGTGCATGTCGTCGGCGACACAATTGTCGACAGCTACACGCAGACCGCCATGATCGGCGGGCAGACCAAGACTCCGACAATGAGCGTTCTGTATGAGCGCAAGGACGATTACATCGGCGGTGCCGCGGTCGTTGCGGAGCACGTCCGCGCTGCTGGGGCGAACGTTATATTCTCGACGGTGCTTGGGGACGATGCGCTGCGCGACTTCGTGCTCGCCGGCCTCGAGCGCAGCGGCGTGAAGTGCAATGCGATCATCGATTCAACTCGCCCGACGAC
>JAFEDL010000177.1 GCA_018241645.1 Pseudomonadota bacterium
AAGGATTCCGGCTACGGCTCGGAAGGCGGCACCGAGGCCATCGAGGCCTACCTGAACCCGAAGTTCATTTCGCAAGCCGGCCTGTAACCCGGCTTCGGCAGGCAGCGGCATGGCGAAATCCCGCGTCGGGATGATCGGGCTCGGCATCATGGGCTCGGCCATGGCGGCCAACCTCGTCAAGGGCGGCTTCGAGGTCATCGGGTACGACCCGGTAGCCGCGTGCCGGGCGAGGCTGAAGCGGTCCGGCGGCGTTCCCGCCGGCAGCGCGCTCGAAGTCGCGCGCTCGGCGGATGTCCTGATCACCTCCCTGCCCTCGGCTAAGGTCCTGGCGCAAGTGGCGGCCGAGATCGCCGGCGTGAAGAACCGCCGTCAGGTCGTCATCGAAACCAGCACGCTGCCGATCCCCGACAAGGAAGCCGCGCGCAGGCGATTGGCGAAGTCAGGTTCAACGCTGCTCGACTGTCCCCTGAGCGGCACCGGCGCGCAGGCCCGCACCAAGGACCTCGTCGTATACGCAAGCGGGCCCACGGCGGCGATCAAGCGGTGCGTACCCGTGTTCGGCGGGTTTGCGCGCGGGCACTACGACCTCGGGCGCTTCGGGAACGGCTCGAAGATGAAGTTCGCAGCCAACCTGCTGGTCGCGATCCACAACGTGTCCGCCGCGGAAGCCGTGATCCTCGCGCGCAAGTCCGGCATCGACGCGGCATTGGCCGTAAAGGTGCTCGGCGACGGCGCCGGTTCCTCGCGCATGCTGCAGGTGCGCGGGCCGATGATGGCGAAGCGTTCCTACAAGGACGCGACGATGAAGGTCGAAGTCTGGCAGAAGGACATGAAGATCATCGGCGAATTCCTCCGCGAGCTCGGCAGCCCCGCTCCGCTGTTCCAGGCTACCAAGTCGATCTACAACGCGGCGATGATGCAGGGCCTCGCGACGGCGGACACGGCGGCGGTGTGCGCGGTGCTGGAGGCTCGCGCAAGGAAGCGGCGCCGCTGATTTCCGGGAAGTATTTTGTAAATACGAAATACAACTCCCTTGAAAGCCGCATCCAGGCTTGTGTTTTAAAGACTAAAGTTCATCTTTAATCTTCAGTCCAGCGTCACCAGGTGCTGCGGCTTCGCGCCCTTCACTGCCGAAAGCGCGATCCCCGAATCGAATGTCACCAGGCGTCCGGCATGCTTTACCGCCAGCGCCAGAAGGTAGGTATCGGTAATCTGCCGCGCGCTGTGCACGCGCGTGCCATCCACGACCCGCGGATCGACGATGGAAGCGCCATCGGGCCAAAACTCGTGGGCCGAATGGTCAATCGCCGCCCGCAAGCGTTCCATGATTTGTGCCACAGGCCGCGCGCCAGGGTAAGAGGACTGGGACATGATGCGGACGCAGCCGTTCTGCGTGATCGGGCAGGATGCCCAGCCGTGCCTGATGTTTTCCCTCAGCCACGACATTGCCGTGCCATGGTGCGGGTGTGCCTGATCGAGCAGCGCGATCAGGACGTTGACATCGAGCAGCGCGCGCATCCGGCGCTTTTCCTAGTACTCGCCGTCTTCGCGCAGCTTATTGATCAGTTCGTTGCTGACAATCCGCCCTTCCTTGGGAAAGGGCCGGAAGCCGTATACCGCCTTCGGCTCCTGCGCTGACTGAGCGGTTGTGCCTGCCAGTCCTTTGCGCGCCAGTTCTGAAATGACCTGCCCGGCCGTCTTCTTTTCCCGCCGGGCCAATGCCTTGGCGGCGAAAAGCACGTCTTCTTCGATGTCGAGGGTGGTGCGCATCATCAAATGATCTCGCATCACGCATCAGATGTCAAGCGATCGGGCAACTACATGAGAATCCCGGTCTGATCCCTATTGGTTCTACTGGACCGGCTTCACCGCCGGGTCCCAGTGCTCCACGATCTTGCCGTCTGCGATCCGGAACATGTCGAACCAGGTCGTGGTGTACTTCTTCGACGCGTCCTGCGGGCCAGAACATGGTGCGAAATTCTCATGAGGGTCTCCCTTTGCGAAACGGGGGGTTGTAAACGCGGATGCGACAAGAGAGGCTGTGAGCAGAGGATACCTAACCTTACCGGGGAACCACATGATCCGATCAACCGTCGCAACTGCAGCGCTGCTGGCCTTCTCGGCCCTCGCCGCGCTTCCGGCCGGCGCCCAGGACGCCTTCCCGTCCAAGCCGGTACGCATCGTCGTCACGTTCGCGGCCGGCGGCGGGCCGGACATCATGGCCCGCATCGTGGGCCAGAAGCTTGCCGCCAACATCGGCCAGGCGGTCGTGATCGACAACAAGGTCGGCGCCACCGGCATCATCGGCGCGGACATCGTGGCGCACTCTCCCGCCGACGGCTACACGATCCTGCTGGGCACGCCGGCGCCGTTGTCCGTCGCAGGAGGATCTGGACGCAAGCTCAACTACGATCCGCTGAAGGACTTTGCGTGGATCACGCAGGGCGTGCTGCTCACGCCGATCATGGTCGTCGCGCCCAACGCGCCTTACAAGACCGTGGCCGACCTGATCGCGGCCGCCAGGGCGAAACCCGGCGCAATGACCTACGCCTCGGCGGGGATCGGCAACTCGCAGCACCTCGCGGGCGAATTGTTCAAGCAGATGGCCGGCATCGACACTCTGCACGTGCCCTACCAGAGCGGCGTGATGGGCATGGCCGCAATCGCGAGCGGGCAGACGAACTACTTCTTCTCGGACCCGTCCGCGCTGCCGCAAGTGCGCTCCGGCAGGCTGCGCGCCCTCGCGGTGACGACGCTGAAGCGCTCGGCCCAGTTGCCCGATACGCCGACCGTCTCCGAGTCGGGCCTGCCCGGCTACGAGTATTCGAACTGGTACGGCTTCCTCGTGCCCGCGAAGACGCCGAAGCCCGTGGTGCAGCGCCTTTTCAAAGAACTGACCGCGGTCCTGCAAGCGGCGGACGTGAAGGAGAAACTCGTGTCCGCCGGCATGGAGCCCGCACCGTCCGCCTCGCCAGAGGAAATGGACGGCTTCCTCGCCCGGGACCAGGAAAAGTGGGCCCGGGTAGTGAAGGCCGCCAAGATCACCTTCGACTGAACCGGACCCCACCATGACATTCTCGATCCTCGGCCACTGTGAGCGCACCGGCAAGGCCGGTTTCTGCCAGGCCACCAGCACACCCGCCGTCGGCTGGCGCATAACGGACGTGGTGCCCGGGCGCGGCATCGTGACGGTGCAGGCGATGGGCGACTATCGCCGCCTGCAGGTGGCCAAGAAGCTGATCGAGTTCGGCCACACGCCGGACAAGGTGCTCAAGGACCTGTGCGAAGGCGACCGGTACTTCGAGTTCCGCCAGTTCGCGATCCTCGACTACTACGGCCATGCCGCCGTGCGTACAGGCAGCAAGACGCGATCGTGGGCCGGGGAGATCGTCGGCCCCGGTTACATCGCCACCGGCAACGTGCTGGTCGGCGAAAAGGTAGTCAAGGCCATGTCGGATGCCTTCGTCGCCAGCGCGTCGGAAGAACTCGAAGAACGCCTCATGCGCGCAGTGGAGGCCGGGCGCGATGCCGGCGGCCAGGAGGAAGGCCAGACTTCCGCCGCCATCGTCGTCTACGGCCGGCACGAGTTCCCGCTGGTCAACCTGCGCGCCGACGTCAGCGCGGAACCCGTGGGCGAATTGCGCCGCAACTTCGACTGGTTCAAGCCGCTGATCGATTATTACGAGAAGCGCACCCTCGATCCCGAGTCGGTCGTGCCCAAGAAAGCGTACCTCGAGAAACTCGGCCTCAAGGTCAACCCGTACCGCTAACCGGAACCGACATCCCATGACATTCACCGTAGTCGCACGCGACTCGAAGAGCGGCCTCCTCGGCATCGCCCAGTCCACCAACCCGCTTTCCGTAGGCGGGCGATGCCCGTTCATCCGCGCCAACGTCGGCGCGGTAAGTACCCAGGCCTACACCGACCCGGGACTCGGGCCGCTCGCGATCGAACTCCTCGCGCTCGGCCATTCGCCCGAAAAAGTCCTCAAGGAACTCGGCGAATCCGACGCGCATTTCCAGTATCGCCAGATCGGCATCGTCGACCGCCATGGCCGCAGCGCGGTGCATTCCGGCAGCGAATGCAAGACGCACACCAAGGCGATCAGCGGGGAGAACTACGTTGTCATGGGCAACCTGCTGGCGAGCGACAAGGTGGTTCCCGAGATGGATCGCGCATGGCGCGAATCCGAAGGCCGGTTGTTCGAGGATCGGCTGCTCGCGGCTGTCGTCGCCGGGCGCGCACAGGGCGGCGACGCGGGCGGCCATCGTTCGGCCGCGCTGATCGTCTACGACACCGAAGCCTATGCCCGCACCGACCTGCGCATCGATTTCGTGCCCAAGCGCGCCGGGCAACCGGATGCAGTGGATGCGCTGAAGGACCTGCTGGACCACTGGCGCGACATGATCCCGTAC
>JAFEDL010000178.1:0-1660 GCA_018241645.1 Pseudomonadota bacterium
GTCTTGTGCCACCAGCGCGCGGGATGGTCCATGTCAGTGCGTGGGGAAGTCCGACTGCTTCCACTTGATGACGCGGTAGCGCAGCACGCGGCAGCGCCCGATGCGGAAGTCCGCCGGCAGCCCGGCCTTGAGTTTCAGCTGGGCGAGGAACTGGCGCTTGTCGGGCAGCGACTCCCAGACCTGCGGCAGGAAGGTGCCCCGGTGCCCGGGCGCCTCGAGGATCAGCCCGTCCTCGCCCGGCACGACCTGCCGCAGCAGGTCCTCCTCGTCGGCAAACCGGATCGGCTTGGCCGGCGACAGGATCGACACCTCGGTCTGGGTGGTGGCCCACTCCTCCGCCGTCATCGGCTTGAAGCGCGGGTCGCTGAAGGCGGCCGATTGCGCGTTGGACACCACGTCCGCGCCCAGCGACAGACGCGGCGCGAGGCTGCCGATGCAGCCGCGCAGCTGGCCCTGCCGCGTGAGCGTGACGAAAGAGCAGCCCGGCTGCGCAAGCCACGCATCGCCTGCCGGCCTGGGCGGGTCGCGCTGCTCGAGCCTGGCGACGATCGCGGCACGCGCGAGCCCGAGCAGCGTGCGCCCGGCCTCCTCGCGCGACACGGCCGCGCCTTCGTCGAGCGCGAACGCCGAATAGCCGACCACCCGGTCGCGCCCCCCGGCCGCGTCGCCCGAATTGCAGGCCGCCAGGCGCCGGATCGACAGGCCCTTCCTGCGAGCCAGGGCAAGCATCCCGTTGAGCGGCGTGGCGCCGCAGGCCTGGTCGTGGGAGAGGCCGGCCTCCAGCCGGGAGATCCTCTCCACCGTGTCGCCGTCGATGCGCTGCGCTTCCTCGTAGGGATGGTAGTGCGAGAGGTCGGTGCTGATGACGATCAGCGTCTCCGGCCCGCCCCAGACCCGCTCCAGGACTTCGGCGACCTGGTCCGGCGTGGCATCGCCCACCGCGAGCGGCAGGAGCGCGAAGCTGCCGAGCACGCGCTGCAGGAAGGGCAGCTGCACCTCCAGCGAATGCTCCATCGCATGGGCGGGGGCGCTGGTCACCACCTGCGGCAGGCCGGACAGCGCGCGAACGCCCGCGGCATCCACCGGGATGCGGCCCAGCGGCGTGGCGAATTCGTCCGCGCCGGGCAGCGCGAGGCCGCGCACCGCAACCCGGTGCACCGGGCCGAGGAGCACGACGCGCTTGACCAAGCCGCGCGCCGAGGCGAGTTCGTTGTAGGCGTAGGCGGCCGTCTGGCCGGAGTAGATGTAGCCGGCGTGCGGCACGACCAGTACCTTGGGGTGCCCGAAGCGGACGTCGAAACTCTCGACGCCGTCGAGGAGCTCGTCCACCTCGCCACGCAGGGCGGAGGGATCGGCGGGATAGAAGGCGCCGGCAACGGCGGCGGGGCGGAGTGTGCTCATGACGGCCATATGGGGGTCGCGAAAAGGATTTTCTAGACCCCTGCGCGGCTGCAGTCAAGGACCCCCGTTAGGAGTGGGTGATGGAATCCTGCCGGTCGGGGCGGTCAAGGTGCGGGATGCAGTTGAAACTCACCACGCGCATCGAGCGCGGGCTCACGAAGATCTCGCAGAACGCTGAGTTGCGGTACTGCAGGTTCAGCTCGATCGCGGCCTGCGCCGGCGCCTGCAGCACGGAGGACACGCCGCGGCTGATCGCGCC
>JAFEDL010000178.1:1723-3907 GCA_018241645.1 Pseudomonadota bacterium
CGCATGGCCGAGGACACGCGCTCGCCGAACTCGCGCCAGGTCTCCGGCAGCGGCCCCGGCAGCTTTTCCTCCGACCAGAGGAGCAGCGCCGCCTTGATCGTGCGGTAGAACTCGCGCACGTCGCCCTTGGCGCGCGCCTTCGCCCAGCCCTCGCCGTGGAAGGCCCGGTACAGCGCGTCGCCCGAGTATTCGTTCCAGCCGGGATGCTCGATCACGGGTTGCGCCGAACCCATCGCGTCGAGCAGGCTCCGCGCCGTCTGCCGCTGGCGATCGAGCGTGCCGCAGACGGCGCGCGAGAAGACGATGCCGCGCGCGGCGAAATGCTCGCCGAGCCAAGCCGACTGGCGGTGGCCGAGTTCGGACAGGTTGTCGTAGTTCTCGGCGGCGAAGGACGCCTGGCCGTGGCGCACTAGGTAGAGTGTGGTCATGCTCTTCTGCGATCCTATTGTATATGCCGTTTCAGGCATGCAAACTGACACGCAACCGGCTTCTGCCGGTCATGTATGAATATAAATGTTCAACTTCCGTGCTGCATCCGGTGCAGCCTCCAGGTCGCCAGCGGCCCGAGCATCGCACCGATGCCGAGCGTGGTCCAGGCCACCCCCCACGCAAACGCGTTGGTGGAACCCCGCCCGCCCCCCGCCCAGTCCAGCGCCGCGCCGAACACCACGGGGCTGACCACGCCGGCGCCGAAGCCGATCACCGAACGCACCGCGTAGGCCACCCCGAGCATGTGCGGCGGCACGATTTCGGCGAGCACGGTGGAATGCGTGGCCGAGTCGGCGATCGCGGCGAGGTTGTAGGTGCAGGCGGCCGCCACCAGCAGCACCACCGGCAGGGCGATCATCCAGCCGATGGAAAACGACAGCACCAGGCTCACGCAGCTCCAGAACAGGATGGCGCGCGTGCGGCCCCAGCGGTCGGCCATGACGCCGCCCAGCAGGCTCCCGCCGATGTTCGCCACGTAGGTCAGCGCCGAAAGCGACAGGCCGATGGCGGCCGACTCCGCCGCCCCCGTCCCGTGCATGACGAGCGCGGCGGTCAGGAAGGCCGGCAGCCAGGCCCAGAGGCCGAGCAGTTCCCAGTTGTGGAAGGTGTAGGCCCAGACCGACAGCATGCCCTTGCGGTCCCGCAGCAGGGCCGGCACGGCCGTGAACACCGAGTGGCCCGCGGGCCGCGGATGCACCTTGTTCGGGGTCCCGCGCAGCGCGGCGATCCCGACCAGCCAGGAAACGCAGGGCGCGACGGCGATCGCCAGCATGGCCCCGCGCCAGTCGGTGTACTTCAGCGCGAGGCCGGCGAGGCCCAGGCACACCGCGTATCCCGCGCTCGAGGCGGCGATCATCAGCCCCATCGCGCGGGCGCGGCGCTCGCGCGTCACGTTGTCGCTCACCAGCGCGAGCACCGGCGTGTAGCTGCCGCCCTGGCACAGCCCGGTCAGGGCATGCAGCCAGCACGCCGACCAGAACCCGTCGGCGAACAGCACGAACAGGATGGGGCTGGTCCAGGCGGCGATGCCGGTGACGAGGTACGCACGCTTGGCCCCGTAGTGGTCGGCCATGAAGCCGACGATGAAGAGCGAAGCCAGGTAGCCGAGGTGGAAGGAGGACTGGATCATCCCGGCCTCCTTGCCGGACAGCCCCCAGGCCGACTGGGTCAGCGGCAGCACCGCCGAATAGGCCACGAACCAGGTGGCCGAGAGCACCCGCGCGACGCAGATCGCGGCAAGCCATTGGCCGGATCCGGGACGCAGGCCCAACTAGGGTCGCGCCCCGCCGTCGTCGAGCAGTTCGGCCATGCCCTGCAGCGCGCGGGCCACGGACTGGCGCCGCACGCTTTCGCGGTCGCCGGAAAAATGCCGCGTCTCGGAGCGCGGCATGGCCTCGCCACTGCGTGCCCACGCGAAGCACACCATGCCCACGGGCTTGGCGCGCGTTCCGCCGGTGGGGCCGGCAACGCCGGTGACCGAAACCGAAACGGTGCCCGGGCTCGCGGCCAGTGCCCCGAGCGCCATCTCGCGCGCCGTGTCCTCGCTCACCGCGCCGTGGGTCGCCAGGGTGGCCGCCGAGACCTTCAGCATCTGCTGCTTGGCCTCGTTCGAATAGGTGATGAAGCCGCGGTCGAACCATTCCGAGCTGCCGGAGATCGCGGTGATCGCCTCCGCCACGCCGCCGCCGGTGCAGG
>JAFEDL010000178.1:3958-4831 GCA_018241645.1 Pseudomonadota bacterium
AGAACCAGATGCGTTTCACGATCGCGAGCGCGAGCAGCGTGTAGCCCGCGGCGAGGATGTCGTCGAACATCACGCCGAACCCGCCCTTCATGCGCTTCTCGAGTTCGCGGATCGGCGAGGGCTTCACGACGTCGAATACCCGGAACAGGAAGAACGCCGCCGCCTGCCAGTAGGGATCGTCGGGAGTGATTTCGAGGATCAGCAGGAAGGCCACGATCTCGTCCCAGCACATGCCGCCATGGTCCGAGATCCCCAGGTTGCGCCCGGTGATGTCGCAGGCCCAGACGCCGATCGCGAACAGCACCGAAATCAGCGCCAGCATCTCCCAGGGGGAATAGTAGGGCCCGACCATCCAGAAGAGCGGAAAGCCCACGAGGGTCCCCGCGGTGCCGGGCGCAAAGCGCGACAGGCCCGCGCCGAAGCCGAACGCGATGAAATGCGCCGGGTGGCCGAACACGAAGCGGAATCCGGGACGCAGGATCATCACGGTTCGCCGCAGAAGTGGTCGAACCCGACGGCCGGGGCCATCGTATTCCCCGCCGCGTCCAGCAGCGTGAGCTTCGCGTCGCCCTTCTGGATGTACCCCACCCGCGTGAGCGGCAGGCCGAGCTCCCCCGCCAGCGCCTCGATCTCCGCGCGGCGCGGCTGGGGCGCGGTGAACACGAGTTCGTAGTCGTCGCCGCCCGAGAGCACGCAGTTGCGCTCGAGCTCCGCATCGCCGACGCGCGCGAACGCCCCGGCGCGCGGCAGTTGCGGGTAGTGCACCAGCGCCCCGACCGAGGAACGCTCGAGCACGTGCGCGAGGTCGCCGGCGAAGCCGTCCGACACGTCGATCGCGGAAGTCGCCAGCCCGCGCAGGCGCTCGCCCAGCGC
>JAFEDL010000178.1:4875-6118 GCA_018241645.1 Pseudomonadota bacterium
AGGGCGAGGCCGGCGGGCACTTCACCCATGATGGTGACCGAAATGTTGAGCGGGCCGCGCGTGGTGTCGCCGCCGACCAGCGCGACGTCGAATTGCCCGGCCAGCGCAAAGAACCCTGCCGAGAATTTCTCCAGCCAGGCTTCATCCGCTTCCGGCAGCGCGAGGGCCAGCGTGGCCCAGCGCGGCGCGGCGCCCATGGCCGCCATGTCGGACAGGTTTACCGCGAGGGATTTGTGGCCGAGCCTGTACGGGTCCGTGCCGGCGGAAAAATGCCGCCCCTCGACCAGCATGTCCGTGGACACGGCGAGCTCCATGCCGCCCGCGGGGCGCAGCAGCGCGCAATCGTCGCCGATCCCGAGCCCGACGCCGTGGGCCACCTGCGTCCGCGCGAAGTAGCGCCTGATCAGCTCGAATTCGGACAACACTGCGGATGCGCGCTAGCCCAGCGGCTCGGCGGCCCGCGGCGCGCCGCGGCGGCCGCTCGCGAACTCGGCCGGCCGGAGCTTCGCCGCGAGCTTCTCGAGCACGCCGTTGACGAACTTGTGCCCGTCGGTACCGCCGAAGCTCTTGCCCAGCTCGATCGCCTCGTTGACGATGACCTTGAACGGCGTCTGCGGCTGGTCGAGCAGCTCGAAGGTGCCGATGTACAGGATCGCGCGCTCGACCGGCGAGAGCGAGGCGAAGCTGCGGTCGAGGAACGGCGCGATCAGCGCCTCGAGTTCGGCCGAACGCTCGGCCACGCCGCGCACCAGCGTTTCGGCCAGCTCGGCGTTGGCCCGCTCGAACCCGTCGTAGCCCTTCACCTGCTCGACGATCTCGCGCGAGCTGCAGTGCGCGATCTGCCACGCATACAGCGCCTGCAGCGCGAACTCGCGCGAGCGGCGGCGCGCGGTCTTTGCCGGCGCGGCCTTCTGCTTGCCGGCGGGTTCCGGGGCGCTCACTTCGGCTGCCCGGAAATCGACGCGCGCAGGCGCGCCATCTCCACTGCGACGCGCGCGGCCTCGGCGCCCTTGCCGATGCGGGCCTCGGTCTGCGCCTCGTCCTCGGTGGTGAGGATCCCGTTTGCGACCGGGATCCCGGTCTCGATCTGCACTTCCATGACGCCCCGCGAGGATTCGTTCGACACGATTTCAAAATGGTAGGTTTCGCCGCGGATCACGACGCCGAGCGCGACCAGCGCGTCGAAGCGGCCGCTCTGCGCGAGCCACTGCAGCGCCATCGGGATTTCGAGCGCCCCGGGCAC
>JAFEDL010000178.1:6179-6829 GCA_018241645.1 Pseudomonadota bacterium
GGTCGGCGTAGCCGATGACTTCGAGGCCGAAGCCGGCCATGCTCGGCATCTTGCGCGGCGCGGCCAGCAGCCGCATGCGGCCGACGCCGAGGTCGCGCAGGATCTGCGCGCCGATGCCGTAGGTGCGCAGGTCCGCGCTGCGGTCCGAGCGGCGCGAGGCGCGCGCATCGGGCGAATCGTCCGACAGCCGCGCTTCCAGCGCATCGTCGGACTGCGAGCAGTTGAGCAGGACCATCACGCCGTTGCCGTGGGCGGCGATCGCGCCGAGCGCCTCGCTCACGCCCCAGGAGTGCGGGCCGGTGCCGGTCTCGAGCAGGTCGATCACCGACAGCGGTTCGTGCACGCGCACCAGGGTCTCGCGCCCGGCGCTGATTTCGCCGCGCACCAGCACGAGGTGGCTCGAGCCGGTGGGCGTGTCGCGGTAGGCGACCAGCTTGAAGCGCCCGTGCGCGGTCTCGATGTCGCGCTCGACGACGCGGCGCACGAACGATTCGTTCGCGCTGCGGTAGTGGATCAGGTCGGCGATCGTGCCGATCTTGAGGCCGTGCTCGGCGGCGAATTCCACCAGGTCGGGCAGCCGCGCCATGGTGCCGTCTTCCTTCAGGATCTCGCAGATCACCGATGCCGGCGTGAGGCCCGCCAGCGACGCG
>JAFEDL010000179.1 GCA_018241645.1 Pseudomonadota bacterium
TCACCGACTACGGCGCGTTCGTGGACCTGGGCGGCATCGACGGCCTGCTGCACATCACCGACCTCGCCTGGCGCCGCGTCAAGCACCCGTCCGAAGTCCTGGCCGTGGGCGACGAAGTGACCGCGAAAGTGCTCAAGTTCGACACCGAGAAGAACCGCGTGTCGCTGGGCCTGAAGCAGCTCGGCGAAGACCCGTGGGTGGGCATCTCGCGCCGCTACCCGCAGGGCACGCGCCTGTTCGGCAAGGTCACCAACCTCACCGACTACGGCGCGTTCGTCGAGGTCGAGTCCGGCATCGAGGGCCTGGTGCACGTGTCCGAAATGGACTGGACCAACAAGAACGTCCACCCGTCCAAGGTCGTGCAGGTCGGCGACGAGGTCGAGGTCATGATCCTCGAGATCGACGAGGACCGCCGCCGGATCTCGCTCGGCATGAAGCAGTGCATGCCGAACCCGTGGGACGACTTCGCCCGCGACTTCAAGAAGGGCGACAAGGTCAAGGGCCAGATCAAGTCCATCACCGACTTCGGCGTGTTCATCGGCCTGCCGGGCGGCATCGACGGCCTGGTGCACCTGTCCGACCTGTCCTGGTCGCTGCAGGGCGAGGAAGCCGTGCGCAACTTCAAGAAGGGCGACGAGATCGAGGCCCTGGTGCTGGCGATCGACGTGGAGCGCGAGCGGATATCGCTCGGCATCAAGCAGATGGAAGGCGACCCGTTCACCAACTTCATCGCGAGCAACGAGAAGAACACGATCCTCGACGGCACGGTCAAGAGCGTCGACGCCAAGGGCGCCGTGATTTCGCTGGGAGGCGACATCGAGGGCTACCTGCGCGCATCGGAGTTCTCGCGCGACCGCGTCGACGACCTGACGAAGGTGCTGAAGGAAGGCGACGGCATCCAGACGATGATCATCAACGTCGACCGCAAGAACCGCTCGATCAACCTGTCCGTGAAAGCCAAGGACATGGCCGAGGAAACCGAGGCGATGAAGGCGCTGCGCACCGAAAGCGCGGCAAGCGCCGCGGGCAGCACGAACCTCGGCGCACTGCTGCGCGCCAAGCTCGACAAGAACAGCACGCCGCAGCAGTAGCGGGGCGGGACGGGGAAGCTCAAGGCTAGGTTAAAGGGGAAGGCCGTACATGACCAAGTCCGAACTGATCGCTCGGCTGGCCCAACGCTACCCGCAGCTGGTGGCGAAGGATGCGGAGTACGCGGTGAAGATGATTCTCGATGCGATGACCCAGGCGCTGCTTGAGGGCAACCGCATCGAGATCCGCGGCTTCGGCAGTTTCGGCCTGAACTACAGGCCGCCGCGCGTGGGCCGCAATCCGAAATCCGGCGAGAAGGTGCACGTGCCCGAAAAGTACGTGCCGCACTTCAAGGCGGGCAAGGAGCTGCGCGAACGCGTCGATGCCGCGGAGGCCGAGGCCGCCCGCCTGTCGACGCCTGCGTCGACCTGAGCGGGCGATAAGCCCGCGCCGGCCGAAGGAAGCGCTGTCCCCGCGCCACCCGCCCCGAACCCGACATGCGCTACGTCACCTGGACGGTTCGGCTGCTCGTGTTCCTGTTCCTGCTCGCGTTCGCGGCCAAGAACACCGATCCCGTCACCCTGCGTTTCTACTTCGAGCTCGCCTGGCAGGCGCCGCTCATCGTCCTCCTGCTCGCGTTCTTCGCGGCCGGGACCGCGTTCGGCCTGGTGGCCGCGCTCGCCACGCTGTTCGGCCAGCGGCGTGAAATCCTGCGGCTGAAGCGCGAGCTCGGCGAGCAGCCCGGCCCCGATTCCGCCGCCGGCGCGCCGGTTCCCCCGCCGGGCGCCAGCGCCTGATGGAATTCGAATACTGGTGGCTCATCGGCTTCCCGTTGTTCTTCGGGCTCGGTTGGCTGGCCGCGCGGATTGACATCAAGCACCTGCTGACCGAGTCGCGGGCGCTGCCGCGGTCCTACTTCAAGGGCCTGAACTTCCTCTTGAACGAGCAGCCCGACAAGGCGATCGAGGCCTTCATCGAGGTGGTGAAGGTCGACCCCGAGACGGTCGAGCTGCACTACGCCCTCGGCAGCCTGTTCCGCCGGCGCGGCGAGTACGACCGCGCGATCCGCATGCACCAGAATCTCATCGACCGGGCGGACCTGTCCGCCGAGCAGCGCCTTGCCGCGCTGTTCGAGCTGGGCCAGGACTACCTCAAGGCCGGGATCCTCGACCGGGCCGAGGAAGTGTTCAACCGCCTGCGCGAAGGGCCGCTCGCCGCCGAGGCGCGCGCCTTCCTGCTGGAGATCTACCAGGCCGAGAAGGAATGGCAGAAGGCGATCGACATGGCGGCCGAGATCGGCACCGGGCCGAACGAGTCGCGCGCCAAGGACGTCGCGCATTTCTATTGCGAGCTGGCGGCGTTCGAGGCCACCCATTCGCGCCCGGACGAGGCGCGCAGGCACCTGGAGGCCGCGCTGGAGGCCAATCGCAAGTGCGTGCGCGCGAGCCTGCAACTGGGCGACCTGGAGCGCTCCGCCGGCAACCTCGAGCGCGCGATCGAGAACTGGAAGCGCATCGAAACCCAGGACCCGGCCTACCTCGCGCTCGTCGCGCAGCGGCTGCTCGACGTGTTCCGCGACACCGGGCGGCTGGAGGAGGGGCTCACCCTGCTGGCCGGGCACCTCGAGCGCTACCCGTCGCTGGACCTGCTGGACACGGTGTTCCAGTACACGCTCGATGCCAAGGGCGCCGAGTCCGCGTACAAGCTGGTGAGGGACGAGCTCCGCCGCAACCCGACCCTCCTCGGCCTCGACCGGCTGCTGGAGGCGCAGATTGCGGGCGCTTCCTCGCCCGAGCGCCGCCGCGATCTCGAACTTGTAAAGAATCTCGTGCACAGTCATGCGCGGCGGCTGGCGCGCTATCGCTGCGATTCCTGCGGCTTCAAGGCGCGGCAGTTCCACTGGCACTGCCCGGGATGCGGGGGATGGGAGACCTACCCGCCGCGCCGTTCCGAAGAATTCGACCTCGCCGCATGAACGTCGCGGCGCCGGCCATCACCCATGAGCGATAAACCATGAAAGTCAGCGTCATCGGCACCGGCTACGTCGGGCTGGTCACCGGGGCCTGCCTCGCGGATGCGGGCAACCACGTCTTCTGCTGCGACATCGATGCGGCCAAGATCGCCACGCTGAACGCGGGCGGGCTGCCGATCTTCGAGCCGGGCCTGGAGGCCATCGTGGCGCGCAACCGCGCCGCCGGGCGCCTCGTGTTCTCGACGGACATCGCGGCCTGCGTCGCGCACGGGGAGCTGCAGTTCGTCGCCGTGGGCACGCCGCCAGGGGAGGACGGCTCGGCCGACCTCTCGCACGTGGTGTCGGCCGCCCGGGCGATCGGCCGCCACATGACCGAATACCGCGTGATCGTGAACAAGTCCACGGTGCCGGTGGGCACCGCCGACAAGGTGCGCTCGGCGGTCGCGGAAGAACTGTCCGCCCGCGGGATCGCGACGCCATTCAGCGTGGTGTCGAACCCCGAGTTCCTCAAGGAGGGCGCGGCGATCGAGGACTTCATGCGCCCCGACCGCATCGTGATCGGCAGCGAGGAGGAGCGCGCCACGCAGCTCCTGCGCCAGCTCTATGCGCCGTTCCAGCGCAACCACGAACGCGTGATGGTGATGAGCGTGCGCTCGGCCGAGCTGACCAAGTACGCGGCCAACGCGATGCTCGCCACGCGCATCTCGTTCATGAACGACCTGGCCAACCTCGCCGAGCGCATCGGCGCCGACATCGAGGAGGTGCGGCGCGGGATCGGTTCCGATGCGCGCATCGGCTACCATTTCCTGTACGCGGGCGCGGGCTACGGCGGCTCGTGCTTCCCGAAGGACGTGAAGGCGCTGCAGCGCACCGCCGAACAGGCCGGCCACCCGCTGCGCCTGCTGGCGGCGGTGGACGCGGTGAACGAGGCGCAGAAAGGCGTGCTGGCCGGCAAGGTCAAGGCGCGGTTCGGCGCGAACCTGGCGGGGCGCAAGTTCGCGCTCTGGGGCCTCGCTTTCAAGGCCAACACGGACGACATGCGCGAGGCTTCGAGCCTCGTGCTGATCGCCGCGCTGCTCGAGGCCGGCGCCTCGGTGCGGGCCTACGACCCGGTCGCGGGCCACGAGGCCGCCCGGCTGTTCGCGGGCGAGCCGCGCGTCGAACTGGCCGGCAGCGCGGCGGCCGCGCTGGAAGGATGCGATGCACTGTGCGTGGTCACCGAATGGCAGGAGTTCCGCAGCCCCGACTTCGAGGCCGTGAAGGCGAAGCTCAAGACGCCCGCGATCTTCGACGGCCGCAACCTGTACGACCCGGCCGCGATGAAGCGGCTGGGCATCGAGTACTTCGCCATAGGAAGGCCCGCATGAGCGCCGCTCAGGAGCGCGTGTTCGATACCGCCAGGGCGCGCATCCTCGTGGTGGGCGACGTGATGCTCGACCGCTACTGGTTCGGCGAGGTGACGAGGATTTCGCCGGAAGCGCCGGTCCCGGTGGTGCGCGTGACGCGCGTCGAGGAAAGGCCCGGCGGCGCGGCCAACGTGGCGCGCAACTGCGCGGCCCTGGGCGCGCACGCCCGGCTGCTGTCGGTCATCGGCGGGGACGAGGCCGGGGCGAAATTGTCCGAGCTCGTCGACGCGGCCGGC
>JAFEDL010000017.1:0-1125 GCA_018241645.1 Pseudomonadota bacterium
GGCGGATGCGCGAGAGTTTCGCGGCCCTGCCGCCTCGCCCGCGGCGGCGCCGACTCCTTCGGACCAGGCGCGCCGCAGCTATGCGATGATCATCGACGAGCCCGGGCTGCGCAGCCTGGCCCCGCGCCTTGCCGATGCGGCGCTGGTCGGCTTCGACACGGAGACCGACGGGCTCGAGCCCATGGTCGCCAACCTGGTCGGGTTATCGTTCGCCTTCGGCGGGGAAGCATTCTACGTTCCCGTAGCGCACCGCTATGCCGGGGCGCCCGACCAGATGGGCGTCGGGCGTGCGCTCGAGATCCTCAAGCCCTGGCTCGAGAGCGACAAGCGCACCAAGGTCGGCCAGAACCTCAAGTTCGACGCGCACATCCTCGCCAACCACGGCGTGGCGCTGCGCGGCATCGCGCACGACACGCTGCTCGAGTCGTACGTGTTCGAAGTGCACGAGCGGCACGACCTCGAGACGCTCGCGCGCCGGCACCTGGGCTGGGAGACGATCAGCTACGACGCGGTGACCGGCAAAGGGGCATCGCGCATCTCGTTCGCCGAGGTGGACGTGGCGCGGGCCACGCAATACTCCGCCGAGGACGCCGACTGCACGCTCGCGGTCCACGAGGCGCTGTACCCCCGGATCGCCGCCGACGAAAAGCTCAAGCTCGTCTACGAGACGATCGAGATGCCGGTGATGCCGGTGCTACTGAGGATGGAACGCAACGGCGTGCTGCTCGACGCCGCCAGGCTAGACGCGCAGAGCAACGAGCTCGGCCGCGAGATGATGGAGCTGGAGAGGAAGGCGCACGAGGCGGCCGGCCAGCCGTTCAACCTCAACTCGCCCAAGCAGATCCAGGAGATCCTGTTCGAGAAGCAGGGACTGCCGGTGAAGAAGAAGACCCCCGGCGGCCAGCCCTCGACCGACGAGGACGTGCTGCAGGAGCTGGCCGCCGATTTCCCGCTGCCGAGGATCCTGCTCGACTACCGCGGCATCGCCAAGCTGAAGTCCACCTACACCGACAAGCTGCCGCGCATGGTGGATGCGAAGACCGGCCGCGTGCACACCACCTACTCGCAGGCGGTGGCGGTCACTGGGCGCCTGGCCTCCAACGACCCGAACCTGCAGAACATCCC
>JAFEDL010000017.1:1144-9407 GCA_018241645.1 Pseudomonadota bacterium
CAGATCGAGCTGCGCATCATGGCCCACCTGTCGGGCGACGCGGGCCTGCGGCATGCCTTCGAGCACGGCCATGACGTGCACCGCGCCACCGCGGCCGAGGTTTTCGGCCGCAAGCTCGAGGAAGTCACGAACGACGAACGCCGCGCCGCCAAGGCGATCAATTTCGGGCTGATCTACGGCATGTCGGCGTTCGGGCTCGCGCAGAACCTGGGCATCGAGCGCGTCACCGCGCAGGCCTACATCGACAGCTATTTCAACCGCTACCCGGGCGTCGCGCGCTACATGCAGGAGACGCGGGAGCTCGCGCGCAGCCGCGGCTACGTCGAGACCGTGTTCGGCCGGCGGCTATGGCTGCCGGAGATCAGGAGCGGCGGCCCGCAGAGGAAGCAGGCGGCCGAGCGCGCCGCGATCAACGCGCCCATGCAGGGCACCGCGGCCGACCTCATCAAGCTTGCGATGGTGCGCGTGCAGGATTGGCTGGACGCTCAGAAGCTTGCAACGCTGTTGATCATGCAGGTGCACGACGAACTCGTGCTGCAGGTGCCGGAAGGCGAACTGGACGCGGTGAAGGGCGCGCTGCCCGACCTCATGCAGAACGTCGGCAAGCTCGATGTCCAGCTGATCGTCGACATCGGCGTCGGCGACAACTGGGATAAAGCACACTGAGGAACAGAGGGAACCCGATGTTCCCCCCGTTACCCCCTTCGACGAACAGGGGGAACCCGATGTTCCCCCCGTTACCCCCTTCGACGATCAGAGCTTCAGCGCGCCGAACACCTTCTTCAGCACGCTGCTCGCCGCCGCCGCGGGGTTCTGGCGGATCTTGGCCTCCTCCTCGGCCACCATCACGAACAACCCGTCCAGCGCCTTCTGCGTGACGTAGTTGTCGAGGTTGGCGTCCTCCTTCTTCACGAGGCCGAACTTCACGCCCTTGCCCGCGTACTCGTCGTATTTCTGCGCGAGCTTCACCTTCGCGGTGGCCTTCTTCACGATCGGCAGGAATTTCACCCGCAGCTGGTCGCTGGTGGTGCGCTTGAAGTACTGGGTCGCGGAATCCTGCCCGCCGGTCAGGATCGCCTTGGCGTCCTGCACGCTCATCTTCTTCACGGCGTCGACCAGCAGGGTCCTGGCCTCGGGCACGGCGGCCTCTGCCGCGCGGTTGAGCGTGAGGACCAGCTCGTCGGCCTGCTTGCCCATGCCGAACTGGCGCATGACTTTCTCGACCTTCTGCGCCGACTCCGGCAGCGGGATCTTCACCTTGGCGTTGCCGAAGAAGCCGTCCTGCTTGCCGAGCGCCTCCACCGCGACCTGGGAACCTTTGACCAGCGCCTCCCTCAAACCGGCGGTGGCGTCCTGGTTGGTGATGGACTCCAGCCCGGCGAGGGCCGGCACGGCAATGACAAGTCCGGTGATCAGGGCGAAAATGCGGGTTCCCATGGATGCCTCCTTCAAACGTTTCGGCAAGCTTATCCTCATTCTGGCGCTGGCGGCGGCAGGCGGGTGCTCCTCCACGCCCGGCGACAACGCGCCGCAAGTCCGCTTTGCGACCCTGGCCGGACAGAGCTTCACCACGGCCGACCTGCGCGGCAAGGTGGTGCTGGTGAATTTCTGGGCCACCTCCTGCGAGGTGTGCGTGCGCGAGATGCCGATGATGGCCGAGACCTACCGGAAATTTGCGCCCCGCGGTTACGACATGGTGGCGGTGGCGATGAGCTACGACCATCCCAACCTGGTGGCCGACTATGCGCAGAAGCATGCCCTGCCCTTCCGGGTTTCGCTGGACTTCGACGGCGCGATCGCCAAGCAGTGGGGCAACGTGCAGGCCACCCCGACGACCTTCGTGGTCGACCGCCGCGGGAGGATCGTGAAGCAGTATGTCGGGGAGCCCTCGGTGGCCGAGCTGCACGCCGTGCTGGAGAAGGCTCTCGCCGAGCCAGCCTAGTTCCTCGATATTTCGGACAATTTATTTAGAAAGTCCGCTCCAGGAGCCGATCTTCGGCCAATTTTGTACCGGTACCAGTACATTCCTTAGCCGGCCTGGTCCGCCACCCCGGCCTCGTGCGCCTGCTGGTCCGCGTGGTAGGAGGAGCGCACCATGGCCCCGATCGCCGCGTGGCGGAAGCCCATCGCCTTCGCTTCCCGCTCGAACATCGCGAACACGTCCGGGTGCACGTAGCGCTCCACCGGCAGGTGGTGCGGGCCGGGCTGCAGGTACTGGCCGATCGTCACCATGTCCACGTCGTGCGCGCGCAGGTCGCGCATCACGGCGAGGATCTCCTCGTCCGTCTCGCCCAGCCCGACCATCAGGCCGGACTTGGTGGGCACCCCCGGGTAGCGGCGCTTGAATTCCTGCAGGAGGGTCAACGAGTGCTTGTAATCCCCGCCGGGGCGCGCCTGCTTGTACAGCCGCGGCACCGTCTCGAGGTTGTGGTTCATCACGTCGGGCGGGGCGTTCACGAGGATCTCGATGGCCCGGTCCAGCCGTCCGCGGAAGTCCGGCACCAGCACCTCGATCGTCGTCGCGGGCGAGGCCTGCCGGACGGAGCGGATGCAGTCGACGAAATGCTGCGCGCCCCCGTCCTTCAGGTCGTCGCGGTCCACGCTGGTGATCACGACGTACCGCAGCTTCAGCCTGGCGATGGTCTCGGCCAGGTGCCGCGGCTCGTCGGCGTCCGGCGGCAGCGGCCGGCCGTGGCCGACGTCGCAGAACGGGCAGCGCCGCGTGCAGATGTCGCCCAGGATCATGAACGTCGCCGTACCCTTGCCGAAGCACTCGCCGATGTTCGGGCAGGAGGCTTCCTCGCACACCGTGTGCAGGCTCTGCTCGCGCAGGACCTGCTTGATCTCGGCAAAGCGCGAATTCATGCTTGGCGCCTTCACCCGGATCCAGTCGGGCTTCCGGAGCGCCTCCCTGGGGACGATCTTGATCGGGATCCTGGCGGTTTTCGCCTTGCCCTTTTCCTTGACGCCTGCTTCACGCATAGTGCATTTCCAGTTGTCGGGCGATGCGCCGGGCCAGCTCGATCCCGAGTTCATCGGTCCCCGCGGCAATGCCGAGGTCGCGGGTCTGCGTCACCGCCAGGCCGGGATACCCGCAGGGGTTGATCGCGCCGAACGGCGCAAGTTCCATGTCCACGTTGAGCGCGAGGCCGTGCAGAGCGCGGCCGCGGGTGACCCGGATGCCCAGGGCCGCGACCTTGGCGCCCTTCACGTACACGCCGGGCGCGCCGGGTTTCCTTTCGGCCGCCACGCCGTGCGCGGCGAGCAGGTCGATCACGCATTGCTCGAGCAGCTGCACGAACTCGCGCACCTTGATGCCGAGGCGGGCGAGGTCCACCAGCGTGTACACCACCACCTGCCCGGGGCCGTGGTAGGTGACCTCGCCCCCGCGTTCGACGCGCACCACCGGGATGCCGGTGTCCGCCTGCGGCGCATGCGCCGGGTCCGCCCCCTGGCCGAGCGTGTAGACGGGCGGATGCTCGAGCACCCAGAGCTCGTCCGGCGTGTCCTCCGCGCGGGCGGCGGTGAACTTGCGCATGGCCTCCAGCGCGTCCTGGTAGTCCACGCGGCCCACCTTGCGCACGATCAGCGCGGTGTCGAGGGCGACGGCGCTCACAGCACCATCACCACGGCCGGGTGCGCGCTGAGATCGCGATACAGGGCGTCGAGCTGCTCGCGCGATTGCGCCTGGATGGTCACCGTGATCCCGAGGTACTTGCCCTTGCTGCTGGGGCGCATCTCCATGGTCTTCGGGTCGAAGCCGGGCGAGTGGCGCATCACGATCTCCATCACGCCCTGCGCGAAGTCGCCCTCGCGGCGGCCCATGACCTTGATCGGGAATTCGGTCGGGAAGGCGAGCAGGGACTCGCGCTTGACGGTGTCGTCTTCGCCGTCCACCGCGCTCAGGCCGCCTTCGCCGGCTTGCCGGCGCGCATGACCTCGCCCTTGAAGTCCTGGTAGAGCTGCCACGCCTTGCGGAACACCGGCCCGGGCCGGCCGTTGCCGACCGGCCGGCCGTCGAGGTCGACGATCGCGACGATTTCCTTCGAGGACGAGCTCACCCACACCTCGTCCGCGCCGCGCACTTCGGCTTCCGTGATCTCGCGCACCTCGAGCGGCAGCTGGCCGCGCTTGACGATGTCGAACACCACGTCGAGCGTGATCCCGGGCAGGATCAGGTTGTCCTTGGGCGGGGTTGCGATCACGCCGTCCTTCACGATGTAGGCGTTCGAGGCCGAGGCCTCGGTGAGCCTGCCGTCGCGGAACAGGAGCGTCTCGATGGCCCCCTCTTGGGCCGAGATCTGCCGGAGCATGCAGTTGCCGATCAGGGAGATGGTCTTGAGGTCGCAGCGATGCCAGCGGAAATCCTGCGCGCTGACCGCCTTCGCGCCGCCTTCGATCACCGCCTTCGACGGGTTCACGAGCGGGTTCGACATCATGAACACGGTCGGCTGCACGTCCTTGGGGAAGGCGTGGTCACGCCTGGCGACGCCGCGGGTGACCTGCCAGTACACGCCCTGGTCGTCGAACGGGTGCGCGGCGATCATCTGCTCGATGATCCTCGTCCATTCGGCGCGCGTGTAGGGATTGCGGATCTTCACCTCGGAGAGGCTGCGTTCCATGCGCGCGAGGTGCCCCTCGAGGCGGAACGGCGTGCGCGAGTACACCGGCACGAGCTCGTAGATCCCGTCGCCGAAGATGAAGCCGCGGTCGAGCACGGGCACCTTCGCCTCTTCCATCGGCATGAATTCGCCGTTCAGGAACACCGTCATGGCTGCCTCGCGAGTATGGCTTGTACCGGGTATTGCGCGCCTACTTGATCCACAGCCTGAGTGTATCCCAGGCGCGCCCGAAAATGCCGGCCACGCCCACCGACTCGAGCGCCACCACCGGGTACTCGCCGATGGCCTTGCCCTCGAGCGTGACGCGCATCACGCCGATCTTCTGGCCCTGGCTGACGGGCGCGACCAGCGGCTGCTGGGCGAGCAGGTCGGCCTTGACCTTCTCGGCCTGGCCCTTGGGCACGGTGATGTACATGTCGCCCGTGAACCCGGCCTTCACCTCGGCGGCCGTGCCCTTCCAGACCTCGATCGCCTTCACCGCCTGCCCCTTGTCGTAGAGCTTCACCGCGTCGAAGAACTGGAACCCCCAGTTGAGCAGCTTCTGCGACTCCTGCGCGCGGGTGGCCTCCGAAGTCGAGCCCAGCAGCACGCTCAGCAGCCGCCGCGGCCCGCGCTTGGAGGAGGCCACGAGGCAATAGCCCGCCGCCTCGGTGAAGCCGGTCTTCATTCCGTCCACGGTGGGGTCCAGCCACAGCAGGCGGTTGCGGTTCATCTGGGTGATGTTGTTGAAGCGGTATTCCTTCATCGAGTAGTAGGTGGCGTATTCGGCCGGGAAGTCGCGGATCAGCGCCGAGGCGATCAGGTACATGTCGCGCGCCGAGCTGTAGTGCTGCGGGTCCGGCAGGCCGTTGGAATTCACGAAGTTGGTGTTCTTCATGCCGAGGCGCTGCGCCTCGCGGTTCATCATCTGGGCGAACACGTCTTCCGTGCCGCCGATCGCCTCGGCCAGCGCGATGCAGGCGTCGTTGCCCGACTGCACGATCATGCCGCGGATCAGCTGGTCGACCGTGACCGGGTTCTTGGGGTCGATGAACATGCGCGAGCCGCCCGCGCGCCAGGCCTTTTCCGACACCGGGACGACCCGGTCCAGCGTGAGCTTCTTGTCCCTGAGCGCCTGGAATACGACGTAGGCGGTCATGATCTTGGTCAGCGAGGCGGGCTCGAAGCGCTCGTCCGGCCTTTCGCTCGCGAGGATCTGGCCGCTGGAGACATCGGCGACCACGTAGGCCTTGCCGATCACCGGCGGCGGGGTCTGGGCGTTCGACAGGGAGAAGCAGAGGGTCAGGACGAGCGAAGCAACGGCGCGCAGCATGGGGACCTTGGGAGAAAAAAAGCGGCGGATTATAAAGGGAGAGGGGGGCGGAGCCCCCTTTTCCTCACTATCGGACAAGCAGGACCGGCCTGAGGTTCAGTTCTTTCTGGATTCGTTCGGCCATCTGGCGCGCGTCGTCCTGCGTGCGGTAGGGCCCGAGCTGCAGGCGGAACAGGCTGCCCTGCGCGGACACCTCGATCGGGTCGTTCAGCCAGGCGAGTTCCTTGTAGACCTTGGCGCGGAACAGGTCGGCGTTGTCGCGCACAGAGAATGCGCCCAGCTGCAGGAACACCCCGCTTGCGTTCGTCGACACCGGCAGCGGCGCGGCGACCGGCGCGGGCGCCTCTGGTGCGGGTGCGGCTCTCGGCGCAACGGCGGCAGCGACCTGCGTCCCGTCGACGGCCAGGCTCTCGACTTCCACCAGCGCGCTGCCTGCCTGCACATAGCCCAGCCGGTAGGCGGCGACGTAGGACAGGTCCATCACGCGGTCCGAGTGGAACGGCCCGCGGTCGTTCACGCGCACCACGACGCTGCGGCCATTGGCCAGGTTGGTCACCCGCGCGTAGCTCGGGATCGGCAGGGTCGGGTGCGCCGCGGTCATCGCGTACATGTCGTAGATTTCGCCGCTGGAGGTCTTCTGGCCGTTGTAGCGCCGGCCGTACCAGCTGGCGATGCCGCGCTCGCGGAACGAGCCCGCGACGCGCAGCGGCACGTAATCCTTGCCGAATACCTGGTAGGGGTTGTTGGCGAACCGGTGCAAAGGCTCCCGCTTCGGTTGCGCATCCGGGATCTTGTCGAGGTCGGGCGGGTTCGCACCGGGACCGTCGTCCTTGTAGTAACCGCCGGGCCGCGCGGGCCCGGGAGACTGGGCCGGGGCCGAGGCTTCGCGCTGCGGCGGCTCCCGGTAGGGAGCAGAGGAGCAGGCGGCTAGCGCGAGTGCGCAGGTCAGTGCGGCCGTTGCGCGCAGCATTCCTATTTTTGCGCGCCCGCGTAGACGACGCTGCCGTCCACCAGGGTGTAACGCACCTGCCCTGCCAGTTCATACCCGATGAACGGCGTGTTCTTGCCCTGGCTCTTCAGCGCTTCGGGGACGACGCGAAAGTGGGCGCCTGCATCGAAGATGGCCAGGTCCGCCGGCGCACCTGGTTCCACGCGTCCCGACTTCACGCCGAGCACCCGAGCCGCATCGCTGGTCACCTTGGCGAGGGCCCGGGCCAGCGGGAGCTTGGCTTCCGCGGCCCATTTCAGGGTCAGCGGCAGCAGCAGTTCCAGGCCGGTCGCGCCCACCTCGGATTCGCTGAAGGGCATCTGCTTGGCGTCCTCGTCCACCGGGGTATGGTCGGAGCAGATCACGTCGATCGTGCCGTCCGCGAGCCCCGCGCGCAGGGCGTCCCGGTCCCGCAGGCTGCGCAGGGGCGGCACGAGGTGGCAGTGGGAGTCGAAATAGCCGAGATCCATCTCGGACAGGTGGACGTGGTGGATCCCCACATCGCAGGTCACCGGCAGCTTCTCGGCCTTGGCCGCGCGGATCATCTCGACGGCGCCGGCGGTGGAGATGCGGCACACGTGCAGGCGGGTGCCGGTGGCGCGCACCAGCAGCAGCAGCTTGCCCAGCGCGATCGTCTCGGCGAACGCCGGGATGCCCTGCAGGCCGAGGCGAGTGGCCACTTCGCCGTCGTGGGCCACGCCGTCGCGGGAAAGCGACAGGTCCTCGGCGCGCAGCCAGACCGGGAAGCCGAAAGTCCCCGCATATTGCAGCGCCCGCCAGAGCACCTGCGTGTCGTCGAGCGGCACGTTGGCCTGGGTGAAAGCCAGGCACCCGGATTCGTGCAGTTCCGCCATCTCGGTCAGGCGCTCGCCTTCGAGCTTCACCGTCAGCGCGCCGATCGGGTAGAGGCGCGCCTGCGTCAGGGCCTTGGCCCGCCTGCGCAGCATGTCCACCAGCCCCGGCTCGTCCAGCGGCGGGTCGGTGTCGGGCGGGCAGGCGAGGCTGGTCACCCCGCCGGCCACCGCGGCATGCATCTCGGATTCCAGCGTGGCCTTGTATTCGAAACCGGGCTCGCGCAGCCGCGCGCAGATGTCGACGAGGCCCGGGGCGACGACCAGCCCCTTGGCGTCGATGATCTTGTCGGCCGCTGCCCCGCCTGCGGCGGCGTCCAGCGCCACGATGCGCTCGCCCTCGACCAGCACGTCGCCGATCGCGTCCCGGCCGCTGGCCGGGTCGATGACGCGTCCGCCCTTGATGAGTGTCTTCATCAGTTGCCCGCGATGATGCTCATGACCGCCATCCGCACCGCGATGCCGAAGGTGACCTGCGGCAGGATCACCG
>JAFEDL010000017.1:9424-9753 GCA_018241645.1 Pseudomonadota bacterium
CCGCGGTTCATCGGCCCGGGGTGCATCACGATCGCGTCGGACTTGGCCAGCGAAAGCTTGTCGGCCGACAGGCCGTAGTTCTTGTTGAATTCCTGCGCGCTGGGCAGCAGCGCGCCGCGCATGCGCTCGTTCTGCAGGCGCAGCATCACGACCACGTCGGCGCCGGCGAGGCCCTTCTTCATGTCGTGGAAGACCTTCACGCCCATGCTGGCGACGCCCGTGGGAAGCAGCGTTTCCGGCGCGATCACCCGCACTTCGGGCGCGCCCAGCGTGGTCAGGCCGTGGATCAGCGAACGCGCCACGCGCGAGTGCAGGATGTCCCCGACGAT
>JAFEDL010000017.1:9760-19086 GCA_018241645.1 Pseudomonadota bacterium
TCCAGCAGGCCCTGCGTCGGATGCGCGTGCCGGCCGTCGCCCGCGTTCACCACATGCTCGTGCGGCTTGACGTTGCGCGCGATCAGGTACGGCGCGCCGGAGGCCGCGTGGCGCACGATGAAGATGTCCGCCTGCATGGCCGACAGGTTGGCCACCGTGTCGAGCAGCGACTCGCCCTTGGTCTGCGAGGAGGCCGCGATGTTCAGGTTGATGACGTCCGCGGACAGGCGCTTGGCCGCGATCTCGAACGTCGTGCGCGTGCGGGTGGAAGGCTCGAAGAACAGGTTGAACACGCTCTTGCCGCGCAGGAGCGGCACCTTCTTGACCTCGCGCTCGGTTACGCCGACGAAGGAATGCGCGGTGTCGAGGATCTGGGTGAGGATCGCGCGCGGCAGGCCTTCGATGGACAGGAGGTGCTGGAGCTCGCCCGCCGCGTTGAGCTGGGGATTATTCACCGTCGATCTCCAGGCTGAGCCGGCCGGCCGCGTCGCGCTTCATGCGCAGCCGCCGGCCTTCGGGCACGTCCACCCGGGTCCCGCAGAACTGCGCGCAGATCGGCAGCTGCCGCCCGCCGCGGTCGGCCAGCACCACCAGCGAGATGCTCGCCGGCCTGCCGTAGTCGAAGAGCTCGTTCATCGCCGCGCGCACCGTGCGCCCGGTGTACAGGATGTCGTCGACCAGCAGCAGGTCGCGGCCCTCGACCTCGAACGCGATCTCGGTCCGCTTGGGGTCGTGGTGCAGGCCCTGCTTGTGGTAATCGTCGCGATAGAAGGCGATGTCCATCAGGCCGAGCGGTGTGGACAGCCCGAGCTGGGGATGCAGCTTCTGGGCCAGCCAGGCGCCGCCGGTGTAGAGCCCGATCATGGCCGTGGACGGCTTGATATGGGGCTTGAGCTCGGTGACCAGCTTGGCGCAGAGCGCTTCGGCGTCAGGCAGCATGTTCGTGGAAATACTGTTGCAGGATGAGCTGGGCGGCGGCCGAGTCGGTGCGCTTTTCGTTGATCGCCTTGCGCGCGCCCGATTCACGCATGCCCGCCTCGGCGTCGACCGAGGAATAGCGCTCGTCCACGAAGGCGACCGGGAGGCCGAAGCGCCCCTCGAGCTGGCGCGCAAAGCGCTGGGCGCGGCGGGTGCTGTCCTGCGATGCGCCCTCCTCCGTCAGCGGAAGCCCGACCACCAGCCGTTTGGGCTGCCATTCGGCGATCACTTTCGCGATTGCCGCGAAGCGCGGTTCGGTTTCCTCGCCGACTATCTGGGCCAGCGGATGGGCCAGGCCGATCATCGACTCCCCGACCGCGACGCCGATGCGCTTGGTGCCGAAATCGAATGCGAGCACTGTGCCGGACTCTGCCATCACCGCGACGGTTGAATCGCGCCCGCGCTCAGGCATGTCCCGCATCCTCGGACAGGCTCGCGAGGTCGATCCCCAGCAGGCTGAGGGCCGCGGGCAGGCGCTCGTCGGCCGGCGTGTCGAACAGGATGCGGTCGCCCTGGGCCTCGACCGAGAGCCAGGCGTTCTGGCCGAGCTCGTGCTCGAGCTGGCCGGCGGACCATCCGGCATAGCCCAGGGTCACCAGCAGGCGCCTGGGCCCCTCGCCGCGCCCGACCGCTTCGAGGATGTCCTTGGAGGTGGTGAGGCCGACGGAGTCGCGCACCTTGAGCGTAGACTGCCAGTTGCCGGCCGGCTCGTGCAGCACGAACCCGCGGTCGGTCTGCACCGGGCCGCCGAAGTAGATCGGCGCGTCGCCGATGTCGTCGTTGGCGATCGGCAGCGACAGGCGGTCGAAGAGCGAGCGCAGGGTCATGTCGATCGGCCGGTTCACCACCACGCCGAGCGCGCCCTGTTCGTTGTGCTCGCAGATATAGGTCAATGTCCTCGTGAAATACGGATCGGCCATGGCCGGCATGGCGATCAGGAAGTGGTGGGTCAGATTGATCGAGGACATTTGATCGATTGCATGCTGGCAGCTATTTTACCCGCTCCGGCCGGCTTGCGGCCAGACACCCGGACCCGCGTCCCCACACTGGCAAGGCCCCGCACCCATGGCAGATTCGAACAGCAAGGCTCTGGTCTGGTTCCGGCGCGACCTGCGCGCCCACGACCATGCCGCGCTGTACGCCGCGCTCAAGGCCCATTCCGCGGTGCATTGCGCTTTCGTTTTCGACACCGAGATCCTCGATGCCCTGCCGTCGCGCGCCGACCGGCGGGTCGAATTCATCTGGGAGAGCGTGCGCGAGCTCGGCGAGTCGCTGCGCGCGGCCGGCGGCGGCCTGCACGTGCTGCACGGGCGGGCGCGCGAGGAGATCCCGCGGCTGGCCGTCCGGCTCGGCGCGGACGCCGTCTACGCCAACCACGACTACGAGCCGCAAGCGATCGCGCGCGATGCCGGGGTCGGCGCGGCGCTGCAGGCGCAAGGCATTGCGTTCCACACCCGCAAGGACCAGGTCATCTTCGAAAAGGACGAAGTGCTCACGCAGTCGGGCACGCCGTTCTCGGTGTTCACCCCGTACAAGAACGCCTGGCTCGCAAGGCTCGCGCCGTTCTTCGTCAAGCCCTACCCCGTGGAGAAATACGCCGCGCACCTGGCCCCCGCGCCCGGCGCCGGCGCGCCTTCGCTCGAGGACCTCGGGTTCCAGCGCACAAACCTTTCCGCACTGTCTGTGCCCGCCGGGGCCTCCGGCGCAAGGGCACTGCTCGCGGATTTCTCGAGGCGAATGGCCGCCTACCGGGAGCGGCGCGATTTTCCGGCACTGAAAGGGCCTTCCTACCTCTCCGTGCACCTGCGCTTCGGCACCACCTCGATCCGCGAACTCGTCGCGCGCGCCTCCAAGGCGGGGAGCGAAGGCGCAGCCACCTGGTTGTCCGAACTGGTCTGGCGGGACTTCTACTTCATGATCCTGTCGAACCATCCGCGGGTGGCGGAGCGCGCGTTCCGACCCGAGTACGACGCGATCCGCTGGGACGACCGGGACGACCTGTACGCCGCCTGGTGCGAAGCGCGCACGGGCTATCCGCTGGTGGATGCCGCGATGCGCCAGCTCAACCAGACCGGCTACATGCACAACCGGCTGCGCATGGTCACGGCTTCGTTCCTCACCAAGGACCTCGGCATCGACTGGCGGCGCGGCGAGCATTACTTCGCCGGCCAGCTGAACGACTTCGACCTGGCCGCCAACAACGGCGGCTGGCAGTGGGCGGCGTCCACCGGATGCGATGCGCAGCCCTACTTCCGGATCTTCAACCCGGTGACCCAGTCGGAACGCTTCGACGCCGAGGGGAACTTCATCCGCCGCTACCTTCCCGAACTGGAGAGGGTGCCGGCAAAGTTCATCCATGCCCCTTGGAAGATGGCCCCCCTGGAGCAGCAGGCCGCGGGCTGCGTGATCGGGCGCGACTATCCCGCGCCCGTGGTCGACCACGGCGAGGCGCGCAAGCGCACGCTCGAACGCTACGGCAAGGTGCGGCGGACGGAGTGAAGCGCGACGCCGCGCGGGCCCGGCCTCAGGAGCGGCCGACGAACGCGGCGATGTGGCTCAGCAGCTCTTCTTCCTGGTAGGGCTTGCCCAGGAACACGTTGACGCCCAGCTCGGTCGCGTAGTTGCGGTGCTTGTCCGCGGTGCGCGAGGTGATCATGATGATCGGCACCCCCTTCAGCCGCGCGTCCGCGCGCACGTTGCGGGTGAGGTCGAACCCGTCCATGCGCGGCATCTCGACGTCCACCAGCATCACGTCCGGCACGCTCTCGGCCAGCAGCTCCAGCGCCTCGACGCCGTCGCGGGCGGTCACCACGCGATAGCCCTCGCGCGCCAGCAAGCGGCCGGTGATCTTGCGCACCGTGAGCGAATCGTCGACGACCATGACGCACGGCTGCACCGGCACCGCGCTCGCCTGGACATGCGGGCTCGTGACCAGCGCGTAGGCGGCCGCGGGACGCGCCGCGAGCGGCACCGGATTCAGGATCATCACGATCTCGCCGGTGCCGAGCACGGTGGCGCCCGCGATGCCCGGGACGCTCGCAAGCTGCGGCCCGATGTTCTTCACCACGACTTCCTGATTGCCGAGCATGTCGTCGACTTCCACCGCGATCGCCTCCACGCCGCTGCGCACCAGCAGGACCGGGGTATAGCGGCGCTGCTCGGCCGGCGCCGGCGCGGCCGCTTCGCCCAGCAGCGCCGGCAGGTGGTGCAGCGGATAGCGGCGGCCGGCCCATTCGATCGCGCCCGCGGCCCGGGCGCGCTGCAGGGGCTCCTGGCGCATCTGCTGGACCTGCTCGACCATCACCGACGGCAGCGCGTAGGTGCGGCTGCCGACCTTGACGAGCACTGCCTGGATGACCGCGGTGGTGAGCGGGAGCCGGATCGTGAAGCGCGTGCCCTGGCCCGGCGTGGAGGCAAGCTCGATGCGCCCGCCGAGGGCGCTCACCTCGCTCATCACCACGTCCAGCCCGACCCCGCGCCCGGCCAGTTCGGTCACGGTCTCGGCCGTCGACAGCCCGGGCGTGAAGATCAGCTCGGCCAGCTGCTGGTCGCTGCGCGATTCGCCCGGCTGCAGCAGGCCGCGGGCCGTCGCCTTCTCCCGGATCCGGCCGAGGTGCAGGCCCGCCCCGTCGTCGGCCAGCACCAGCGTCACTTCGTTGCCCTCCTGGCGCACCTCGAGGGCGATCTCGCCCATCGCGGCCTTGCCCTCGGCGACGCGGGCATCGGGCATCTCGAGGCCGTGCGTGATCGCGTTGCGCAGCAGGTGCTCGAGCGGACCGGTCATGCGCTCGAGCGCCGAGCGGTCCAGTTCGACGTTCACGCCGCGGATGTCGAGGTTGGCGCGCTTGCCCAGTTCCTTGGAGGTCTGGCGAACGATGCGGTGCAGGCGCTCGACGATCGAGCCGATCGGCACCATGCGGATGCGCATGAGGTCCTGCTGCAGCTCGCGGTTGAGGCGCGCCTGGGCGGCGAGCGCGGCATCGGTGTCGTCGGCGACCTTGTTGAGCGTCTGCTGCACGGTCGAAACGTCGTTGACGCTCTCGGCCATCATCCGCGTGAGTTCCTGGAAGCGCGTGAAACGGTCGAATTCGAGCGGGTCGAAATGCCCCTCCGCGAGCTGCGTCGCCTGCATGCGCGAGGCGAGCTGCGATTCGGCGGCGATCTCGATCTCGCGCAGCTCGCGGCGCAGGCGCGCGACGTTCTCGGTGAGTTCCCCCAGCGCCGCCTTGAGCCCGTGCATTTCGGTCTCGATGCGCGTGCGGGTGATCGCAACCTCGCCGGCCTCGTTCACTAGCTTTTCGAGCACGTCGGCGCGCACGCGCATCATCGCGTGCACCTTCGCTTCCTCGCGCGGCGCCACCGCCTCCCGCACCGCCGGACCGGCCTGGGTGGCCGGCGGTGCTTCCCGGACCTCCGGCGGCGCGGCCTCTTCGGGCGCACGCGGATGCTGCACCCGCTCAAGCAGGAGGCCGATGCGGTCGTAGGAGGTCTCCAGGTCGTCGAAGAACTGGCCGGGCGTGAGGTTCAGCGCGATGGCGTTCTCGACGCGCGTTTCCATGTTGTGGGTCAGCTCGCCCAGGCCCATCGCCCCCGCCATCCGTGCACTGCCCTTGAGGGTGTGCAGCGCGCGCTGCATGGCGCGGGCGGGGTCGAAATCCGCGGGCGCCGCGCGCCATGCGCGCAGCAGTTCGCCGATCTGCGGGACCAGCTCGTTCGCCTCCTCGAGGAAGATGGGCAGCAGCTGCGCGTCGATCTCATCCTCGAGGCGGCGCTGGCGGCGGTCTTCGGCCGGCGCCTCGGCCGGTGCGCCCGCGAGTTCCCCGGCCGGGGATTCCGCGAGCTCAGGCTCTGCGACCGCGGGTTCCTCCACGTCCGGGGTCGCGAGCACCGCGGCCTCGCCCGTGATCGCCCCCAGCCGCGCGATCAGCGCCGTGGCGGTGCCCGGCACCGCGCGCTCCAGCACGCCCGCATACATCATCTTCAGGGCCTGCACGCTGTCGTTGGCGAGGGCCAGTTCGCCTGCCGTGACCGGCGCGGGGCGGTTCTTCAGACGCAACAGCGCGTTCTCGAACGCGGCGCCCAGGTCGTGCATGCCTTTCAGCTGCACGGTACCGCAGATCCCGGCCAGGGTGTGCGCGGCGCGCACGAGTTCGTCGCGCACGCCCGCGGTCCGGCCCGCCGCGACCTGCGCCAGCTCGCGTTCGAGGGTCTCGAGGTGCTGGCGGGCCTCGTTCGCGAACACCGCGAACAGCGACGCCGAGATCGCAAGCCCTCCGATGCGCACAACGCCTTCCGGCGCCGGGGCTGGCCCGGGTTCGCGCGGCGCCGGCGCCTCCGGCGCGGCCGCGGCCGGCTGCGGCGCGGCTTCGGCCTGGGCCGCCGCGCTGCGCTTGACGCGCTCGGCCAGTTCCACGATCGGCTGCGGATCGGGCTGGGGCTGGCCGCCCTGCAGGCGCGCCACCCAGTCCGCAAACACGCCGTGGGCGTACGCGATGAACTCGAACAGGGTTTCGTTGGCGGCGCGCTCCTCCTGCTGCCAGAGGTTCATCACCTGCTCGACCGCCCAGGCCGCCTCGCCCAGGCGCAGCAGGCCGACCATGCGCCCGCTGCCCTTGAGCGTATGGAAGCCGCGCCGGATGGTGGTGAGCACGCCCAGGTCGGAGGGTTGCGCGCGGCTGGTCGCCAGGCCCTGCGCGATCGACTCCAGCACCCCTTCCGCCTCTTCCAGGAAGATCGCGAGCAGTTCCTGGTCGATCGCCTCGTCGCTTTCGCCCTTCAGCCGCTGCGCTTCGGCCGAGGGGGCCTCGATCGGCGGGGTGATGTCCACCTCGGGCTGTTCGAGTTCTTCGGGCGCTTCCGGCGCTTCGGGTTCGGCCGGCGCGGGAGGCGGGACTACGGTGGCCTCGGCTACGAAAGGCTGCATCGCCGCGGCGAAATCCGCCTTGCCGTGCCGCAGGGCGTCGATGAAGAACCCCAGGCCCGAGAGGATCTGCGCCACCTCCTCGAATTCGCGCTGTTCGGGCCGGGTGGCCGCGCGCGCGAAGCCGAGGATCTTTTCCCGGCATCGCGCGAGGGCCGCGCCGGCCTCGTCCTCGCCCAGCATGGCGAGGGCGCCCGACACCTGGTGGATCGAAGGCTCGAGCGCCGCGAGTTCCGCGGCCCGCGCGGGATCGCGGAAATAGGCGTCGAGCGCCTGCTCGATCTTGAGCAGGTTCGCCTGCATCTCGGCCACCGTGCCGTCGATCGCGAGTTTTTCCTGCGCGCGGCGGGTCATGTCGTCGATCACCGGCATGGCGAGCGTAACGTCCGGATCCTGCTTGCCGAACGCGGCGGCCCGCAGGCGCGCGAGCATCACCCGGGCCTGCGCGCTGAACTCCGGCGCGAGGCGCGCGTAGTTTTCGGCGGCGCTTTCGACCAGCAGCAGCGCGGTGGCGACTTCCATGCCTACCGGTTCGCTCATCTTGGCCGGGTTGGTGACGAGGTATGCCGCGATCACGGCGATCTCGCGCGCCAGGGCCGCAAGCTCGGCGCTGCCCATCTGTGCCGCATGGTCCCTGACGGCATCCGCATGCCGCGCGAAGACGGCGAGCGAGGTTTCGCCCCCGGATGCAAAGCGGTTCCAGGCCTCCTTGGCGCCCGAGATCTGCTCGCGCAGCGCCCGCGCCGTCTGCATGCGCTGCGACTGGTCCGCAGGATGCTCGACCGAAGGCAGGGAGCCCTCGAGGCGAAACGCCTGCTTGGCTTCGCGAACCCGCTCGTTGGTGGAGAAGTCGCTGATCGAGGCCCTCGCGATCCAGTAGAGCACCTCGCGCATCAGGCGCTCGGACACAGCGGGGCCGCCGTCGGTGGTCCGGCGCATCTGCTGCTCGATCTTCGAGCACGCCAGCCTTACGCCGGGCTCGGGCGCCAGGCCCCCGTCGGCCAGCGCCTGGTAGAAGGCGCCCGCCGCCCACCAGAACGCGCGCTGCGAAGGCGCCAGCTGGGTGGATTCGATGCCGTCCACGGCGGCAAGCATGTCGGCGATGCTCGCCTTGTCGGCCGGTTCCTTGAGCCACTTCAGGAAGCCGCGCTGGAACCGCGCGCGCTGGCCGCGCAGGTAGGTTTCCATGTCCGCGGCCGACAGGCGCACGGGCGGTTCCTCGCGCGGCGGCGGCTGCAGGGACAGGTCGGGGAAGTACAGGTCCGCCTCCGACACGTCCTTCACGCCGCGCAGCGAGGCGAGTTCCTTGTGCAGCGGGTACAGCCGCAGGGGCTGGTCCGGTATGCCGTCCAGCAGGTCGGAGAGGTACTTGCCTATCGCCTGCGCGGCGCGGTCCAGCGCATCGAACACGCCGGGTCCGGCCGCCACGCTGCCGGCCTCGACTTCCGCCACCAGGCGCTCGGTCTCCTCGAAGAACCGCGACACGCCGAGCAGACCCACGATCTGCACGGCGCCATAGGCCTGGTGCAGGTGGGTCTGCGCGGCCTTCAGCGCCTTGTGGTCCTGCGGGCCGGCGGCATAGGCCTTGAGGCTGGCGCGCGCGCGCTCGAGCGAGGAGTCAATCTCGCTCTTCACCCAGCTGAGCGGCCCGATGTCGATCACGCTCGTCATGGGGCGCGGCGGCGGGCGGGCAGCAGGTGGCGGGCGCGGATCAAAGCTTGAAGTTCGCCACCGAGCTCTTCAGGTCGCGCGCCAGCGTGGCGAGCTGGCCCACCGACTGGGCGGTTCGCTTGGTGCCCTCGGTGGCCTGCTCGGTGATGCCGAGGATGTTGCCCATGCTGACCGCCACCGCGCCCGCGGCCTTCGCCTGCGTCTGGGTGGTCTGCGAAATCGACTCGATCAGCTGCGCGAGCTTCCTCGACACCTCGCCGATCTCGGCCAGCGCCTGGCCGGCGTTGTCGGAGAGCCTGGCGCCCTCGACCACGCCCTGGGTGCTCTTCTCCATGGCGGACACCGCGTCCTGGGTGTCGGTCTGGATCGTCTTCACGATCGCGCCGATCTGCTTGGTCGCCTCGCCCGAGCGCTCGGCCAGCCGCTGCACCTCCTCCGCCACCACCGTGAACCCGCGCCCCGCTTCGCCGGCCGAGGCCGCCTGGATCGCGGCGTTGAGGGCCAGCACGTTGGTCTGCTCGGTGATGTCGGAGATCAGCTCGACGATCTCGCCGATCTCCTGCGAGGATTCGCCCAGCCGCTTGATCCGCTTCGCCGTCTCCTGGATCTGGTCGCGGATGCCGTTCATGCCGGAGATCGCGTTCTGCACGGCCTGCTGGCCTTTCTCGGCCGCCGCAAGCGACGCCCGCGCCACCTGCGCCGACTGCGTCGCGCTGCTCGACACGTCGTTGATGGTGCGGGCCATGCCGAGCACCTG
>JAFEDL010000017.1:19214-24145 GCA_018241645.1 Pseudomonadota bacterium
TCCTCGATCGCGAAGTTCACCGAGTCCGCCACCGCGCCGGTGATGTCCTCGCCCACCGTCGCCTTCACCGTGAGGTCGCCCTCGGCGAAGTTCTGCATCTCGTTCATGAGGCGCAGGATCGCCGCCTGGTTCTGGTCGTTCTGGCGCTTGACCGCCGCCTGCTGCGCTTCCGCCTCCTCGCGCCGGCGCTGCTCCTCGCGCACGAAGTCGACCGCAATGAAGGCCGAGACCCCGACCGCCAGCAGGCCCAGCACCATCACCACGTAGATCATCCTGCTTCCGGCGAGGTCGGCGTCGTATTCCTTCGCCACGGTCTCGGTCGCCTGCAGCAGCTTTTCGGAATCCGCGAATATCGCGGCGGCCGCGTTCTTCGCGGCGATCAGGCGCTGCATGTTGCCGAGGATCGCCGAAGCCGAGTCCTGGTAGGTCTTGAACGCCGTGGCGAGCTCGTCCAGCCGGGCCGCGGTCTCGGGATCCTTCACCGGCGCGAGGCGCATCTGCTCGCTGCCCTCGCGCAGCGCGGCGAGCAGCGTGCGGAATTCGTTGGTGTCCTTGCCCAGCAGGAACGCCACCTCGGAGTCGACCGTGTCGCCGGCCAGCAGCGCGTTGGCGTTCTTGGCCAGGCGCTGCGTCAGCATCACCAGCTGGCCGGCGGTCGAGATCTCGCGGGTCGAGGCGGCGTTCTGCAGCTTGAGCGCCTGCACGCGCTCGGCAAGGTCCAGCAGTTGCGGGTTGGAGCCGTTCACCTGCGCGACGGCCGCGCCCAGGCCGAGCAGGTTCTTCTGTTCCTTGAGGAGCGTGGACGCGTTGGCCTCGGTCTTCTGCCACTCCTTGCTGAGCGCCTCGAGCGCCGGCTGGATCCGGTCGGGCGAAGGCGGCACGGTTTCGCCGCCCGACTCGCCGCCCTTGACCAGCCGGTCGAGGATGGAAGCGAAGGCGTCGCGGCTGGCCGCCACCTGCTTGAAGGCCTCGGGGTTGCCGAGCAGGCTCTGCTGGGCGGCTTTCGCGAGCCGCTGCGAGAGCATGCGCAGCTGACCGGCGTCGGCGATGTGGAGCGCGCCATGCTTGGAATCCCGCGCGTTGAAGAAGACCAGCACCCCGGCGATGAACAGCAGCACCACCAGCGCCGGAACCAGCACGAGGCGCAGGTTGCGGCCGGCCAGGAATGCGCGGGCTGCCGCGGCCCCGCCGGCTGCCGGTCCGGGTGCCGGCGCGCCGGGGGCTGCGGCCTTGGGGCCGGCCTGCTTTGTTCCGAGCTTGAACGGCAGTTTGAATGCCATGAATCCTCCGTGGATACCTGTGTGCCGCTAGTGGACGGCTATGTCGAGAAATTCGCGCTGGGCCAGCACGCGTTCGGTGTCCAGCTCATGCCAGACCCGCCCCTCCTTGTCGCGCCACGCGGCCGACGACCAGGCGGCATGCTGTGCGGCCGGCTCTTCGGCCGCAAAATCGGCCACGTTGCGCAGGCCTGCGAGGCGCGAGACCAGCAGGGCGCAGTTCACCCCGTACGGATGGCCGATGAGCAGCAGGCGGTTGTCGGGCCCGCGCGCGGCTGGCGGCCGGCCGAGAAACGCGCCGAAATCGGTGACGCCATAGAGCGCTCCGCGGATGTTCGTCACGCCGAGGAACCAGTCGCGGGTGAGCGGAACGCGCTGGATGTCGGGCACCTGCAGCACTTCCCCGGAACCGTCGAGCCGCGCTAGCCAGTACTCGCCGCCAGCCTCGAATCCCAGGCGCGCTGACGGCGCGGCCTCCCCGGCGGCGGCTTTCAGCCGCTTCGCCAGGCCCTCCTGGAATTCCTTGAGGCTGACGCGCCGGGACATCGGTTCAGCCGAGCGCGGCGATCTTCGCCGCCAGGTCGTTCACGTCGACGGGCTTCACGATGTAGTCCCGGGCGCCCTGCCGCAGGCCCCAGATGCGGTCGGTCTCCTGCGCCTTGGTGGTGCAGATGATCACGGGGATGTGCTTGGTGGCCTCGTCCTTCGAGATCTGCCGGGTGGCCTGGAACCCGTTGGAGCCCGGCATGACCACGTCCATGAGCACCAGGTCGGGCAATTCGGACCGCGCCTTGGCGACGCCTTCCTCGCCGCTCTCGGCGAGCACCACCTGGTAGCCCAGCTTGGACAGCGCCTCGAGCATGAACTGGCGCTCGGTGGGTGAATCGTCCACGACTAGGATCTTCTTGATCGGCATGAAAGTCTCTGGGTGAATGCCCCGCTCAACCGGACGCCGCTGCGCCGCCGTGCACGTGGGCGCTGACCGTCCTGAGGAGGCTGTCCTTCGTAAAGGGTTTGGTGAGGTATTCGTTCGAGCCGACCATGCGGCCCCGGGCGCGGTCGAACAAACCGTCCTTGGAGGACAGCATGACCACGGGGGTAGCTGCGAACTTCGGGTTCTTCTTGATCAGCGCGCAGGTCTGGTACCCGTCGAGGCGCGGCATCATGATGTCGACGAACACAACTTCCGGCAGGTAGTCGGCGATCTTCGCCAGCGCATCGAACCCGTCCTCGGCGAGGATCACGGTCGCGCCGGCCTGCAGGAGAAAGATTTCTGCGCTGCGGCGGATGGTGTTCGAGTCGTCGATCACCATGACTTTCACGCCGGCGAGACTGCCCTTCGATTCGGCAGCCGTTTCTGTCATGCCTGCCCCCTTTGTATTCGCCCGCCTGGTGCCTCGCACGGGCAACCTGCGCCCCGGCGCTCGGCAGAACGCGAACCGCTTGAATGAATACTAGGCGCTAAAGTGAATTCAAAGCAAGGGCAGATAAGCCCTCGTAGTGACAAGCTTAATGCGCGAACCTAGATCTCAACCATCTCGAAGTCGTCCTTGCGCGCGCCGCACTCCGGACAGGTCCAGTTGATCGGCACGTCTTCCCAGCGCGTCCCGGGTGCGATGCCCTCTTCCGGCAGGCCTGCGGCCTCGTCGTAAATCCAGCCGCAAATGAGGCACATCCAGCTGCGGAACTCCTTGTTTTCAGACATGAGATGGAAATGGGTGAGTTAAAATGGCCCGGCATATTAACTTATCCACGAGTCTCCCGCCCCGCAGCGCACCGTCCGGCGCGGCTCGTGCCACCCGCCCCCATGCCCTCCCAGCCGCCGATCGTGCTCACCTTCGCGGCCTCCGATCCCACCGGGGGCGCCGGGCTGCAGGCCGACCTCCTCACGCTCGCAAGCATGGGCTGCCACCCGCTTTCGGTGGTGACGGCGCTCACGGTGCAGGACACGCGCGGGGTCGACGACCTCCTCGCGATCGACAGCGACTGGGTCATCGACCAGGCGCGCAAGCTCCTCGAGGACATGCCGGTGGCGGCGTTCAAGCTCGGCGTGCTCGGCTCGGTCGAGAACATCACGGCAATCGCGGAAATCATCTCGGACTACCCGGAAGTGCCCGTCATCATGGACCCGGTCCTCGCCTCGGGGCGCGGCGACTCGCTCTCCAGCGAGGACATGATCATCGCGATGCGCGAACTGATCATCCCGCAGACCACGGTGCTGACGCCCAACAGCATGGAAGCGCGGCGCCTTGCCGAGGAGGACGAAGATGAGGACGACCCCGGCCTCGACGAGTGCGCGACGCGCCTCGTGTCGCTCGGGTGCGAGTTCGTCCTGATCACGGGAACCCACGAGAACACCGCCGAAGTCATCAACACTCTGTACGGCGAGGAAGGGATCGTGCGCAGCGACCGCTGGAAACGCCTGCCCGGCAGCTATCACGGATCGGGCTGCACGCTCGCCTCCGCGATCGCCGCGACCATGGCCAACGGGCTGGACGTCCCGGAGGCCGTGCGCGAAGCCCAGGAATACACCTGGCAGGCCCTGGCGCACGGATTCCGGCCGGGCATGGGGCAGCACCTGCCCGACCGATTCTTCTGGGCGCGGGAAGCCGATGGCGACGGCGCGGACGGGATCGAGAACGGCCGCGAGGACTCGTGAAAGGCCTGTACGCGATCACGCCCGACGTCGCCGCGACGGACACGCTGGCCCGGATGGTGGCGCAGGCGCTGGATGGCGGCATCGCCCTGCTCCAGTACCGCAACAAGCTCGCGGATCCGGCGATGCGCCGGGAGCAGGCCCTCGCCCTGCTTCGCCTGACGCGACCCAGGCGCGTTCCGCTGATCGTCAACGACGACGTCGCGCTCGCCGCGTCCATCGACGCCGACGGGGCGCACGTCGGCAGGGATGACGGCGAAGTCGCCGCGGCGCGCCGCATGCTGCCCGGGAAGCTGCTGGGCGCCTCGTGCTACGCCAGCCTGGACGCCGCGCGCCACGCGATCGCGGAAGGCGCGGATCATGTGGCGTTCGGCAGCGTCTTTGCCTCGGGCACCAAGCCCGGCGCCACCCGCGCGCCGCTCGAACTCTTTGCGCAAGCCCGCGCGCTGGGCGTGCCGCTCGTCGCGATCGGCGGCATCACGCTCGGCAACGCCCCGCTTGCCCTCGCCGCGGGCGCGGATTGCCTCGCGGTGATTGCAGACCTTTTCGGCGCGCCGGACATCGCCGGCCGCGCCGCCCGGTACCGTATCCTCTTTGAGAAAAGCACCGCATGAGCGACCGAAACGAAGAACTCTTCCTGCGCGCCCAGCAGCGCATCCCGGCGGGGGTCAACTCGCCGGTCCGCGCGTTCCGTTCAGTCGGCGGCACGCCCGTCTTCTTCGAGCGCGCTTCCGGCGCCCACCTGTGGGACGCCAACGGCAAGCGCTATGTCGATTACGTCGGGTCGTGGGGACCCATGGTCGCCGGGCACACCCACCCGGCGGTCGTCGAGGCGGTGCAGGCGGCCGCCGGGCGGGCCCTGTCCTTCGGGGCGCCCACCGCGTCCGAGATCGAACTGGCCGAGCTGATCTGCGCGCTGGTGCCGTCGATCGAGATGGTCCGCCTGGTGTCTTCCGGCACCGAGGCGACGATGACCGCAATCCGCCTCGCGCGCGGCT
>JAFEDL010000017.1:24198-104476 GCA_018241645.1 Pseudomonadota bacterium
GGACATCGCCAAACATACGCTGGTCCTCGACTACAACGACGGCGCGCAGTTGAAGGCCCTGTTCGAAGCGCAGGGCGCGGAAATCGCCGGCGTGATCGTCGAGGCGGTCGCGGGGAACATGAACCTGATCCTGCCCAAGCCCGGGTTTCTCGAGACTTTGCGCGAGTTGTGCACGCAGCACGGCGCCGTGCTGATATTCGACGAAGTCATGACCGGCTTCCGCGTCTCGCTGGGAGGCGCGCAGGAACGCTACGGCATCCGCCCCGACCTCACCACGCTCGGCAAGGTCATCGGCGGCGGCATGCCGGTGGGCGCGTTCGGCGGGCGGCGCGAGATCATGGAGAAGATCGCGCCGCTCGGCCCGGTCTACCAGGCCGGTACCCTGTCGGGCAACCCGGTCGCGGTGGCGGCGGGCCTGGCGACGCTGAAGCTGGTCTCGCAACCGGGATTCACCGCCGGGATCGAGAAGTCCACACAAACGCTTGTCGCAGGCCTGGTGCAGGAGGCGAAGCGCGCGGGCGTCGCTTTTTCGGCGCAATCGGTGGGCAGCATGTTCGGGATCTATTTCCGCGAGCGGGTGCCGACGAGCTTCGCCGAGGTCATGACTTCGGACAAGGACCGGTTCAACGCCTTTTTCCATGCGATGCTCGCTCGCGGCGTGTACCTTGCGCCCTCCGCGTTCGAGGCCGGGTTCGTGTCGGCCGCCCATGGGCCGGCGGAAATCGAGGCCACCCTGGCCGCGGCACGCGAGTCCCTGCAATTGCTGTCGCGATAGCTGGAACAAACCATGCTTTGGATGGTCTGACGCAGCATGGAAAACAGAACCGTGAACATTGTCACAAACGAGCTCTCGCGCCTGCAGCGCGATGCGCTGGAGAAGCATTTCCTCACGCTCAACGCCGAGGACCGGCGGCTGCGCTTCGGCGTGGCGCTTTCGGACCATGGCGTGAGCGACTACGTTGCGCGCATCGATTTCGAGCGCGATGCGGTGTACGGCGTGTACGACGACGACATGAGCCTTGCCGGCGTGGGCCACCTCGCGCGCGGCGAAGGATTCGCGGAGCTCGGCGTATCGGTGCTGCCGGCGCACCGCGGCAAGGGCCTGGGCGGCGCGCTCCTCGCACGCACCCACATGCACGCACGCAACTGGGGCGTGCCGACGCTGTTCATGCACTGCCTGTCCGAAAACGGCGCCATGATGCACCTCGCGCGCAAACAGGGCATGCGCATTGCGGCCGAGCGCGGCGAGGCGGACGCCTACCTCGAACTGCCGCCCGGCGACGCCGCCTCGATCACGACCGAAATGTTCACCGACCGCGTCGCGCTCTTCGATTACGCCCTCAAGTCCCAGGCGCACGCGATGCGGCGCCTCGCCGCCGCCTGGTCGGGCCTAAAGCAGGATTAGGGTCGCCAGGCCGAGAAAGATGAAGAACCCGCCGGAGTCGGTGCAGGCGGTGATCAGCACGCTGGACCCGACCGCCGGATCCTTGCCGACCTTCTGCTGCACATAGGGGATGGCGACGCCCATGAAGGCGGCCAGGGCGAGGTTCAGCGTCATGGCAAGCGTCATCACCGCCCCCAGCGCCTTGCTGTCGTAGAGCATCCACGCAAGCACCCCGAGAAGGCCGCCCCACACCATCCCGTTCAGCAGCGCGACCCCGAGTTCCTTTTTGAGGAGCTTGCGCCAGTAGTGCGCCTGCAGTTGTCCCAGCGCCAGCGCGCGGACGATCATCGTGGTCGTCTGGTTCCCGGAATTGCCCCCGATGCCGGCCACGATCGGCATCAGCGCGGCCAGCGCGACGAGCTTTTCGATCGAGCCCTCGAACGCGCCGATCACGCGCGAAGCGATGAACGCGGTCACCAGGTTCACCGCCAGCCAGGCCCAGCGGTTCTTGAAGCTGTCCCACACGGGCGCGAAGATGTCCTCCTCCTCGCTCAGACCGGCCTCGGCCAGCACCTGCTCGGCGCTCGATTCGCGGATGTAGTCGACCACCGAGTCCACGGTCAGCCGGCCCACCAGCCTGCCGGCCTCGTCCACCACCGGCGCCGACACCAGGTCGTAGCGCTCGAAGGCCTGCGCGGCATCGTCGGCCTTGTCTTCGGGGTTGAACGAGATGAGCTCCGGGATCATGACCGTGCCGACCTCGAACTCCAGGTCGGAGACGATCAGCCGGGCGAGCGACAGCGAGCCCTTCAGCTTCTGGTCGCGATCGACCACGAACAGCTGGTCGGTGTGCCCGGGCAGCTCGTCGAGGCGGCGCAGGTACCGTGTCACCGCCTCCAGGGTCACGTCTTCGCGCACGGTCACCATGTCGAAGTCCATCAGGGCCCCGACCGAGCCCTCGGCGAACGACATCGCCGATCGCAGCTGCTCGCGCTCCTCGAGCGAAAGCGACTGGATGACGTCCTGGATGACGTCTTCGGGCAGGTCGGGGGCGAGGTCGGCGATCTCGTCCGCCTCGAGCGTCTCGGCGGCGGCGACGAGTTCCTCGGAGTCCATGCTCGCGATGAGGGACTCGCGCACCGCATCCGAGACCTCGAGGAGGATCTCGCCGTCGCGATCCGCCTTGACGAGGTCCCAGACCACCAGCCGCTCCTCGAGCGGGAGCGACTCGAGGATGAACGCGATGTCGGCAGGATGCAGCCGCTCGATCTTGCCGCGCAGTTCGGCCAGGTGCTGCTTCTGCACCAGCTGCTCGACCAGGTCCTGCCTGGGCATGTCCTGCCGCGCGACGAGGCCCTCGACCACCTGGTGGCGATGGAGGAGCTCCTGCACTGCGCGCAGGTTCTCCTTCAGGTCTTCGATTTCGAGCCGGTTGGCAAGGTCGGCCATGGCGTTCATGCCTGGGCCGTTGCGGCCGGTTGGGGACGTGCCGGCATTGTAGAGAAAGCTCGCTGGCCGCGAAACCGGAAATCGCACGCCGGCGCGCGATCCTCCCCCGGTCAGGGAATCTGGGCCCCGGGCATGCGCGCGAGGATCACCTCGACCTTCCTTGCGATGAACGCCGAGCCGCGGTTGCGGTCATAGCGCTGCGGCGCCGGCAGGATGGCCGCGAGCCATGCTGCCTGCTGCGCGGAGAGCTGCGCGGCGGATACGCCGAAATAGTGGCGCGCCGCCGCTTCGGCGCCGAAGACGCCTATCCCCCACTCCGCCACGTTCAGGTACAGCTCCAGGATGCGGCGTTTGTCCATGGCGGATTCGAGCATCCACGTGATTGCCGCTTCCTGGCCCTTGCGCAGCCAGGAGCGGCTGCCCGACAGGAACAGGTTCTTGGCCAGCTGCTGGCTGATGGTGGAGCCGCCGGCCACCACCTTCCCCTTGCGTTCGTTCTTCTCGAGGGCCTTCTGGATCCCCTCCCAGTCGAAGCCCTCGTGGTCGATGAACTTGCCGTCCTCTGCGGCGACCACGGCCCGCTTGAGGTTGGCGGACACCCGGTCGTAGGCCGCCCACTGGTGCTTCAGGCCCGCTTTCGGTTCCTTCTGCTGCAGCGTCGCCAGGCGTGCCTGCATGAAGGCCGTCGTCGATGGGTTGTGGCCCGACCACCACCACACGTGGAGGAAGAACCAGCCCTGCACCAGCAGCACGGCCAGCACCAGCGCGCCCAGCCCGTAGCAGAACGACTTCCACACCGCGCGCAGGAGCCGCATGCCCCCTCTCAGCCAGCGCGCAGCGCGGACAGCACTGGCGCCGTGTCGGGACGCACGCCGCGCCACAGGAAGAAGGACTCCGCTGCCTGCTCGACCAGCATGCCCAGCCCGTCCGCCGCGCGTGCGGCGCCGTCCGCGCGCGCCTGCCGCATGAAGGCGGTGTCGCGCCCGTAGACCATGTCGTAGGCCAAGGACCCGGCAAGGAAGATCCCGCGCGGGAGCGGCAACGCCGCATCCGACAGGCCGGCCGAGGTTGCATTGATGACGAGGTCGAAGCCCTCCCCCGCGAGGTCGGAATAGCCGCAGGCGCGCACCCCCGCAAACCCGCCGGCGAGCACGCGAGCCTTGTCGACGGTACGGTTCGCAATCACCAGCGCCGAGGGACGCTCGGCAAGGAGGGGCAGCACCACGCCGCGCGCCGCGCCCCCCGCCCCGGCCAGCAGGATCCGGCAGCCGGCGATCGCAAACCCGAGGTTGGCCGCGAGGTCGCGCACCAGCCCGTATCCGTCGGTGTTGTCCCCCCGGATTTCCGAACCCGAGAAGATCAGCGTGTTGACCGCCTGCGCGGCACGCGCCCGTTCGGACAACCGGGTGGAGATGGCGCACGCCTCCTCCTTGAACGGGAGCGTGACGTTCGCGCCACGGCCGCCCGCGGCGCGAAACGCCTCGACGGTTGCGGCAAACCCGTCCTTCGGCGCCAGCAGCGGCTGGTACACGATGTCCTGCCCGGTCTGGACCGCGAACCGGGCGTGGATCCAGGGTGACTTCGAGTGGGCGACCGGGTTTCCGATCACTGCATAGCGGTCGGGCACGCGCTCAGTCCCGCTTGGTCCAGACCGCGTCGCCCTGCCCGAAGAACCAGGTGCGGGTGATGATCAGGAGGTCGGTGTCCTTGCGGATGTCCGGCGGAAACTCCCCGTAGGGCGCCGCCATGCGCACGATGCGGAAGGCCGCGTCATCGAGGACTTTCAGCCCGGAGGAGCGCTCCAGCCGGACCGAATCTACGCTTCCGTCCGGGCGGATGGTGACTTCGAGGCGCAGGTTTCCGTAGATCTTGCCGCGCGCCTCGGCGGGATAGTTGAGGGTGCCTACGCGTTCGACCTTGTTGCGCCACTCCTCTTCGTACTGCGCGAAGCGGTATTCGGACGCGTTTGCGCCGATGAACTGCTTGCGCGGGCGCTTCTGGTATTCCTCGTGGCGCCGGTCGATCTGCGCCTGCAGCTTCATCGCCGCAAGCGCGAGGTCGCGCAGGTCCCGCCCGGAGGGTTGCGGGGCCGGCACCTCGGCCGGCGCCTGGCGCGGCGCTTCGCTTGCCGCCACCGGGGGAGTGGCTTTCGCGAGGGCCAGCAGGCGCTGCTGCTGGGCCTCGAGTTCCGTCACGCGGCGCTTGGCCTCGGCGAGGTCCCTGCCTTCGGAGGCCTTGGTGACCGGGAGCGGCGTCTTTGCCCGGCGGTTCTGGTCTGTGTTCCCGCCACCGTCGAGGTTCGCCTGCGCAAGCGCCTGCGCCTTCGACGGCTTTTCCTTGGTCTTGGCGTTGACGAGGATCACTTCGAGGGGCTGCGTCGAGGAGAACTTCAGCGCATCCGGAAACCTGAAGTGGAAAGACAGCAGCAGCGCATGCAGGAGGAGGGAGACGCCCACGCACCAGGTCAACAGGCGGGACTGCCGGTCCATGCCCTCCCAGGTTTCGTGCAGGTACGCAGACATTAGCGCAGGCAGGCGCATCAGGGTTGTCGCGCTAGCAGCCGACAAAGCCGCCTCTGGAAGTTGTGACGGGATATTGTAGGCCCATTAGAGGGCCTCCTGCGCATCCTCCACCGGCTCCCCTGCCACGGGCACGGCGAGCGTTTCCCGCCAGGTGCACACCAGCGTCTTGTCGAGCAGGTCGATGTCGCTGACCTGCACGCTTACCCTCACCCCCGGAAAGAGGTCCGGCAGGGACGGCACACGCACCAGGAGGGGCAGCCCGTCCAGCCGCACGGTCGCCTCGCGCACGACCGTGGCTTCGCAGGACGAAACGTTTTCCTGCTGCAGCCAGCGCAGGCACCAGTAGCGCTCCATGTCGCGCTGGTGTTCGTCGTAACGGGCGTACACGACCTCGAACGCGCGCAGCGCGGACAGCAGGGTGTCCGAGTTGCGCGCAAAAGGCGCGCGCTTGCCGGTCAGGCTTGCCGCGAGCTGCCACTGGTTGACCAGGTCGACATACCGGCGCAACGGCGAGCTCATCCACGCGTAGCACGACACGCCGAGGCCATCATGCGCCTCGCCGTGAACGCTCATCCGCACCTTGCCCGACGACTGGACGCGGTAGAGCGCCGCGACATCCCGCTCCGCGAGGAAGCCCCCCCAGGTCGAATTGGCCAGGATCATCAGCTCGGCCACCAGCTTGTCCAGCGGCGCGCCCCGCTTGCGCGGGACGATGCTGATGTGCTCGCCGTCCACGTTGAAGTTGTAGTCGACCATGCCGGCATTGACGCTGGCCTTGCCGCGCTTCGCCTCCAGCGCGTTCGCGAAGTTCCACAGGATCCCGAGCTCCTCCTCGTACTCCAGCCCGGCCTTGCCGCCGGCCGGGAGCAGCTCGTTCAGCACCGCGTAGTCCACGTGCCGCAGGTTGCCGGCGACCTTGACCCGCTCCAGGCGCGAGTGGTGGCCGCGGATCGAGAAGTCGCCTGCCGCCACGTTGAAATAGATCGACACCGCGGGCCGTTCGCTGCCGGCGTCCAGCGAATACCGTTCGATCACGTCCGCCGGCAGCATGGTGATCTTCTGCCCCGGCATGTAGACCGTCGACAGCCGCTCGCGCGCAATCGCGTCGAGCGGCGATCCCGGCGCGAACCCGAGCGCCGGCGCGGCAATGTGCACGCCGATGCGGAACTCGTCCCCGGACACGCGCCGCACCGAGAACGCGTCGTCTATTTCGGTCGTGCCCACGTCGTCGAGCGAGTACACCGGCGCCTCCGCGAGCGGCAGGTCCTCCGGCAGCGCCGGCGGCTCGTGCGCTGGGAACCCCGTCCCCGCGGGAAAGTACTCGAACAGGAACCGGTTGATGTGGAAGTCGTGGCTCGACGGCAGCGCACCGGCCTGCTCGAACAGCCTCGCCACCGACAGCCCGGTTTCCCGGCAGGCCGCTTCCACGGCCTTGGTCTCGATCCTGTTGCGGTCGGGCTTGTAGAGAAGTTCGTCGCGCAAGGGTCGCAGTTCCTCGGGAAATTTTCCGCCAATGAGGAGCGCCGTGAATTCGGCGGCCTTCTCGGCTTGCAGGCGCTTCTTTTCGAGGCCCGCCAGCGCGGCCTTGAGCGTGGCTTCCGGCGCCGCCTGGAAGCGGCCCCTGCCGCGCCGGTAGAAATACATCGGCACCGAATGCAGCTTCAGCAGCACGCCGGCCGCCTCCACCGCGTCGGGTTCGCGGCCCACGTACTCGCGAGCGATATCCTTGAAGCCGAACTCCGCCGGCCCGGCGCATTGCCAGAGGAAATCCGCGTCCAGCTTTTCCGCGTAGGCGCCCGCGCTTGCGAGCAGTTCGGCCGCGCCCGGGGAGTCGAAGGACAGCACCACGTGCGAGGCCTTCACCTTCGTGCGGCGGCCATGCGGGGTCTCGATCTGATACGAGGCCGTGCCCGGCGCAAGCACCGTGCCCGCCTTGATGTCGCCGTCTTCCTCGTATAGGAGATGCATCGCTGCCAATCGAAAAGGCGGAATGATACGCGGGACCACGCCCGCTTGCGTTATCCTTTTCCTCCCTCGCCGAAGTTGCGCTCCCCCGGAGAACCCCGCCCATGCCCAGGATTGCCTCGATTTCCGTCTGCACCGCGCGCGTGCCGCTCGACCACGTGACCGCCTTTGCGACCCGCAGCGTGAGCGCCCGGGACTACGGGCTGGTGAAAGTGCGTTCGGCCGACGGGGTCGAAGGCGTCGGGTTCTGCTACGCCGGATCGTCGTCCGGTTCGCTCGTTGCGCACGCCGTCGAGGAACTGCTGGCCCCCCGGCTGCTTGGCCAGGAGTCGACCCGGACCGAGGGCCTGTGGCAGGAAATGTTCCAGGAATCCCTCCTCCAGGGGCGCTCGGGCGCGGTGATGCGCGCAATCAGCATTCTCGATACCGCCCTGTGGGACCTCAATGCGCGCAGCGTGAAGCTGCCGCTGCACCGCTACCTCGGCGGATTCGCCGAGAGCGCAGTGCCCGCGTACGCTTCGGGAGGCTACTACCTCGAAGGCAAGACGCCGAAGAAGCTGGGCGCCGAGATGGCCGGGTACGTGAAGCTGGGCTTCAAGGCGGTGAAGATGAAGGTGGGACGCCTCTCGCCGGCCGAAGAGGAGGCCCGAGTGCGCGCTGCCCGCGACGCGATCGGACCCGACGTGCTCCTGGCGCTCGACGCGAACAACGCCTGGCAGGACCTGCCCACCGCGCTGGAGCACCTCAAGCGGTACGAGAAGTACGATCCCTACTGGATCGAGGAACCATTCGGCCCGGACGACATCGACAGCCACGCGCGCCTGGCGCGGGCGACGAAAGTCACCGTGGCCACCGGCGAGATCGGCGTGGGGCGCTGGTATTTCAAGGAACTCATGGAAAAAGGCGGCGCCGCCATCCTCCAGCACGATGCCGCAGTCTGCGGCGGAATCACCGAGTGGCGGCGCATCGCGGCCACTGCCGCCAGCTACGGGGTCACCGTATGTCCGCACTGGTTCCATGACCTGCACGTCCACCTCGTCGCTTCGACGCCCAACGCCCGGATGGTGGAGTTCTTCACCGACGACCAGGTGCTGAATTTCCGCCGCCTGGTCGACCGCCAGCTCGAATTCAAGGACGGCATGCTCAGGCTGCCGACCCGCCCCGGGCTGGGGTTCGGCTTCGAAGAGAAGGCGGTCGCGCGCTACAGCCTCGGCGGCAGGACCCGGCCGTGGACGGAGATCAGGAAGTAAGCCCGGCGAATCGCAGCATGCGGGGCAGGTGCTCCGGGAAGCTTTGCATCATGTGGTCGCCGCCTTCGCGGATCACCATGCGCGCGCCCTCGTACTTGCGCACCGCTTCGCGGTAATCGAGTACCTCGTCACCGGTCTCCAGCAGCAGCAGGTAGCGCTCGGAATCGACCGCGTCGACGTACAGTGAACGCCAGCCATCCAGGTGGGCGCGGGTCAACTCGTATTCGGCACCGGTGTAGAGGTTCTTCTGTGGCCCCAGGTAGCGCTCCAGGCCGACATGCGGGAAGACTGCAGGCTGGATCAGGATCGCGCGGCACGCATGCTTTTCGGCAAGCCAGGTGGCGTAGAACCCGCCCAGGGAACTGCCCACGATAGTGAGGTTGCGCTTTCCGTGCGCGGCAACCAGGCCTTCGACCAGGGCGACCGCTTCCGCAGGCCTGTGCGGGAGGGCAGGGCAGGCAAACTCACCGCCCAGGCCACGCTCCCCGAGGTATGCGGCCATCGTGCGCGCCTTGTGGGAGGCGGGCGCGCTGTTGAAGCCGTGCAGGTAAAGGATCACGCGGCAAGCCTGGCAAGCAGCTTTTCATGGATGCCGCCGAATCCGCCGTTGGACATGACCAGCACCTGGTCGCCCGCGCGGGCTTCGCGCGCGATGGCCTCCACCAGGGCGCCAAGATCAGTCGAGCACACCGCTTTGCTGCCGAGCGAGGCGAAAACCTCCGCAGGATCCCACCCGAGGTTCGCCCCGTAAACGAACACCTTGTCCGCCGCCGCCACGCTTGCCGGCAGCGCAGCCTTCATTACCCCGAGCTTCATCGTGTTCGAACGCGGCTCCAGCACGGCCAGGATGCGCGCCGGGCCGGCCTTGCGGCGCAGGCCCTCGAGCGTGGTCCGGATTGCAGTGGGGTGATGGGCGAAGTCGTCATACACCGCCACGCCGCGCACCGTGCCGCGCAACTCCATGCGCCGCTTCACGCTCTCGAAACCGGCCAGGCCTGCGACCGCGGCACCCGCATCGACTCCGGCATGGACTGAGGCCGCAATTGCGGCCAATGCATTGTGGCGGTTGTGCTCGCCCTGCAGCGCCCAGCGCACCCGGCCCATCGAACGGCCTCGATTCGACACTTCAAAGCTGCCGTCGGCGTCGGCGGGTCCGGACTCCCAGCCTTCCGGGGTTCCGAAAAATTCGACCGGTGTCCAGGCGCCCTTCTGGATGACGCGTCCCAGGGCCGCTTCCATCCCGTTCACGACGAGCCGGCCGTTTCCCGGCACGATGCGCACCAAATGATGAAATTGTCGCTCGATGTCTGCAATATCGCCGAAAATGTCCGCATGATCGAACTCCAGATTGTTCAGGATCGCCGTCTTGGGGCGATAGTGGACAAACTTGGACCGCTTGTCGAAAAATGCGGTGTCATACTCGTCGGCCTCGATCACGAAGTGGGTCGAGGCGGTCAGGCGGGCCGAAACCGGGAAGTTGCGCGGTACCCCGCCGATCAGGAACCCTGGGTTGAGGCCGGCCTTCTCGAGTATCCAGGCCAGCATCGCCGAAGTGGTGGTCTTCCCGTGCGTGCCCGCCACTGCAAGCACCCACTTACTGCAAAGAATATGCTCGCAAAGCCACTGCGGCCCGGATGTATAGGCGTCGCCCCGGTCGAGGATCGCCTCCATGAGCGGATTGCCACGGGTGACCACGTTGCCGACAACCCAGACATCCGGCTGAAGGGAAAGCTGGTCGGCGGAATATCCCTCGATCAGCTCGATGCCCAGGGCACGCAGCTGGTCGCTCATCGGGGGGTAGACGTTGGCATCGCACCCGGTTACCCGAAATCCAGCCGCCTTGGCGAGCGCAGCCACGCCGCCCATGAAAGTGCCGCAAATGCCGAGAATATGCAGGTGTTGTGCAGCCATCCGCAGAAAACATGCAGCGAAAGAGCATCAATTGTAGTCGATTTCACCGCATCTCCGGACTCGGAGTATTATTTGAAGGTTCGTTTGGATCGCCTCATACCATGACTCGCAACCGCCCCAGGCAGAACGGGATGCGCGCTGCCATCGCAGCCGCCGCGGCGCGCATCATGGCGGAAGGCGGCACGGACAACTTTGCCCTGGCCAAGCGCAAGGCGGCGCGCCAGCTCGGTGCGACAGACAAGCAGGCCCTGCCGGGCAACGAGGAGATCGAGGCGGAACTGCGCGCCTACCTGGAGCTCTACCAGGCCGATGAACACCCGGACCGGATCCGCGAATTGCGCCGGATCGCGCTATCGATGATGCGCGAGCTGGCCGAATTCACGCCTTACCTCACCGGCCCGGTGCTGAAGGGGATAGCGGGGCCCTATTCCGACATAGAACTGCAGCTGTTTCCCGACAGCGGCAAGGACGTGGAGATCTTCCTGCTCAACCGCAACATCCAGTTCAGCTCGACCGAGGCGCGCCGGTACTCGGGGGACCGGGCCCGGTCGGTCACGGTCCTCGAACTCGACTGGGAGGGCGTGCCGGTAAAGCTGTCACTCTTCGACTCGCGCGACGAACGCATCACCCTGAAGACCACCCAGATAGGCAAGGTGATGGACCGCGCGGGAATTCCAGAAGTCAGCGCGATGGTGCAGGGCGCAGGTGGCTAAACGGCGCGAGGTGCTGCTGATGCTCGGCGTCGGGGTTGCCGCTGCGGTGGCTGGCGTGGTCGCCGGACCATGGCTGGTCAATGCCCCGGGGGACTCCGAGGCGCTGCGATCGGCGCGGTTGGCCGACCTCGATGGCAAGCCGCGCTCGCTGGAAGAGTGGCGCGGGCGCATCCTGGTGATTAACTTCTGGGCAACCTGGTGCCCTCCCTGCCGCGAGGAAATCCCCGGGCTGGTGCGCGCCCGCGACAAACTGCTTCCCTCAGGAGTCGAATTTGTAGGTATCGCCATCGATCAGGTAGCTAAAGTTAGGGAATTTGCTCGTAACGTGCAGATAAGTTACCCTTTGTTGATGGCAGATGCAGCGGGACTCGAGCTGATTCGCAAACTGGGCAACCCGAGCGGGGGACTGCCCTTTACAGTAGTGCTTGATCGCAAGGGTTCCATAGCGCATCGCAACCTGGGTGCCGTCACGCAACAGAAGATCGAGGACCAACTCGGCCCGATGCTCGCCGCCTGACGCTCGGTCGGCGGAGCGCTCGGAACAGTTTTGCAGCCTACGTGCGTTAAAATGCGCCCATTTTCGGGGAAATGATTGAAAAAACCGGTTGCCAATAAGGTCGAATCCATCCTTGTTTTGCATGGACCGAACCTGAACCTGCTGGGTGTTCGCGAGCCCGAGATCTACGGCCGCGAATCGCTGGAGGACATCAACCGGCGGCTGGTCGACGCCGCGCAGAGTGCCGGCGCCAGCGTCGAATGCTTCCAGAGCAATCACGAGGGCGAGCTCGTCGATCGCATCCAGCAGGCCGGGCGGGAAGGGGTCGGATTCATCGTCATCAACCCCGCCGCCTACACGCATACCAGCGTCGCAATCCGCGACGCTCTCGCCGGGGTGAAGATCCCGTTCATCGAAGTGCACCTATCCAACGTGCATGCCCGGGAATCTTTCCGGCATCGTTCGTTTGTCTCCGACATCGCCGTCGGAATCATCTGCGGGCTGGGCAGCCGGGGTTACGACCTTGCGCTCGCCTACGCGCTGCTGCGCGGCCAGGAGTAAGAAGCCATGGACCTGAGAAAGCTGAAGAAACTGATCGACCTGGTCGAGGAGTCCGGAATTTCGGAGCTCGAGATCACCGAGGGAGAGGAGAAGGTCAAGATCGTAAAAGGAGGCGGCGGGGCGCACATGGCGGCCTCGGCGCCTGCACCGCAGCCCGTGCCGGCGGCACCGGCCGCCGCTTCGGCCGCGCCGGCGGCGCCGGCGGCGCCCAGCGCGCCGCCAAGCGGCCAGGGCGATGCCGGCGCCGAAGGGCATGCGGTCAAGTCGCCGATGGTCGGCACGTTCTATCGCACCCCCTCCCCGGACGCCAAGCCCTTTGTCGAGGTCGGCCAGGCCGTCAAGGAGGGCCAGATCATCTGCATCATCGAGGCGATGAAGCTCATGAACGAGATCGAGTGCGACAAGACCGGCATAGTCAAGGCGATCCTGGTCGAGAACGGCCAGCCGGTGGAGTACGGGCAGCCCCTGTTCGTCATCGCCTGATGTCCATGTTCGGGAAGATCCTGATCGCCAACCGCGGCGAGATCGCGCTGCGGATCCAGCGCGCCTGCCGCGAGCTTGGCATCCGCACGGTGGTCGTGCACTCCGAGGCGGACACCGAGGCGAAATACGTCAAGCTGGCCGACGAGTCGGTGTGCATCGGGCCGGCACCCGCCAGCCAGAGTTACCTCAACATCCCGGCGATCATCAGCGCGGCCGAAGTCACCGACGCCGAGGCCATCCACCCGGGCTACGGCTTCCTGTCGGAAAACGCGGACTTTGCGGACAAGGTGGAGAAGTCGGGCTTCGTATTCATCGGGCCGTACCCGGAGAACATCCGCCTGATGGGCGACAAGGTCAGTGCGAAGGCGGCGATGATCAAGGCCGGCGTGCCGTGCGTCCCGGGCTCGGAAGGCGCGCTCCCGGACACACCGGCCGAGATCGTCAAGATCGCACGCAAGGTGGGATACCCGGTGATCATCAAGGCTTCCGGCGGCGGGGGAGGCCGCGGCATGCGCGTGGTGCACACCGAGGCGGCGCTGCTGAACGCAGTGAGCCTTACCCGCCAGGAGGCCCAGGCGGCGTTCTCGAACCCCATGGTCTACATGGAGAAGTTCCTCGAGAACCCGCGCCACATCGAGATCCAGATCCTGGCCGACGAGCACAAGAACGCCGTGTTCCTGGGCGAGCGGGACTGCTCCATGCAGCGCCGCCACCAGAAGGTCATAGAAGAGGCGCCCGCGCCCGAGCTTTCCACCCGGGTGCGCGACCGGGTCGGCGAACGATGCGTCGAAGCGTGCAAGAAGATCGGGTACCGCGGGGCGGGAACGTTCGAGTTCCTGTATGAAAACGGGGAGTTCTTCTTCATCGAAATGAACACCCGCGTGCAGGTGGAGCACCCGGTGACCGAGATGATCACGGGAATCGACATCGTGCAGGCGCAGATCCGCATTGCCGCCGGCGAAAAGCTGCCGTTCCGCCAGCGCGACATCCAGTTCCGCGGCCACGCGCTGGAGTGCCGGATCAACGCGGAGGACCCGTACAAGTTCACCCCCTCGCCGGGAAAGATCACCTCGTACCACCCCCCCGGCGGCCCGGGGATCCGGGTCGACTCGCACGTCTACCAGGGCTATACGGTGCCGCCCAACTACGACTCGATGGTCGGCAAGGTCATCTCCTACGGCGCCACCCGGGAGCAGGCCATACGCCGCATGCGGATCGCGCTCTCCGAGATGGTGGTGGAAGGCATCCAGACCAACATCCCGCTGCACCAGGACCTGCTCAACGACAAGGGCTTCATCAAGGGCGGAGCGTCCATCCATTACCTCGAGCAGAAGCTCGCGCAGGAAAAGAAGAAGGTCGCGAAGTAGGGGCGCGGCGGCATGGCATGGCTCGCTATCAGGCTGCTTGCCGGGGCCGATCACGCGGAGGCACTGTCGGACGCACTGATCGAGGCCGGCGCGCTTTCGGTCACATGCGATGACGCGGACGCCGGAACTGCGGCGGAGGCGCCCCAGTTCGGGGAACCCGGCGTTGACGCACCCCGCGTCTGGCCGCGAAACATCCTGACGGCGCTGGTGCCGGCCGACGCCGATGCCGGGTCGATCGTAGCCGCCGCAGCCGGCGCCTGCGGCCTCCCGCCTCCCGCATATGCCACGGCCCCGGTCGAGGACGCCGACTGGGTCCGCACCACCCAGGCGCAGTTCCAGCCGATCCGGGTCGTCGAAAACCTGTGGATCGTGCCGAGCTGGTGCGAGCCGCCGGACCCCGCGGCCGTGAACATCTCCATCGACCCGGGCCTCGCGTTCGGTACCGGCAGCCATCCGACCACGCTGCTGATGCTGCGCTGGCTGGCGCGCACGCTGAAGGGTGGGGAAACCCTGCTGGATTACGGGTGCGGTTCCGGTATATTGGCCATCGTCGCCGCCCGCCTGGGCGCGCGGGACGTCATCGGCGTCGATATCGACCCGCAGGCGATCATTGCGGCGAACGACAATGCAGCCAAGAACAGGGTCGCGGCCCGGTTCTTTACCCCGGACGCGAACCCCGACCGGACAGCCGAGATCGTCGTGGCCAACATCCTTGCCAACCCGCTGGTTGTGCTCGCCCCGCTCATCACGGCACGTTGCGCCCGACGGGTGGCCTTGTCCGGCGTCCTCGAGTCCCAGGCCGAACAGGTCATGGGCGCCTACTCTGCGCACTTCCAGCTCGAGGTGTCCGACCGGGAAGACGGCTGGGTACTGATCACGGGCGTGCGCCGATGAGCCTCGTCACACGGTGCCCGGCCTGCGGCACGACGTTCCGGGTTTTGCCGGCGCAGTTGTCGGCGCGGGCCGGGCGTGTCCGGTGCGGAAAGTGCGCCGGGGTGTTCGACGGCGTGACCAACCTACTCACCGACGAGGCCATCGCGGCGCTCCCGGTGGAGGCGTCGCCGCAGATGGGCCTGTTCGAGATTCGCGAAACCGCCGAAGCGGCCTTGCCCGGGGAGACGATCCCGCAGGCTGACGCATCTTCAAGGCGCGAGGTTCCACAGCAGGAGAAGCAGGGCCATATCGAAGAGCCTCCCGAGGTGGAAGCAGCACCGGAGCCCGAGCCTCGTACGGCGACCAGGGCGCCGCAGCCGGCCGACCCGTCGTTCCTTGCTCCCGATCGCGCGCGGGCCTCCCACTCGGTTGTCTGGGCGCTGCTCGCGCTGTTCGCCGCCGGAGCTCTGGCAATGCAGGCCGCGCTTGCCTTCCGCACCGAAATTGCCGTGCTGTGGCCGCCGGCCCGCCCGCACCTGGAAGCCGCATGCGTCCTGCTCGGCTGCGAAGTCAGGCTGCCGCGGCGCGCCGACCTCATGAGCATCGAGTCGTCCGACCTGCAGGCCGACACCCAGCGCCAGGGCGTCATCGTCCTGAACGCGCTGCTGCGCAACCGCGCGCCCTTCACGCAGGAGTATCCGGACCTGGAACTCACCCTGACCGACCAGGGCGACCAGCCGCTGCTCCGCCGCGTGCTCAGGCCGGGAGACTACCTGCTGGAGAAACGCGCCGCGATCGCCACCGGCCTCGGCGGCGGCGCCGAGGAAGCCGTGCGCATACGTCTCGAAACGGGCGGGCTCCTGGCCACCGGATACCAGCTGTTCCTGTTCTACCCGTGTCCCGCCCCGCAGCCTTCGGCGTACTGGCAATTGAGCTATCCTGTGCGCTGCCAGGTTCCCCGCAACAAATAATCCGAAAGCACCCAATTGCGCACACTCATCACCGGATCGATCGCGTACGACACCATCATGGTGTTTCCCGATCAGTTCAAGAACCACGTCCTGCCCGACCAGCTGCACATCCTCAATGTCTGCTTCCTCACGCCGGAGATGCGCCGCGAATACGGCGGCTGCGCCGCGAATATCGGCTACAACCTGAAGCTCCTCGGCGGCGACCCGGTGGTCATGGCGACCGTGGGCGACGACATCGACCCGTACCTGAAGCGGCTCGACACGCTCGGCATCCCCGCCTCGCACCTTAAGCGGATCGGGGGCCAGTTCACCGCGCAGGCGTTCATCACGACCGACCTCGACAACAACCAGATCATCGCCTTCCACCCCGGCGCGATGAACTACTCCCACGAGAACCGCATAGACGGGAGCCTTGGCGCGAAGCTTGCGATCATCGCCCCGGACGGCAAGGAGGGGATGTTGCAGCACGCCCGCGAATGCGCTTCCGCCGGTATACCGTTCGTGTTCGACCCGGGGCAGGGGCTGCCGATGTTCTCAGCCGAGGAGTTGTCAGAGTTCGTCGACCTGGCGGACTACGTGGCGGTCAACGACTACGAGGGAAAGCTGCTCGAAGACCGGACGGGCCGCACCATGGAGGAAATCTCCGCAGGCGTGAAGGCGCTGGTCCTCACGCTGGGTTCGAAAGGCTCGCTCATCTACTCTGGCGGCCAGCGCCATGAGATCCCTATCGTAAAGCCGGCGGAGATCCTCGATCCTACCGGGTGCGGCGATGCGTACCGCGCGGGCCTGCTGTACGGCATCGCGAACGGCTGGGACTGGCCGAGCACCGGCCGCCTCGGCGCATTGATGGGCTCGATCAAGATCGAGCGCCGCGGCGCGCAGAACCATGCGTTCGAAGCACAGGAAATCCGCGACCGGTTCAGGCGCGAGTTCGGTTACTCGCCCTGGTGACCGTTCAACCGAGGGCCTTGCGCACCTTCTCGGCGTAGCCCTCCAGGATTTCCCGCGGCGGGCTCTTGACGGGCCACGAGAGGCTCATCCCGTCTTCCTCCCAGCGCGGCAGCACGTGCACGTGGAAGTGAAACACGGTCTGGCCTCCCGCCGTGCCGTTCGCCTGGAAGAGGTTCATCCCGGGCGCGCCGAACGCGGCGCGCGACGCGCGCGCAACGCGGGCCGTGGTGCGGAAGATGGCCGCGGCAAGTTCGTCATCCAGCCCGAAGACGTTTTCAACGTGCGCCCGGGCGGCCACCAGCACGTGGCCGGGATTGACCTGGCCGAGGTCCATGAAAGCCAGCGTGTGCTCGTCCTCGTAAACCATGCTGGCCGGGATCTCGCCCGCCGCTATCCTGCAAAACACGCAATTCGTCATCCTCGCCTCCCTTGCGGATCACTTATTCACCGCCCGGGCTTTGATAGCCCGGGCATTTCACCTGGAAAATGCGCCGGTCGTCGAGCCGGACCGCGCTCAGCGAACCTCCCCATACGCAGCCAGTGTCGAGCGCCATGAGTCGCGGGGCGATGCGCAGGCCCAGCGCCGACCAGTGCCCGCAGACTACCGTGCTTGCCGCGCTCCTGCGGCCGGGAATCTCGAACCACGCGCGATAGCCGGCCGGCGCAGCATCGATCCCGCCCTTGGCGCGAAAATCCATGGCCCCGGAGTCGGTGCAGAAACGCATGCGCGTCATCGCGTTCACGATGACGCGCATCCGGTCCGGACCGCGCAGCCCGTCGTCCCAGGCATCGGGCTGGCTGCCGTACAACGTGGAAAGAAACTCGGGGTACGCCGGCCCGCGCAAGGCGCCTTCCACCTCCCGGCCGAGTCCGATCGCCGTGGGCAGGTCCCACTGCGGCAGCAGGCCTGCGTGGACGAGAACGTGCTCGCCCTCGGCATGGATCAGGGGCCGCGCGCGCAGCCACGCGAGCAGTCCTGCGCGGTCCGGAGCGGAGAGCACCGCGTCCAGGGTGTCGTCGGCACGGCGCCGCGCGAAGCCTTCCGCCAGGCACAGCAGGTGCAGGTCGTGGTTGCCCAGAACCGCGATCGCGCGGTCGCCAAGATCCCGCACGAAGCGCAGGACCTCGAGGGATGCCGGCCCGCGGTTCACCAGGTCGCCGACGAACCAGAGGCGGTCACGCCCCGCGTCGAAGGGAAGCGCGGCGAGCAGCGCCTCAAGTTCGCGCATGCAGCCCTGCACGTCGCCGATCGCATAGGTAGCCATGGAATGCGACGGACTATAGCAAGAAGGCGTCAGAACGCCGTGTCGAGGCGGCGATACTGGATGGCCTCCGCGAGGTGGGGCACGGCGATCCTTTCGCTTGTGGCGAGATCGGCAATGGTGCGGGCCACGCGCAGGATGCGGTGATAGGCGCGCGCCGAGAGCGACAGCCGGGCGATCGCCTGGCGCAGCAGGGTTTCCCCCTGGGGGCACGGCGAGCAATGCAGCGCGGTGTCGCTGACGCCAAGCAGGGCGTTTGCGCACCCTTGGCGCGACCTCTGCCCGTTGCGCGCGCGCTCGATCCGGCCCCGCAGCACCGCACTCGATTCGCCCTGCGCCGATAGGGCGAACTCGTCGACGGGCAGCGCCGGGACCTCGATTTTCAGGTCGATCCGGTCCGCCAGCGGCCCGGAGAGGCGGCCGCGATAGCGCGCAACGGCGTCCGGCGTGCAACGGCATTTTCCGGACGGGTGGCCCAGGTATCCGCACGGGCAGGGATTCATTGCCGCCACGAGCTGGAAGCGCGCGGGAAACCGCGCGTGCCGCGCGGCGCGCGCGATCGACACGGTCCCGGTTTCCAGCGGCTCTCGCAACGTCTCCAGCACGCTGCGCGGATACTCGGGCAACTCGTCGAGGAACAGCACGCCGTGATGCGCCAGCGAGATTTCCCCTGGACGCGGATTTCCGCCGCCGCCGACAAGCGCCACCGCCGAAGCCGTGTGATGGGGGGAGCGATACGGCCGCCGGCCCCAGTGCGAGGGATCGAACCCTCCGGCCGCGGAGTGAATGGCCGCAACTTCCAGCGCCTCGCCGTCCTCGAGGCCGGGCAACAGGCCGGGAAACCGCGCGGCAAGCATTGACTTGCCCGCGCCCGGGGGACCGATCATCAGGAAACTGTGCCCGCCGGCAGCGGCCACTTCCAGCGCGCGCTTCGCGTGCGCCTGGCCTTTCACTTCCGCGAGGTCGGGGTAGTCATCGGCGCGCCTGTGCGCCTCGCCGCAATAGCGCTCGATCAGGCCTTCGCCGCGCAAATGCGCGCATACCTCGAGCAGCGACCGTGCCGGCAGGATCGCGGACGCTCCCGACAGCGCGGCCTCCGGGGCGTTTTGCGCGGGCAGCACGAAAGCGCGGCCGCGCGAGGCGAGCGCCATCGCGAGCGCGCCGCGCACCGGGCGCAGCTCGCCGGTGAGAGACAGTTCCCCGGCGAACTCGTGACCGGCCAGGGCGCCCGCCGGGATCTGGCCGCTTGCGGCCAGGATCCCGAGGGCAATGGGCAGGTCAAGCCGGCTCGAGTCCTTCGGCAGGTCCGCGGGCGCGAGGTTGACCGTGATGCGGCGCGCCGGAAATTCGAACTTCGCGTGGTTGAGCGCCGCCCTCACGCGATCCTTGGCCTCGCGCACCTCCGCGTCCGGGAGGCCGACGATGGCGAATGTCGGCAGGCCGGGACCGAGATGGACCTCGACGGTAACTTCCGGCGCGCGTATCCCCACCAGCGCCCGGCTCCGCACCACTGCCAGCGACATGTGCCCTCCCGGCGCGGACCGCGCCCCGGCTACGATGAACGGTGAGGCCGGCCGCGGGGTTTACACGCGCGCGGAAAGTCGTCGCTAGACGCGGGGAGGCGTGTCCGTACCCTGCGCCGAGAGGCGCTTTTCGAGTTCCGCGATGCGGCCCAGGGCGCGTTCGAGGACCCGTTTCTGGACTTCGAAATCGTCGCGCGTCACAAGGTCGAAGCGCTCGAAGAATGCCGCAAGGAGGGCGCGCACGTTCTTCTCGACGTCCCGGGCCGGGGAGTTGGCCAGGACTTCGGAGAGTTTTGCGCCGATCTCGTCGAGGAGGCGGGGGTCGGTCATAGGCAGGGATGTAATGCTCGGATTTGGGCCGGAAACGCGGCTGCGAATCGAGTCTAGCACGCAGCAATCCCGACGCCTTTTGCCCGGACCGCGGATGCGGCGCGTCTCGCACCAATGGTGAACAACCCTCGATCGAAATGCGCCATTTTGGTGCGCGTAGAACGCAAGCCCTTCTCAGGATGATTCTAACTTTATGAATTAATGAGAATTAAATTCTGGCACGGGAGGTGCTAAATAAGGCACGCATCCTTACAACCGGGAGATCATCGTCATGCGCAAGACTCTAGTCGCTCTATCTGTGGCAGCCGTTTTCGGCACACCGGCCATGGTTTCGGCCCAAACCGCGGCACCCGCCGCCGCACCCTCCGATCACACCATTGCCGGAAACGCCGGATTGTTCAGCGAATACCGGTTCCGTGGAATCTCGCAGACATTCGCGAAGCCCGCGTTCCAGGGCGGCATCGACTACTCGCATTCCAGCGGCATCTACCTCGGCAACTGGAACTCCAATGTGAGTTCCGGCGCAGGTTACCCGTCGGGCAACCTTGAAATGGACTTCTACGGCGGCTGGAAGAAATCCTGGGGCGACCTGGGCCTGGACGTGGGCTTCATCTACTACTACTACCCGGGCACGAACGCCAATGCGGCGGCCGGCACCACGCTCACCAACCCGAAGACCCTGCAGACCTACAACGGCAAGATCGACAACAAGGAGATCTACATCGGCGGGTCGTGGAAGTGGCTGTCTGCCAAGTACTACTACGCCACCGACGACTATTTCTCGGCGCCCGGCACCAAGGGCTCGAACTATCTGGACCTGTCTGGCACGTATGACCTGGGGGCCGGCTGGGGCCTGGTGGGACACGTGGGTTCGTTCCGCCTGAAGAACTGGAGCACCGGCACCGACGCGACCAAGGGCAACTACACCGACTGGAAGATCGGCGTGACCAAGGACTTCAGCGGCTGGGTGGTCGGCGCTTCGTACATCGACACGAATGCCAAAGGCAGCTGCAACCCGGCCAACCTTGGCTACTACTGCTTCGGCAATTCACTGCCCGTCGCCGCCGGCGGCACCAAGTTCAAGGATGCCGGCAAGGGCGTCGTCGTTCTCTCGGTCAGCAAGACATTCTGATCCCGGTACTTCACGGCCGGGCCGATGGCCCGGCCGTACTCAAGGGGAAAACATGAAACAGGTAACCGCAATCATCAAGCCGTTCAAACTCGACGAGGTGCGTGAAGCGCTGTCGGGGATCGGCGTCCAGGGGATCACCGTCACCGAGGTCAAGGGCTTCGGCCGGCAGAAGGGCCACACCGAGCTGTATCGCGGCGCGGAGTACGTGGTGGACTTCCTGCCGAAGGTGAAGATCGAAGTGGCGATCAAGTCCGAGATGCTCGACCAGGTGATCGAAGCCATCGAGAAGTCGGCCAACACCGGCAAGATCGGCGACGGCAAGATCTTCGTCTTCGATCTCGAGAAGGTCATCCGCATCCGCACCGGCGAAACCGATGCGGACGCGCTATAGGGAGATGGACATGAAAAGACTGTTTAGCTACATCGCGCTGACGGCAGCGCTTGCGTTCGGCGGCAACGCCATTGCGCAGGACAAGGCCGCGGCGCCCGCAGCCGAGGCAAAACCCGCGGCCGCCGCTCCCGCGGAAGCCGCAAAGCCTGCCGCGGCACCGGCCGCGCCGTCCGCAGCTCCAGCTGCGGACGCGAAGCCGGCGGAGGCGCCCAAACCCAAGGTCGACAAGGGTGATACCGCGTGGATGCTGGTCGCCACGTGCCTCGTCATCCTGATGACGATCCCGGGCCTCGCGCTCTTCTATGCGGGCATGGTGCGTTCGAAAAACGTGCTCTCCGTGCTGATGCAGGTATTCGTGTGCTTCTGCATGATCGCGGTGCTGTGGGTCATCTACGGGTACTCGGTCGCCTTCAGCGGGGGCAACGCCTACTTCGGGGGCTTTTCGAAGATGTTCCTGTCCGGCGTGAATGCGGACGCGGTCGCGGCAACCTTCTCCAAGGGCGTCGTGATCCCGGAGCTCGCGTTCGTCGCGTTCCAGCTGACCTTCGCGGCCATCACGCCGGCCTTGATCGTCGGCGCGTTCGCCGAGCGGGTGAAGTTCTCCGCCGTGCTGGTGTTCCTGGTCCTCTGGTTCACGTTCGCCTACCTGCCGATCGCGCACATGGTCTGGTACTGGGACGGCCCCGACGCAATCACGGACGCCAAGACGCTTGAAACCGTCACAGCGGCCGCGGGCTGGCTGTGGGCGAAAGGCGCGCTGGACTTCGCCGGCGGCACCGTCGTGCACCTGAACGCCGGCATTGCCGGCCTGGTCGGCGCGTACGTGATCGGCAAGCGGGTCGGCTACGGCAAGGAGTCGATGGCCCCGCACAACCTGCCGCTCACGATGGTCGGCGCGTGCCTGCTGTGGGTGGGCTGGTTCGGTTTCAACGCCGGCTCCAACCTCGAAGCGAACGGCACGACGGCGGCGGCCTTCCTCAACACGCTGGTCGCGACCGCGGCCGCCACGCTCTCCTGGTCGCTGATCGAATCGATCGGCAAGGGCAAGGCTTCCATGCTCGGCGCGGTGTCCGGCGCCGTGGCCGGCCTGGTGGCGATCACCCCGGCGTGCGGGTTCGTCGGCACGATGGGTGCCCTGGTCCTCGGCGCGATCGCCGGCCTGGTCTGCTACTGGGGCGTGAACGGGCTGAAGCGCCTGCTGGGCGCGGATGACTCGCTCGACGTCTTCGGCGTGCACGGCGTCGGCGGCGCGACCGGTGCGATCCTGACCGGCGTGTTCGCCGCGCCCTCCCTGGGCGGCACCGGCATCTACGACTACGTGGCCAACAAGGCCGGGGATGCGTACTCGATCTGGGACCAGGTGGTCATCCAGGCGACGGGCTGCCTCACCACGCTGGTCTGGTCCGGGGTCGTCGCCTTCATCGCCTTCAAGCTGGTCGACCTGACCATCGGGCTGCGCGTGACGGAAGAAGAAGAGCGCGAAGGCCTGGACGTGTCCACCCACGGCGAGGGCGCTTACCGCATGTGAGAAACGGGCGCGCCGCGGGAAGCGGCACGCCCACTGCGAATTACCTAGGTCCTCCTCCTAGTCTTAGGGCGCCTGCGGGCGCCCTTTTCTTTTGGGCGCGGCCCCCTCGAAAGCCGACGCGATCAGCCCGCGATAACGAGGCTGCCGAGCCGCTCCGGGTCCGCGAGCAGTTCTGCGCTGGACCCGCTGTAGACGATGCGCCCGCGATTGAGCACCAGCGCCTGGTCGGTCACCTCGAGGGCGAGCTTGGCGGATTGCTCGACCAGGACCACGGTCAGGGACTCCTCCCGCGCCAGCCGCTGGATCGCGGCCAGCAGGGTGTCCACGATGATCGGCGCCAGCCCCTCGAGCGGCTCGTCGAGGAGCAGCAACGAGGGGTCGCCCATCAGCGCGCGGCCCATTGCGAGCATCTGCTGCTCACCGCCCGAGATCTGGTTGCCCATGTGCGCGCGCCGTTCGGCGAGGCGGGGGAAAAGGTCATAGACGCGCTCCTGCGACCAGCGGCCCGGGCGCCCGGCGACGGCGAGGTTCTCCTCGACCGAGAGCGACGGGAAGATGTCGCGCGTTTGCGGCACATACCCGATCCCGAGCCGGGAACGTTCGTGCACCGCCAGTCGATCGACCGAGCGCCCCCGGAACTCGATGCGCCCGGCGTGAAACGTGGTCAGTCCCATGATCGTGGCAAGCATGGTGGTCTTGCCCACCCCGTTCCTGCCGAGCACGGCCAGCGCGTCCCGCTCCGCCAGCGAGAACCCGACGTCCTCGAGGACGACCGTGGCGCCATAGCCGGCGCGCACCCCTTCGAGCCTGAGGGCCTCAGGCATGGCGCTCCCCGAGGTAGACCTGGTGCACGCGGACGTCGTCGGCGATTTCCTGCGGGGTACCTTCGCACAGCACCTCGCCCTGGACCAGCACCGTGATCCGCCGCGCAAACCGGAAGACGAGGTCCATGTCGTGTTCGATGATCAGGATCGCAATGTCCTCCGGCAGGCTGTCGAGGGCCTGCAGGATGCGCTCGGATTCGAGGGACGGCACCCCGGCTGCCGGCTCGTCGAGCAGGAGCACCCTGGGTTTGAGCCCGAGCGCGATCGCGATCTCGACGAGGCGCTGCTTGCCGTAGGGCAGGTCGAGGACGCGGCGACCGGCCTCGTCCGCGATGCCAAGCCTGGCAAGCAGCTCGAGCGACTCCTCGCGCACCGCCCTCTGCCCGCTCGCGGGGCGCCAGAATCCGCCCGCGACGCCGTGCCGCTCGGCAACGCCGAGCGCTACGTTGTCGAGGACGCTCATGTCGCGAAACAGCGTGTTGATCTGGAAGGTCCGCCCCAGGCCGCGCTTGACCCGGCCCGACTGGGCAAGCGCCGTCACGTCCTCGCCGCCGAGCAGGACCGTTCCGGACGACGGCCGCAGCAATCCCGTGAGCAGGTTGACGAAGGTCGTCTTCCCCGCACCGTTGGGCCCGATCAGCGCATGCCGCGCGCCGGATTCGAGCCGGAAATCGATCCGGTCGGCGACCGTGAGGGCGCCGAAGCTCTTGCAGAGTCCGCGGGTCTCGAGGGCGGCGCTCACGCCTTCCTCCGCATCCGGGCAATCACCGCATCCGAAATGCCGAGGATGCCGCCACGCGCAAACAGCACGACGACCACCAGCATCAGGCCGATGCCGAAGTACCAGTACTCGGGGAACTGCCGCGCGAGGAAATCCTGCGCGATCAGGAACACCAGCGGGCCGACGAACGCGCCGTAGAGGCGTCCCACCCCGCCGAGGATCAGCATGACCAGCAATTCCCCGGAAGGCTCGAACCCCAGCACGTTCAGCCCGACGAACTGGTTGGTCTGGGTAAGCAGCGCGCCGGCGATCCCGGCGATGGCGGCCGACAGGGTATAGACCGTGAGAAGCCGCTTGTATACCGGCGCGCCCACGGCGTGCATGCGCACGCTGTTCTCGCGGATGCCGGTCAATGCCGCACCGAACGGCGAGTAGATCAGCCTGCGGATCAGCCACCAGCCGCCGAATACCAGCACCAGGCACCACAGGTACGCGGTCCTTCCATACATGTCGAACCTGAAAAGCCCGAGGATCGGGGCAACCGTGACCCCGGAGAGACCGTCCGCCCCTCCGGTGACCGGCGTGGCCTTGTTGGCGACCTCGAGGCAGACGGCCGCCACCGCCAGGGTGAGCATGAGCTGCGTGAGGCCGTGCGTGCGCAGCACGAGCGCGCCCGTCGCCAGGCCCAGCAGCCCGGCCGCACACGCGCTGCACAGCATCTGCAGCAGCGGGTCGTTGACCCCCAGCTTGGCGGAGAGGATTCCGGTGACATAGGCGCCGAGGCCGAAGAACGCCGCGTGCCCCAGGGTGATGATGCCCGCGTAGCCCAGGATCAGGTCGAGGGACAGGGCGAACAGGATGTAGGTGAGGACCCGCGCGCCCAGCGACAGGTAGTCCGGCAGCAGGAAGAACACCGCCAGCGCCACCACCCAGGGCAGCCATTCGGTCCAGCGCAGGCGATGATCCGCGTTGTATCCGACCGGGTGGTTCATGTCCGCTTCCCGAAGAGACCCATCGGGCGCCACAGCAGCAGGCCGATCGTCGCCGCGTAAATGAAGAACGCGCCGAACTGCGGCAGCCAGTATTTGCAGGCCGTGTCGGTAATGCCGATCAGCAGCGCGGCCACGAACGGCCCGCGCAGGCTGCCGAGGCCGCCCACCGAGACGACGATCAGGAAGTACACCAGCTGCTCGAAGGGATAAGTCGGCTGGATGGCCACGATGTCCGCGCCGAGCGCGCCTCCCAGGCCCGCCAGCCCGCTGCCGACCGCGAAGGTGATCGTGAACAGGCGCCTGGTGTTGATGCCTATGGCCTGCGCCATCGCACGGTTGTCGACTGCAGCGCGCACCATGGCGCCCCACAGCGTGCGTTCCAGCCCGAACCAGAGGGCGCCGATCATTGCGGCACTGAACACGATCAGGAATACGCGATACGCGGGGAAATCACGCCCGAGCAATGCGAATTGGCCCTTGAGGTAGTCGGGCAGGACCACCGGCTGCTGCAGCGTGCCGTAGAGCAGCCGCGCGACCGCAACCGACATGAAGATCAGGCCGATCGTGAACAGGACCTGCTCGAGCTCGGAGGCGCCGTACAGGCGCGAGTAGAGGAACCGCTCGAGGACGACGCTCGCCGCAGCCACCAGCACGAATGCAAGGACGAGGGCGAGCGCAAAAGGCAGGTGGAACCGGCTCAGGGACGTGACGAGCACGTAGCCCCCCGCCATTGCAAAGACGCCGTGGGCCAGGTTGGTGAATCCCATCAGGCCCATCGTCACCGACAGCCCGACCGAGATCACGTACAGGATCATCCCGTACGCAACGCCGTGGAAGGCGACACTGACCAGGGATGAGATGAAGGCTTGCATGGATGCGGGACTGGGGAGAGGCGCTGTGTCCGGGCAAAAAAAAGCCCCCGCGCCTTGCGTGTGCGCGGGGGCCGTCGTGTATTACTTCTTCTTCTCGAATTCCTTCAGCGGATCCTTGATCGCGGTCGTGATGGTCTCGAGTTCCACGTTGGCGAGCTTGCCGCCGACCTTGCGCACTTCGCGCAGGTACTCCGGATTGATCACGTCACGGGTCTCCGGGTCGATCGACATCGGGCCGCGCGGGCTGGTCGTGCTCTTGTATTGCTTCAGGATCTCCATCGTCTTGTCGGGATCGATCTTGCCACCCTGCGCGCGGATGGCGCCGTAGATTGCATCCATCGCGTCCCAGGCGCCCACCACCATGAAGCCCGGATTCAGGTCGGCGCCGTACTCCTTCTTGTAGGCGGCGACGAAGGCCTTGTTGGCCGGCCGGTCGGCGGCCGCCGAATAGTGGTGCATCGTTATTACGCCCAGTGCCGCATCGCCCATGCCCTGCAGTTCCTCGTCGGTGGTGATGTCGCCGGTCCCGAGGTACTTGATGTTGGCCTTGTCCATGCCGAGGTCACCGTAGGCCTTCATCATCGCCGTGGCCTGCTTGCCGGCCGGGTTGAAGGCAAACAGCACGTCCGGCTTCGCGTCCTTGATGCGCTGCATGAACGGCACGAAGTCGGGGTTGGCGAGCGGGATGCGCACGGTGCCGACCACCTCTCCGCCGCCTTCCTTGAACCCCCTGACGAAGCAGCCCTCGGCCTCGTGGCCGGGCGCGAAATCGCTGACCGCCGAATAGGCCTTCTTGTACTTCTTCGCCGCCCATTGACCGAGCGGATAGGCCGACTGGCACAGGGTGAACGACACGCGCGCCATGTACGGCGACATGCCGACGACCTTGGCGCCCGACGCGTTCGCGCTGACGAAGGGGATCTTGGCCTCGGCGGTAAGCGGCGCAATCGCCGCCATGTTGGGCGTCCACACGACCCCGGTCAGGATCTGGACCTTGTCGCGCACGATCAGTTCCTGCGCGATGCGTTTGGCGACATCGCCGTTCGCGCCGGTGTCGTCGCGCGTGATGAGTTCGACCTTGACGCCGGGCGGCAGCTTGTCGGCGTGGAGCTTCATGTAAAGCTTTGCGCCCTTGTCGATCTGGTCGCCCTGGGCGGCACCGGGGCCGCTATAGGTGCTGATGAGGCCGATCTTGACCGTCTGGGCCGCGGCCGGGAATGCACAGGCCATGGCGGCTGCCGCCAAGCCCACGCACAGGGACATTCTGGTTTTCATTTGTTCTCCTCCTCTCCGATGGCAAAAGCCGGTAGTCAGCGGCCTGCAAGCGACCCCGGGCGGTTCATTCTTTAGTCTATCAAAGATCGTTTAGCATACCTGACTATGAACGCCGCCGAACACCTGCTGGGCGCGGCCGCGCTTGAACGCCACGGCACGCGCACGGCTTTGCTCTGCGCCGGCGAAGCCGTCGGGTACGCGGCGCTCGCCGCCGAAGTGCGGCGCGCGGCGGGGGCCTGGCTCCGTCTGGGTGCGCACCGGGGCGACCGGGTCCTGATCCTCCTTCGCGACACGCCTGAATTCGCCGCGGCATGGCTGGGCGCGCTCTACTGCGGGGCCGTGGCGATCGCCGTAAACGGCAAGACGGCGAACGAGGACCTGCGCCACATGTTCGAGGACAGCGCGGGAAGGTTGTTCCTGGCGGAAGCCGAAAGCTTCCCGGGCGTGTCAGGGTTCGCGGGCGACCGGGCCGTGGAACTTGGGCGATGGCGCGATGCGCTGCGTTCGGCAGATCCAAAGCCCCAGCCTGCCGACATGGCGCCGCACGATCCGGCCTTCTGGCTGTTTTCCTCGGGCACGACCGGCCGGCCCAAGGGCATTGTGCATTCGCACAAGGACGTGCTTCCCGCAGGGAGCGGAATGCGCCAGGTGCTTGGCCTGTCCGCGGGCGACACCGTCTTCGGCACCTCCAAGCTGTTCTTCGCCTACGGCCTCGAGCATGCGCTGCTCGGCCCGCTTGCGCTGGGTGCCGCATCGATCCTGCATCCGGATTCCGTCGAGGCAGCCCAGGCCGCGGGGATCGTCGCGCGCCACCGGCCTGCAGCGTTCTTCTCCGTGCCGTCGTTCTATCGCCGCTTGCTCGCGCTGCCGGCCGAGGCGCTTGCGCCCTTTCGCGCGGTCCGCCACTTCGTGGCGGCAGGCGAGCGGCTGCCGGCACAGGTGCTGGACAAGTGGGCGGAAGCCACGGGCTGCGAAATCCTCTCCCTGTACGGGATGTCGGAAACGTTCTGCGCCGCAATGATGACGCCCCCGGGCACTTCGAACGCTGCGCGCACCGGCTTGCCGCTCGCCGGGGTGGATACCAGGCTGCTCGACGCGGCCGGCGCGGAAGTCGCCGCGGGCGAACCGGGCACCCTCTGGGTCCGGCACCCGTCGCTTGCGACCGGATACGCGAACCGGCCGGACGCGACACGGGAGCAGTTCGTGGACGGGTGGTTCTGCACCAAGGACATTTTCGTCCGCGACTCGGACGGATACTTTTCGCACCAGGGGCGCGGAGATGATTTCATCAAGGTAGCGGGGCAATGGGTCCAGCCGGGAGAACTCGAGGAGGCCGCGCTTTCGGATCCCATGATCGCCGAAGCCGCCTGCGTCCGGGTGAACGACGCCGACGGTTTCGAGCGCCTCGCGCTGTTCGTGACCTCGGGGGCCGCGCCCGAGACCGCGATCCCGGCCGCGACGCGGGCTTGCGAACTCGGCCTGCCCCGCCACAAACGGCCGAAATGGGTCCGGATGGTGGCGGAACTGCCGCGCACCGCCACCGGCAAGCTGCAACGGTACCGGCTGCGCGAACTGCTCGAGCGCGAACTGGCCGGAAAAGACTAGAATTTCCCCCCTTTCGACTTCACCCACGACGAGACCATCATGGCCTACGTAATCCCCCTCTGGACGCCCCCCGCCCTCCCGATCGCCGGTTCGGGGGACACCTTCCCCGTGCGGCGCATCTTCTGCGTCGGGCGCAACTACGTGGAGCACCAGAAGGAGATGGGCGGCGACGGGCGCGAGCAGCCGTTCTTCTTCATCAAGTCCGAGTTCTCGCTGGTCCCCAATGGCGGCGACGTGCATTACCCCGCCAAGACCACCAACTACCACTACGAGACCGAAATGGTCGTCGCAATCGGCAAGGGCGGCCGCAGGATCCAGGCCAAGGACGCGACGAGCCACATCTTCGGCTATGGCGTGGGCCTCGACATGACGCGCCGCGACCTGCAGCAGCTGGGCAAGGACAAGGGCCGGCCCTGGGATTTCGGCAAGAATTTCGATGAAGCCGCGCCGTGCGCGGCGCTGACGCCCGCCGCCAAGGTCGGCCACCCGTCAAAGGGAACCCTGTCGCTGGCGGTGAACGGCAAGGAGCGCCAGAAGGCCGACCTGTCGGACATGATCTGGTCGGTGCCCGAGCAGATCGAATACCTGTCGCAGTACTACACGCTCGAGCCGGGCGACATCATCATGTCGGGCACGCCCGCCGGCGTCGGTCCGGTGCAGCCGGGCGACGAGCTTGTTGCGCACATCGACGGCCTCACCGACCTGCGCGTGAAGATAGTCCCGGCCCTCTGAGCCCGCCGGCGATGCGGCTCTACACGTACTTCCGCAGCTCGGCTGCATTCCGGGTCAGGATCGCCCTCAACCTCAAGGGCCAGCCCTACGAGTCGAGCGCGATATCGCTCCCCAAGGGCGCGCACCGCAAGGACGACTTCGGCGCGATCAATGCGCAAAGGCTGGTGCCGGCCCTGGCCGATGACGGGCACCTGCTCACGCAGTCCCTTGCGATCATGGAATACCTTGAAGAGAAGCAGCCCGTTCCGCCGCTGCTTCCCAAGGACCTGCTCGGACGGGCGCGGGTGCGGTCGCTGGCGCAGCTGATTGCCTGCGAGATCCACCCGCTCAACAACCTGCGCGTGCTGCAGCACCTCAAGCGCGGCCTGGGTCAGGACGAGGCGGGGATCAACGCCTGGTACCGCCACTGGGTGGCGGACGGCCTGGCCAAATTCGAGGCGGACCTGACCCAAACCGCAGGCACCGGGACCTTCTGCCACGGGGAAACGCCGGGCATGGCGGACTGCTGCCTGGTGCCGCAGATCTTCAACGCCAAGCGCTACGAATGCGACCTTGCGCCCTATCCGGTGACCATGCGGGTATTCGAGGCATGCATGAAGCTCGACGCGTTCGACCGCGCGCAGCCGATGAAGCAGCCGGATGCCGAGTAGCGCCCGGATCAGAGCGCGGCAAGTTCCTCTTCGAGGACCGGCGCAAGCTCGCTGACCACCGCCTCGGCGGAAAATACCGCGTCGAGCGGCAGTTCGGGGCGGGCCGCGGAGACGACCTCCATCAAGGTGCGGCTTTCGGCCGCCGCCTGGGTGCACCAGTCATCCACCTGGGACATCGCAGCCGCGCGATCCGTATCCTTCATCAGCAGGCGCGACAGGCGCTCGGAATAAACCAGCCCCTGCAGCGCATCGAGGTTCTGCCGCATCCGGGCCGGGTTGACCACCAGTCCGCCGGCAATGCGCTCGATCGCGTCCAGCGACGCGCCGGCCGTTTCCATCAGCTCGGGCAGCGTAGCCAGTTCGGCCTGCCAGCCACCGATGGCCCGCTCGTGTTCCTGGGCCGAGCCGTGGAGCAGCGTCGCCATGAGGCCGGGTGCGCGGGTGGCGGCCGCAATGGCCTGCATGCACGCGACCGGGTTTCTCTTGTGCGGCATCGCGCTCGATCCGCCCACGCCCTTCTTCGGCGCCGATTCGAGCATTTCCCCGACTTCCGGCTGCGACATCAGGGCCACGTCCCGCGCAATCTTGCCGACTGTCGCGACCAGGATCGCAAGCGCTGAGGCAAAGGACAACATTTCATCGCGATGGCTGTGCCAGGAGCGCGCATCCGCGATCCCGAGGCGCCGGGCCACGCCGCCGCGCACCGCCGCTCGGGCGGTGCCGAGAGCATCCAGCGTCCCGACCGGGCCGCCCAGCTGAACGCAGAGCGCGCGGTTTGCGGCGTCGGCAATCCGCGCGCGGCATCGGCTCAGGGATGCCGCCCAGCGGGCGATCTTGATCCCGGCGGTGATCGGCGTCGCGGGCTGCATCATCGTGCGGCCGAGCATCACTGCGGACGCGTTGCGACGCGCGTGATCGGCCAGCTGCGCGACCGCTTCGCCCAGCACGCGGTCGATTTCGGCGACACACGGCTGCATGCACAAGACCAGCGCCGTATCCAGCACGTCCTGGCTAGTCGAACCATAGTGGACGAACGACGCGGCTTTCGCGTCCCCGCCGCGCACGTGTTCGGTCAATCCCTTCACCACCGGGATCGCCAGGGCCCCGGCCGATTTTCCGTCCGCGGCGAGTTTCGCGAAGGAGAACTTCACGCTGCCGCATGCCGCCTCGATGGCCTTCGCCGCCCGGGCGGGTATGACTCCCGCCTCCGCCTGGCTCAGCGCGAGCGCGCTTTCGAACGCCAGCATTGCGCGCACGAGCGCTTCCTCGCCGAGGGCCTCGGTGAACGAGGCCCTGGAAAGGGTGCGCGCGAGCAGGTTGCCGGACACGCCGGCGCTAGAAGTCGATGAAGGCGGTTTCGTCCTTGCCCTGCAACCGGACGTCCCAGCGCCAGACGCTCCGGTCCTTGGCATCCTGCGACGCGATGAGCGTCCCGGCCCGCGCACCGGCAGCGCGGGCGAGGGGGTCATCCCGCGTCGCATCTGCCGCAGCGAGGAATACCCGCGTGCGCACCGCCTTGAGCAGGCCGCGCGCGAAGATCGTCACATTGATCTGCGGCGCATACTTCTCACCGCCGGCGCCCGTGCAGGCCCCGGGCATCAGCGTCTCGATCGTGTAGCGCCCGTCGCTTCCAGTCATCGCGCGGCTGTAGCCATAGGCACGCACTGCCGCTCCGGCGCCCGGGACCTTGCCGGAAGGATCGGCCTGCCAGGTTTCGACCAGCGCGTCGGCGATCGCCGTGCCCCCACCGTCGTAAACGCAGCCCGTGAGCACGACCCGCTCGCCGGTGCCGGCAAATTGAACCTTCTCGCCGTCTTCCCACTTGAGTCCCACGTGGAAGAACGGCCCGATGGTCTGTGATGGCGTCCTGTTGCCCATGGTCAGACTCCCGTCGGGGTCGACTTCGCCCCGCGCAGCACGATGTCGAAGCGGTACCCGAGCGCCTCCTCCTCGATGCCCTGCTCGAGGTCGAGCTTGCAGACCATGCGCTGGCGCGCTTCCGGGTCGGGTACGCTGTTGAAGATCGGGTCGATGGGCAGCAGCGGGTCGGCCGGGAAGAACATCTGCGTGATGATCCGCTGCGCATACGCATTGCCGAACAGCGACAAATGGATATGTGCCGGACGCCAGGCCCAGGGATGGTTGCGCCAGGGGTAGGCGCCGGGCTTGATCGTGACGAAACGGTATTCGCCGTTGTCGCCCGTGAGCACCTTTCCCTGGCCGAGGAAATTCGGGTCCAGTGGCGCATTGTGCTGGTCCACCGGGTGCGCGTAGCGGCCGGAGGCATTGCACTGCCAGAGTTCGAGCAGCGAGTTGCGCACCGGCTTGCCGTCCTCGTCGAGCACACGGCCGACCAGGATCATCTTCTCGCCCAGCGGCGCGCTCTTGCCCCAGGTCGTGAGGTCGGCCTCGGACTCTTTCGCAAAGCTGCGGCTGAACGCGGGGCCGGCGATTTCGAGCGGATGGGGCGCAACGCGAATCAGCGGCTGCTTGGGCGCGCGCAGCGCGGTGCTCTTGTACCCGGGAAAATCGTATGGCGGATCGATTTCTATGGCGTCCCTTGCGGACATCGTGTTTCTCCTATCTGCAAATGCGAATTAATTCGTTCTGAACAGGGCCTTCAGCTCGTCACCGATTATCTCGCCTTTCATGGGCGAGCCGGGGCCTTCGACATGGCGGCTCCAGACGCGCGTTTCCGCGCCCTTGGCCAACAGCATGCCGTCCGACCTCACCACCTCATGGGCGACGACAAACGACTTGCCCCCGAACCGGGTGATCCTGGAGCGCACCTCGCACCGGTCCGCCTGCTCGGCGGGATGCATGAACTGGCTCTCTGCGCCGACCAGCGGCATCGCCCGCCCCTCTGCGCGCAGGCGCTTGGCCGTGTAACCGACGGAGGCGAAGAGCGCCCAGCTTGCGGAGTCGAACCAGCGGAAGTAGGTGGGATAGAAGATGATCCCGGCGGGGTCGCAATCGCCCCACTGCACCTCGCACGCAAAGCGGCCGGTGATCGACGGGAATTCGTTTTCTGCGGTTGGCATGAATGGATGATGATGCGCCGGTTCCAAGCGCGTCAAGCCGACTGTTTCGCATGCGTTTCGCGCGCAAAGCCGAACGCGGCGAGACCGGCAACGAGCCACACGAGCATCAGGGTGAACCCGCCTGCATAGGCGGAAAAGCCGTACGCGCGCACGTCCCCGGCCATGGTCCCGTCCCAGCCGAGGTCGAGCAGCCAGCCGATCAGCGGCTGCATCGCCATGCCGCCCAGCATGTTGCCCATGTTCGCGACGCCTGACGCGGTCCCGGCGAGCGCGGCGGGGGCCGACTCCTTGCAGAACGCGAATCCGATGACCACCACGCCCGATGCAAGGCCGAGCCCGATCATCAGTGCCACCAGCAGCCAGTACGGCAGCCCCGGCAGGTAGATGAGCACCGCCCACAGCAGCACCGCAATGCTTCCACCGGCCAGGATCGGGAGCTTCCTGCGGTGCAGCCGGTCGGACAGCGCGCCTGCGATCGGGCTGCCGACGGCCCAGGCAACCAGCATCACCGATGTCACGAACGCCGCCTGCCCGGTGGACATGCCGTATTGGGAAACCAGGAACGGCACGCCCCACAGGCCGCCAAACGCCAGCATCGGGCCGGTGATTGCGCCGCAGCCGATGAAATTCAGCCACACGTTGCGATAGCGGAATACTTCGCGAATGCCGCCGAGCATCGAATGCCGAGGCCGGGCTCCCGGGTCGGCCGTCGAGAAGCTGAGATAGCCCCGCTCGCGGGGATCGTCGCGCACGAAGAGCCAGGTCACCACGGCCAGAACTGCCGTCACGACCGCAGCCGCCAGCATCACCCAGCGCCAGCCGAACGCGTCCACCGCCATGCGCAGCGGCACGCCGGCGGAGACCCCCCCGATGCTCCCGCACGCCAGCGCGAGTCCCGACACCAGCGCGAACCGGGAAGGCTGGATCCAGTGGGTTGCCAGTTTTAGCATGGCCACGAACGCGACCCCCACGCCCGCGCCGACGAACAGGCGCCCGGCCCCGACCAGCGCGTAACCGCCGGCCTGGGAAAAGACCAGCGTGCCCGCAGCGGCCAGCAGCCCGCCGGCTGCCAGCACCCGCCGCGGCCCCCAGTGGTCGACCAGCACGCCCGTCGGGATCTGGATGGCGACGTAGGTGTAGAAATACAGGGCCGACAGGTTGCCGAGCGCCATGGCCGAGAGCGCGAATTCAGCCATCAATTCGTGCGTGATGACGGCCGGGGCCACCCGCTGGAAGAACCCGATCAGGTACAGGCCGGCCCCGAGCCCCCAGACGGCCAGGGCAACGCGTATCGGCGGGAAGTGCGCGGGATCGGATCGGGGCATCGGGAATGTCCGCGAAGGTGGGCCGCGGCAGACATGCCCATTATACGTGCGCGGTTGACACGTCCCCGCGCCGGCGGGGACAATGCCGCCTTGAGGAACGCGCTCCATCAACGCGTTGGCGCCGATTTGAGGTTCAGCTTGCGGGCGCCCGGCAAGACGCATTTGCCGGAAAAACAAATCCAGCTAAAGAGACGAGGGCCGCAACCCGTTTCTGGCGCAAGCTGAACGGGTTTTTTGTTTTCTGGAGTCCCTGTCGTGCACGTCCCGCCGCATTCCGCCCGAATCGAGCCCCTGCTCGCCGAACGCATCCTCGTGCTCGACGGCGCCATGGGCACGATGATCCAGCGCGAGAAGCTGACCGAAGCCCAGTACCGCGGCGAGCGCTTCAAGGACTTCCCGCACGAGTTGCGCGGCAACAACGACCTGCTCGCGCTCACGCAGCCCGAACTGATCCGCCGGATCCACTGCGAATACCTCGAGGCCGGCGCGGACATCATCGAGACCAACACGTTCAACTCGACCTCGGTCTCGATGGCGGACTACGGCATGGAGGCGCTGGTCTACGAACTGAACTTCGAAGCCGCCAGGCTGGCCAGGAGCGCCGCGGCAGAGTGGGATGCCCGCACTCCGGCACGCCCCCGGTTCGTGGCCGGGGTGCTCGGGCCGACGACCAAGACCACCTCGATTTCGCCGGATGTGAACGACCCAGGCTATCGCGGCATCTCGTTCGACGAACTCGTGGCCGCGTACACGGAGGCGCTGCGCGGGCTGGTGGACGGGGGCGCCGACCTGATCCTCGTTGAGACGGTGTTCGACACGCTCAACTGCAAGGCGGCGCTGTTCGCGATCGAGACCTACTTCGAGGCCAAGGCGATCCGCCTCCCGGTCATGATCTCCGGCACGATCACCGACGCGTCCGGGCGCACGCTGTCGGGCCAGACTACCGAGGCCTTCTACAACTCGGTGCGCCACGCGCAGCCCATCTCCGTGGGCCTGAACTGCGCGCTCGGCGCGAAGGAGCTGCGCCCGTACGTAGAGGAACTGTCCAATGTCGCCGAGACCTACACCTCGGTGCATCCCAACGCCGGCCTGCCGAACGCGTTCGGGGAGTACGACGACACCCCGGAAAACATGGCGCGCCAGATGGGCGAGTGGGCGCGTTCCGGCTGGCTGAACATCGCGGGCGGCTGCTGCGGCACGACGCCGGAGTTCATCCGCGCGATCGCCGCGCAGGTCGAAGGCGTGGCGCCGCGCGTCATTCCCGACCTGCCGCGCGACATGCGGCTGGCGGGGCTCGAGCCGTTCAACGTCGGCGAGACGTCCCTCTTCGTGAACGTGGGCGAGCGCACCAACGTCACCGGCTCGAAGGCGTTCGCCCGCCTGATACTTGCGGGCGACTACGCCGGGGCGCTGGCCGTTGCGCGCCAGCAGGTGGAGAACGGGGCGCAGGTCATCGACGTGAACATGGACGAGGCGATGCTCGACTCGGAAAAGGCCATGGTCACGTTCCTGAACCTGGTGTCTTCCGAACCCGACATCTCGCGCGTGCCGGTCATGATCGACTCCTCCAAGTGGAGCGTGATCGAGGCGGGCCTCAAGTGCCTGCAGGGCAAGGGGATCGTCAACTCGATCAGCATGAAGGAAGGCGAGGCCGAGTTCCTGCGCCAGGCGCGCCTGGTGAGGAAGTACGGCGCCGCCGCGGTGGTCATGGCGTTCGACGAGCAGGGGCAGGCCGACACCTACCAGCGCCGCATCGACATCTGCGGGCGGGCCTACAGGCTGCTCACCGAGTCCGTCGGCTTTCCCCCCGAGGACATCATCTTCGACCCCAACGTCTTCGCGGTGGCGACCGGGCTCGAGGAACACGCGAACTACGGGATCGACTACATCGCGGCGACAAAATGGATCCGCGCCAACCTGCCGCATGCAAAGATCTCGGGCGGTGTGTCGAATTTCTCCTTCTCGTTCCGCGGCAACGACGCGGTCCGCGAGGCGATGCACACGGCCTTCCTGTACCACGCGGTGGCGGCCGGCATGTCGATGGGCATCGTCAACGCGGGGCAGCTCGGGGTCTACGCGGAAATCGCCCCGGAGCTGCGGGAGCGGGTCGAGGACGTGATCTTCAACCGGCGGTCGGATGCCACCGAGCGGCTGATCGAAATCGCCAACACCGTGAAGGGCGGCGCGAAGGAAAACGTCAAGGACGACACCTGGCGCCGCGGCCCGGTGGAGGGGCGCCTCGCGCACGCGCTGGTGAACGGGATCACCGACTTCATCGTCGAGGACACCGAGGAGATCCGCCTCAAGATCGACGCGGCCGGGGGCAAGCCCATCGAGGTCATCGAGGGCCCGCTGATGGACGGCATGAACGTGGTGGGCGACCTATTCGGCGCCGGCAAGATGTTCCTGCCGCAGGTGGTGAAATCGGCGCGCGTCATGAAGCAGGCCGTGGCCCACCTGATCCCGTACATCGAGGCCGAGAAGATCCGCAGCGGCAACGCCGGCAAGGCCAAGGGCAAGATCGTGATCGCCACCGTGAAGGGCGACGTGCACGACATCGGCAAGAACATCGTCGCCGTGGTGCTCCAGTGCAACAACTACGACGTGGTCAACCTCGGCGTGATGGTGCCCGTGCAGAAGATCCTCGAGGTGGCGCGGGCCGAGAAGGCCGACGTGATCGGCCTGTCGGGACTGATCACGCCCTCGCTTGAGGAGATGGCGCACGTCGCCCGGGAAATGGAACGGGACGGGTTCAAGGTGCCGCTGCTGATCGGTGGCGCCACGACGTCGCGCGCGCACACGGCGGTGAAGGTGGCGCCGAACTACAGCGGGCCGGTGGTCTACGTGCCGGACGCCTCGCGCAGCGTCTCTGTGGTTTCGAACCTGCTCTCGAACGACCTGCGCGACGCCTACCTCGCCGGCGTGCTGGCCGATTACGACAAGATCCGCGCGCAGCATCGCGACAAGAAGGGACCCGGGCCGCTGCACCCGATCGCGGAGGCGCGCAGGCTCGGGCTGAAGACCGACTGGGGTGCGTATGAGCCTCCGGTGCCCGCGCAAATGGGCGTCCAGGTCCTGCGCGACTACCCGGTGGAAAAGCTGGTCCCGCACATCGACTGGACGCCGTTCTTCCAGGCCTGGGAACTGTCCGGCCCCTACCCGCGGATCCTGCAGGACGCGGTGGTGGGCGAGGCCGCGCGGAAGGTGTTTGCCGAGGCGCAGGAAATGCTCGCGCGCATCGTCAAGGAGAAGTGGGTCTCCGCCAACGGCGTGTTCGGGCTGTTCCCGGCCGCGCAGGTGAACGACGACGACATCGAGATCTACCGGGATTCCCGCTCGCGCGAGGTCCTCATGACCTGGCACAACCTGCGCCAGCAAAACCACAAGCCGACCGGGCGCGCAAACCAGTGCCTGGCGGACTTCATCGCCCCGAAGGGCTCGGGCGTAGCCGACCATATCGGGGCGTTTGCCGTGTGCACCGGCGGGTTCGACGCGCGGCTGGCCGAGTACGAGGCGAAGCACGACGACTACAACGCAATCATGCTCAAGGTGCTCGCCGACCGGCTGGCCGAGGCCTTCGCCGAGCACCTGCACCAGCGGGTGCGGCGGGAGTTCTGGGGCTATGCGGCCGACGAGGCGCTCTCCAACGAGGACCTGATCGCGGAGAAGTACCGCGGCATCCGTCCCGCGCCCGGCTACCCGGCCTGCCCCGACCACACCGAGAAAGGCGACCTGTTCCGCCTGCTCGACGCGCCGGGGAACGCGGGCATGACGCTCACCGAATCGTACGCAATGCTGCCCGCCTCGGCCGTGTCGGGGTTCTTCTTCTCGCACCCGGACTCGGGCTACTTTGCCGTCGGCAAGCTCGGCCGCGACCAGGTCGAGGACTATGCGCGGCGCAAAGGCATGCCGCTCGAGGAAGCCGAGCGCTGGCTGTCGCCGTACCTGGCCTACGAGCCGGGCGAAGTCGCGGTCCCGGCCTAGCGGCGCCATGCCCGGCAGCGCAAAACTGTTCCTCTCGGCCGGCTGCCTGCTTGCGCTCGCGGCCGTGGCGATCGGCGCGTTCGGGGCTCACGGCCTCAAATCCCGGCTGTCGCCCGAGATGCTCGCCGTGTACCAGACGGGGGTGCAGTACCATTTCTACCATTCCCTTGCGCTGGTGCTGGTGGGCCTCGCGTGCTTCCACATGCCGGACAGCGCGGCCCTGCGCGCCGCCGGGTGGCTGATGGCCGCGGGGGTGCTGCTCTTCTCGGGCAGCCTCTACGCGCTGGCCTTGAGCGGGGAAAAGTGGCTTGGCGCCGTGGCCCCGATCGGCGGCACGGCTTTCATCCTGGGCTGGGGCGCATTCGCCTGGGCGGTGCTGCGCGCACCCTGAATGTACTGATACCAGTACAAAACTCCCTCCTTTGGCGCTCCTGGAGCGGAGTTTTAAAATTAAAGTCTAGGATTTCGCGTGCTGGTGGGTGGCGTGGCGTGCGCCCGCGCCGTGGCCGCCGGGATGGCGCGCAACCCCGTACCACTGGGGCAGCAGGGACCCGGCCAGCATGCCGCAGACCGCCGCAATCAACCCCGCGAACTGCGGCGGGAAGAATCCCTCGGGCGCGGCCAGCTCGAGGCCGACCCAGGTGGCGAGGCCCAGCGCCATCGCCGCAGCGGCGCCTTGGGTCGTGGCACGCTTCCAGTACAGGCCGAACGCGAGCGGCGTGAAGGCCGCCACCAGCGTGATCTTGTAAGCGTTCTCCACCATGCCGTAGATCGTGGAATTTGAAGTCATGGCGAACGCCAGCACGCCCAGCGCAAAAAGCAGCACGACGATCCTCAACATGCGCAGGAACTGGTCGTCGGTGATGCCGGGAAAGAAGTTGCGCAGCACGTTCTCGGCAAACGTCACCGAGGGCGCCAGCAGCGTGGCCGAGGAACAGGACAGGATGGCGGCCAGCAGGGCGCCAAAGAACATCACCTGCACGGCAAAGGGCGCATGGTCGAGGATCAGGCGCGGCAGGATGTACTGGGAATCCCTGGCGAGCAGGTCGGCCACCAGCTTCGGGTCGATGAGGCTGGCCGAGTAGGCGAGGAACATCGGCACGAACGCGAAGAAGAAGTAGATGCTCCCGCCGAGCACCGAGCCGAGCGCCGCCGTCTTCTCGTTCTTCGCAGCGCTCACGCGCTGGAAGACGTCCTGCTGCGGTATGGAGCCGAGCGCCATGGTCATCCAGGCTGCGGCGAAGGCGATCACGTCGCGCGGCTCGAGGCCGGGCCAGAAATCCAGCTTGCCCGCCGCACGCGCGTGCTCCACGACCGCGCCGGCGCCGCCCGCCATGCCGGAAACGACCACGGCGATGTAGACCATCCCCACGCCGATGATCAGCATCTGGAAGAGGTCGGTGAACGCCACCGAGAACATGCCGCCCGCCAGGGTGTAGACCAGCACGATCGCGACGCCGATCATCATCCCCTGCCACGGCGCCAGCGCCCCATCGGTCAGCACGTTGAACACCAGGCCCAGCGCCGTCACCTGCGCCGACACCCAGCCCAGGTAGGAGATCACGATGCAGATCGCCGCGGTGAGTTCCACCGCGCGGTTGTAGCGCGCGCGATAGAAGTCGCCGATCGTGAGCAGGCCCATGCGATACAGCGGGCGGGCGAAGAACAGGCCGACGAAGATCAGGCACATCGACGAGCCGAACGGATCGGCAACCACCCCCTTCAGGCCTTCGTTCAGGAACTTGGAAGGAATTCCGAGCACCGTTTCGGACCCGAACCAGGTGGCGAACACCGTGGCCACGATGAACGGCAGCGGCAGGTGATGGCCGGCCACGACGAAGTCGGCGGAGTTTTTCACCTTCGTCGCGGCATACAGGCCGATGCCCACGGACACCACGAGGTAAAGAATGACGAACTGGAGCAGCATAGGGTTTCTGTCGTGCAGACGCCGCCATCATATCGAGCGCTGCCGCGCCTGCCAACGCCGCCGGCCGTCAGGCGTCGAGTTCGTCCGCCCTGAGCCCTGACTCCGCGGGCATCGCGATCCGCCGCGCGCCGATCACCGCCAGGCTGAGCGGAAGTTCGGCAAGCAGTTTTTCGAGGTTGGACGCATGCCCGGGGTCGGCGAGTTCGACGAAGGCGCGCCGCGCCCCGGTTTCCCGCAGGCCGCGGGCGAGCGACACCTGCAGCACCACCTTTCCCGTGCAGCACGGACACCCGGCTGACAGCTGCTTCAGGCCGCGGCCTGCTTGCGGCGGCGTGTTGACCAGACCGAGCCAGTCGCCCCGCTCCGCGCACAACCTCGCGATCAGCGCGCTCTTGCCCGAACCCGGGGCGCCCGTGACGATGTGCACCGGGATGCGCTCCATCTCCAGCCTCAGCCTTCCTCGCGGCGCCCTACCGGAAGCCCCAGGGCCTTCAGTTTCCTGTACAGGTGGGTGCGTTCAAGGCCGGTGCGGTCCGCCACCTTCGACATGCTGCCGTTCTCGCGCGAGAGCTGGTACTCGAAGTACAGCTTTTCGAACGCATCGCGCGCCTCGCGGTACGGCTGGTCCAGCGGCAGCTCGCCGGCCGCCATCGGCGCCGAATGCGCGGACAGGACGCGCTCGACGTCGCTGAGCTGGACCTCCTCGTCCAGCGCGGTGAGCGCCAGGTTTTTTACTACCGCGGCCAGCTGCGCGAGGTTGCCCGGCCACGAATGGTGCCGCAACGCGTTCAGCGCGGCAGTCGAGAACCTCCGCGGAGGGCAAACGCGGCCCTCCACCAGCTGGGCGAGCTCGAGCGCGGCGATGTCGGGAACTTCTTCGGCGAATTCCCGCACCGCCGGCAGCGCGATGACGAGCTCGGACAACCGCGTAGCGAGGTCGGCGTCGAAGTCGTGCTCGGAGACGAGGCGCTGCGGCTCCACCAGCGAAAAGGACACCACGCGCGCCTTGTGCTTCTCGGCCCGTACGAGGAGGAACTCGAGGTTCTTCTGCTCGTTGCGCGACAGGCCCGCGAGGTCGGACACGAAAAGGATGCCTCCCGCCGCCCGGGAGAGCACCTCCGAAGGCGGGTCGTTCAGCGCTTCGATGCCGGTGACGAAAGGCGCGCCCGCGGACAGCAGGTGCCGGACGAATATCTCCGACTGCATGCCCCGCTCGCCGCGCAACATCAGCGGCGCGCCGACCTGGGCCAGCTGCGCGAGGCGCTTCTTGAGCTCGGCCAGCGCGGCCGAACGGCCGAGGGCCGCCAGCGAGAGGCGCCGCGCCACCGGCGCGTCCTGGTTGCGCAGGGCGCGCTTCACGGTGGCGAGCAGGCGCTGCAGGGCGATCGGCTTCTCGAGGTAATCCAGCGCGCCGATGCGCGTCGCCTCGACCGCGGTTTCGATCGTGCCGTGCCCGGACATCATGACGACGGGCATCGTCAGCTGGCCGTTCCCGGCCCATTCCTTCAGCAGCGTGATGCCGTCGGTGTCGGGCATCCAGATGTCGAGCAGCACGAGGTCGGGACGCTGGGCGCCCCGCACGCGCCGGGCCGCGCCGGCATTCTCCGCGAGCAGCACCTGGTGGCCCTCGTCGGCCAGGATTTCCGAGAGCAGTTCGCGGATGCCGATTTCGTCGTCGACGACAAGGATCTGGGCCATGGGGTCCTCAGGCCGCCCGGGCCGATGCGCTGCCGCCGTCGGGCACCGGCAGCAGGATGGTTACGGACGCGCCGCTGCGCGGGTGGTTCTCGATCGCGATCTCGCCGTGGTGCTCGTCGACGATCTTCTTGACGATGGCAAGCCCCAGGCCAGTGCCGCGCGGCTTGGTGGTGACGTAGGGCTCGAAGATGCGCGCCATGAGTTCCTCCGGAAATCCCCCTCCGTTGTCGCTCACCACAAGGCGCACCCCGTCGCCGGCGAGCTCGGTGCGCACCTCGATTGCCGCGTCGGGGGCCTTCATCGCGCCAAGCGCATCCTGTGCGTTCTGGACCAGGTTGTGCAGGACCTGGCGGATCTGGGCGGAATCGGCAAATACCCGGGGTACTGCGGGGGCGAGCTTGCGGTGAATCGGGATGCTCGAGGTTTCGTACATGGACAGCACTTCCGCGACGAGCGCGTTCAGGTCCAGCGGCGCCAGCACCGGCGCGGGCAGCCGGGCGTAGTCACGGAAATCGTCGACCATCGATTTCAGCGCCGCTACCTGGTTCACGATCGTCTGCGTGCCGCGCTTAAGCGTTTCCGCGTCCGCCGGCCCAAGCTTGTCGGCCAGCTTCATCTCCATCCTTTCGGCGGACAGCTGGATCGGGGTCAGCGGATTCTTGATCTCGTGCGCGAGGCGCCGGGCAACCTCGGCCCAGGCCGTGGCCCGCTGCGCCTGGATGAGTTGCGTCACGTCGTCGAACACGAGCACGTAACCGGAGGGCAGGGGCGTGCCGCGGGCGAGCAGCGTCTTGCCGGTGCCGGGCAGCACCAGCTCGAGCTGCCAGCTTTTCTCCCCGTGGCCGGCGAACGCCTCGCCCACGGGCCCGGCAAAGGATTCGAAGCCGGCCCACTCGCCAAGCGCGCGGCCGTTCAGCGCCCCGAGTTCCCCGCCGAGGATCGCCGCGGCGCCGTGGTTGAAGATCGACAGCCTGAGCTCCCGGTCGAACACCAGCACCCCCGCGGACAGGTTGGCGAGGATGTTCTCCAGGCGGGCCTTGGCGGTTTCCAGCTGGATGCGGTTGGATTCCACCACTTGGCGCGCCTCGTCGAGCTGGCGCGTCATGCTGTTGAACGATTCGAGCAGCACGCCCAGTTCGTCCCGGCTGGTGACCGGCATGCGGCGCGAAAAATCGCCGCGGGCCACGGCCTGCGTCGCCTGCGCGAGTTCCGACAGGGGCGCCGACATGCGGTCCGACAGGATGAACGCCAGCGCAACCGCGGAAAACAGCGCCATCAGCAGGGCCAGCGTGAGCGTGACGATGTAGCTTCGCTTCAGGCCTTGGCGCGACAAAGACAGCTTCCTGTAGTCGCTGTACACCGCCTCGACGGATTCGGCACTCTTTGCGAGCGCTTCCGGCACGGGATGGCGCAGCTGCAGGTAGCGGGTCTCGTCCGAGATTGTTGATCCTGCAATCGGGACGATCGCGCGCAGGCCGAGCGGCTTTCCGGGCAGGGAGTCGATCGACGTCAGGCCGCGGTTGGTGCGCGCCTGCCTCAACTGGGTGGAGCTCGGCAGTTCGGGCACGAGTTGCGACAGGTTGTCGCTGGCGCTGGCGACCAGGCGCCCGTTGGCCGCGACGACCACCGCGTCTTCCACGCCGGCCTGCTGGCGCAGGCGGTTGAGCGCAACCACCTGCTGGCTGTCGGAGCGATCGGAAAGCTCGAGCGCCATGGCGCGCGCCTTCACGTTCAGTTCGGCGAGCATCTGGTCGACTGCGGCCTGGCCCAGCTTGATGCCGCCCTCCAGCGCGCTGTCCACGCTCACGTCGAACCAGGACTCGATGCTCTTGGACAGGAACTGCACGGACACCGTGTACACGAGCACACCCGGAATCACGGCGATCGCCGCGAACAGGACGAGGAAGCGCAGCGTGAGGCGGGACCCGAACACGCGCTGCCTGAGCCTGCGCCGCAGCGAAATGAGCTGGTATCCCACCAGGGCAAGCAGGGCCGCGGCAAGTATGGCGTTCAGCCCCAGCAGGAGCGAATAGTGCTCGGCGAACAGCGACGTGTTGGCACTTGCCGTCGCCAGCAGGAAGAGCAGGACGCCGGCGAGGGACATGCCCAGGATCAGCAGCGTCTTCACCGGGCCGGTCCTTCGTCGCGCTTTTCCGCGGGTGCCGCCGGGGCCGGAGACGCGGGGGACGCGGGGCGCCAGGTGAACCGCCGCCAGTCGGAATCGAGGTGCCACTCGCGGCTCGTCAGGGCGTTGACCTGGAACGGCTTGGGCAGCAGCGCGAGGTCGAGGCGCATGCGCACCGCCGCCTGGTAAGTGGTGTCGGCCAGGGGCACGCTCTTGTCCATGACATGCCAGCCGCGCACGCGCCGCAGCACCGCGAGCGCCTCGGAAAGCGACGCGTAGTTCTGCTGCAGCAGACCGGTCGAAAGCCGGAAGTGGCGCGACAGCGCATGGTAGGAGAGGCGGGTCTGCAAACGCTTGGTGGCCGTCTTCTCGTCGAACCAGTACCAGCGCGGCTGGGTCAGTTCGAATTCGACCACGAAGTACAGCGGCACGCCGTTGGTCACGGCCTGCTCGAGCCGGGCATTGAAGTCGAAGCCGAAATCGGCGTTTAGGGCCAGGCCTTCCTCGGTCTGTTCCAGGCGCGCGTCGCGGATCTCGATGTCGTCGGCCGACGCAGCCTGCGCGCCGAGCAGGAGCGCAAGCACGACTGCCAGCTTCGAGAGGGTGCCGCGCATTGCGCTGGTCGGGGCTATTTTTGTAGGAGCGCGAAAAAGAATCCGTCGTGGTCCGCATCCGGCACGAGTTGCGCCGGCGCGTTCCCGGGGAGTCCGAGCCTGCGGGCCTCGGGGTGCCGCGCGCAAAACGCATCCACGACCGCCGCGTTCTCCTCGGGAAACACGGAACACGTAACGTAGAGCAATTTACCATCCGGCGCGAGCACCCGCCACAGGGCTTCTAGTATGCGCGCCTGGCCCCCGGCGAAGCGCGCCGGGTCTCCCGGACGGCGCAGCCACTTGATATCGGGGTGGCGGCGCACGATTCCGGAGGCCGTGCAGGGCACGTCGGCCAGGATCCGGTCGAAGGGCCGCCCGTCCCACCAGTCATCCGGCCGGGCGCTGTCGGCGGCCTGGACGCGCGCGGAAAGCCCGAGCCGCTCGAGATTCTGCTGCACGCGTTCGCAGCGGGACGCGTCGGAATCGAGGGCGAGGAGGTCGACCTCGGCCAGCTCCAGGACGTGGCACGCCTTGCCTCCGGGCGCGGCGCAAGCGTCCAGCACGTGCTGGCCATTGGACAGATCGAGATAGCGCGCCGCGAGCTGCGCGCCGGGATCCTGGACGGAGACCTCGCCCGCGGCAAACCCCGGCAGGCTCTCGACGCGCACCGGCCGCTCCAGCACCAGAGCGCTCTCGCCCACCCGGCGGGCATGCATCCCGGCAGCTTCGATTCGCGCGAGATACTCGTCCGGCGAAGCGCGGCGGCGATTGACCCGCAGGCCCATCGGGGGACGGCAATTGCCTTGCGCGAGGACGGCTTGCCAACTTTCCGGATAGGCGTTGCGCAGCGCATCGATCCACCATTGCGGATGCATGTTTTGCGCAACGGGGTCGGCCGCGGTTCGCGCATCGAGCGCCCCGCGCTCGCGCAGGAACCGGCGCAGCAGGGCATTTACGAAGCCCTTGGCCGCCGGCTTGTTCATGACACCGCACGCCTTCACTCCCTGGTCTACCGCGACGTGGTCGGCATAGCTTGCGGATTCGATTGCGTACAGGGCGCACAGGAGCAGGGCCCGGATCTGCGGATCGGGCGTGCCGCGATTGGCAAGCGCGTCCACGAGGGCGTCTCCGCGGCCATAGCGGCGCAAAGTGCCGAAGACCATGTCCATCGTGGCGCCGCGCATCGGCCCATCCGTTCCGAACGCGGCCGGGTTTGCGGCGAGGCTCTCCCCGGCGGCAACGCGCGCCACGATCCGGCTCGCGGCCGCAAACACCGCGGACAGTTCGGGGGCGGCGCTCAATCAGTCCGGCAGCGCAAAGCGCGAGCCCGGTTCGAGGGGATGCCCGCGCAGGAAATCCCTGGCGCCGAGGCGCTTTGCCCCCGCCCGCTGCAGTTCGGCAAGGGCCAGCGCGCCCGCTCCGCAGGCCACCACCACCCCATCGTCGCCGGTCGACAGGATCTCGCCCGGATCACCGTGTCCCGCCACCGGGCGGGCGCGCCAGACTTTGACGGCGGCGTCGCCGAGGACGGCAAGGGCGCCCGGGAACGGATTGAACGCCCGCACCTGCCGGTCGAGCTCCGCATTGGCCTTGCGCCAGTCGAGCGCCGCTTCGCCCTTGTCGATCTTGTGCGCGTACGTGACGCCCTCGGCGGGCTGCGGCACCGCCCGGAGTACGCCTTTTTCGCAATCGCGCAAAGCCTCGACGATCATCTCGGCGCCGAGGGCCGCCAGCCGGTCGTGCAAGGTCGACGCGGTGTCTTCGGCCAGGATGGGGATCCGGCGCTGTGAAAGCATTGCACCGGTGTCGAGTCCCGCATCCATCTGCATGATCGTGACGCCGGTTTCCCGGTCTCCCGCGAGTATGGCCCTCTGGATCGGGGCGGCACCGCGCCATCGCGGCAGCAGCGACGCATGGATATTGACGGCCCCTTTGCGCGCAACATCCAGCACGCGCTGCGGCAGGATCAAACCATAGGCCGCCACGACCAGCACATCGGGCGACACCCCCTGCAATCGCTCGAGCGATTCCGGGTCACGCAGGTTCGGGGGCTGGTAAACGTCCAGGCCCTGCCGAACGGCCAGCTGCTTTACCGGGCTCATGCTCATGCGCATGCCCCTGCCCGCGGGCCGGTCGGGCTGAGTGAGGACCAGTTTGATTTCGTGCCCGGCGGCGATCAACGCTGCGAGGGCCTGCCCGGCAAAAAGCGGTGTGCCTGCGAAAACGATACGCATCTAAGCAATCCCGGGAAGGCTCGTGGCGGGCGCGTACTGCGCTTGGTCAATGCAAGCGCCGGGAGCCACGTGCCCCCGGTTCTTCAGGCGCTCTTTCTGAGCTGCTTGGCGAGCCTGGCGCGGACGCGTGTCTGTTTCAGCTGCGACAGGTACTCTACGAATACCTTGCCCTTGAGGTGATCCATTTCGTGCTGGATGCATACCGCGAGCAATCCCTGGGCCTCGAGAAGGAACGACTTTCCGTTGGCGTCCCAGGCCCGCACCTTGACCCGTTCGGCGCGGGGGACCGTGTCGTAAATCCCCGGCACGGACAGGCACCCTTCCTCGATATCCGACTCCCCGTGGCGCTCGATGATTTCTGGATTTACAAGCGTAATCAAAGAGTCACGACGTTCGGACACGTCGACAACGATCACCTGCTTGTGCACATCGACCTGGGAGGCGGCAAGCCCGACCCCCGGCGCGGCGTACATGGTCTCCGCCAGGTCATCCGCCAGTTTCCTGAGCGAGGCATCGAAAACGGTCACCGGCGCAGCCACCTTGTGGAGCCGGGCGTCGGGATATCGGAGGATGTTCAGAATGGACATTGGAAGTGGAAATAAGCTTGCTGACAGAGCAATTTACATACACAATCTCATGCGGTATGTAAATTGTCTGGGCTTTATGCTACATTTGGGCGGCAAAAGGGTTTATCAAGCGGGTCTTACAAGCCGACCGGACATCGGGGGCTCCATGCACTATCAGTTGCGTAAGTCTATCACAACGCTCGTTTTTGTCCTTTGTTCCGGACTCGGAACCGGCGCCTTGGCGCAGGTCGCGCCCAGCGAACTCAAGGCGGACGCGCCGGATCGCTATGTCGTGGTTCCCGGGGACACGCTCTGGTCGATCGCCGAGCGCTTCCTGAGCGCTCCTCAGCGCTGGCCGCAGCTGTGGAACATGAACAAGGAAACCCTCAAGAACCCTCACCGCATCTACCCGGGCGACGTCCTGGTGCTGGACCGGGCCAAGGGGCAGCTTGCCGTTTCCGATACCGTGAAGCTCTCACCCAAGGTGCGCGCCGAGGGGGTCGAAGCCAAGGCGATCCCGAGCATCCCGCCCAACCTGATCGAGCCCTTCCTGACGCGGCCCCTGGTGATCGAACCCGACGGACTGGACAACGCGCCGACGATCGTGGCCACCGAAGAGAACCGCGTGATCCTCGGCGCCGGCAACGTTGCTTACGTGCAGGGCATCGGAAACTCCAAGGAAGAGACCTGGCACGTCTACCGGCGCGGCAAGGCGCTGATCGATCCGGACAACAACGTCAACATCGGTTACGAGGCCACGTTCCTCGGCACGGCGCGCGTGCGCAACCCGGGCGAGCCGGCCACGGTGGAGATTGTTGCCGCCGGGCAGGAGATCACCAAGGGCGACAAGCTCGTCGCGGCGGGACGGCCGCCGGTGCCGAACTATGCGCCGCACGCTCCGGCCGGACAGGTGCGCGGCCGTGTAATGTCCATTTATGGCGGCGTAGGCGAGGGCGGCCGCAACTCCGTCATTACGCTGAACCGCGGAAAAGCCGACGGCCTCGAGGTCGGGCACGTGCTCGCGCTCCTGCGCCTCGGCGCGACGGTCGGAGAGAAACGCGGCATGCTTGGCTATGGCGAAGCGGCGCCGGCCGGCGCCTTGAAGGTTCCCGACGAACGCTACGGCCTCGTGTTCGTATTCCGGGTATTCGATCGTGTATCGTATGCGCTTGTGATGAACGTATCGAGAACGGTCAAGCCATTGGATGTCGTCCAGAACCCCTAACGACCCGCCCCCACCCCGCCGGCCGCCACGCGGACCGGCGTCTCCGCACTGCCGGCCCACATGACCGGCGACCCGGGGCTCGCAGCGTGGTTGTCACTCTGCCTCACGCCGGGCCTCGGCGCTTCAACAATCCGTCGGTTGCTCCAGGAGTTCGGCCTTCCCGAGAACATCCTGTCGGCCGACACGGCGGCGGTTGCGCGCATCGCCGGTGACGCAGCAGCCACGCTGAAATCGGGCGCCGCACAGGCCGCAGTACAACGAGCGCTGCAATGGTCTGCACAGGGGCACCATCACATCGTGACCCTGGCGGATACCAGCTATCCACGCCTGCTTCTGGAGATTCCCGATCCGCCGCCGCTGCTTTACGCGCGCGGAAATGTCGACCTCCTCGGGCGGCCCGCGCTTGCCGTAGTCGGCAGCCGCAACGGCACGGCGCAAGGCCTGCGCAATGCCGAGGCCTTCGCCCGGACGTTCAGCGAGGGCGGATTGACGATCGTGAGCGGACTGGCCCTGGGCATAGACGCGGCGGCCCATCGCGGCGGACTGGCGGGCGCGGGTTCGACGATCGCGGTGCTCGGGACAGGGATCGACGTGGTCTACCCGAAAAGCAATGCCGCGCTGTTCGCGGAAATTGCCGCGCGCGGATTGCTCCTCAGCGAATACCCGCTCGGCACCCCGTCTGTCGCGCACAACTTTCCGCGCCGCAACCGCCTGATCAGCGGGATGTCGCGCGGCTGCCTCGTGGTCGAAGCCGCCATCGGCAGCGGCTCGCTGATCACGGCCCGCCTGGCCGCGGAGCAGGGGCGCGAAGTGTTCGCGATTCCCGGCTCGATTCACTCGCCCCTTTCGCGCGGATGCCACTCGCTCATAAAGCAGGGCGCAAAGCTGGTCGACGCCGCCGAGGACGTGCTGGCGGAGTTCGGCAGCTGGCAGCACGCATCGACCGCCGCCCCCGCGTCCCGGCCCGACACTGGGCTTCTCGCGCACATGGGGTTCGATCCGGTCGACATCGACGCGCTGTGCGCCCGCGCCGGGCTGCCCGCCGAGACGGTCGCCGCTGAATTGCTTCGCCTGGAGCTCGACGGGTTGGTAGCCACGCTGCCCGGCGGGCGTTTTCAACGGTTGTCCTGAGAAGAAAAACACGCCATGTACGACATATTTGTATACCTGTTTGAAAACTGCCACCGAACCGACCTTGCGCAGGACAACGAGCTGATCGCGAAGAAGCTTTCAGCCGCGGGCTTCGAGGAATCGGACATCAGCGAGGCGCTTACCTGGCTCGCCGGGATGCTCCACGCCCCGCACCGCAGCCTCGAGCCGCTGCCCGGCCCGGCGCGCGCGATGCGCACGTACGCCCCGAAGGAATGCGCCAAGCTCGATGCGGGCTGCCGCGGGCTGGTCATGCACCTCGAGAACATCGGCGTGCTGGATCCGGTCCTGCGCGAACTCGTCGTCGACCGGGCGATGGCCGCCGCCGGGCGCACGCTGTCCCTCGACCAGCTCAAGCTGATCGTCCTGATGGTGCTGTGGAACCTCGAGACCCCCGCCAGCCGCTTGATTGCGGAGGAATTGCTCTCGTCGGACGAGGGTCGCCTGCCGAACTGATTCCGGTGTTCCGGCGGCCGGTGTGACGCGGTTGGTTGTCATCCGGCCGCCGTTGCGCTTATCATCTGCCCCCTTTCCAAGGCAGGCACCTGACGACCATCGTGGGCAAGAAGCTCATCATTGCCGAGAAACCCTCGGTCGCCTCCGACATCGCGAAAGCGCTCGGCGGCTTCACCAAGAAGGCGGATTGGTTCGAAAGCGACGACTGCGTCGTTTCCTCGGCCGTCGGCCACCTGCTGGAGCTCACGCTGCCCGAGTCGCACGATGTCAAGAAAGGCAAATGGTCGTTCAACAACCTGCCGGTCATCCCGCCGCACTTCGACCTGCGGCCGATCGAGCGCAGCGAACCGCGCCTCAACGTGCTGCTGCGCCTGATCAAGCGCAAGGACATCGACACGCTGGTGAACGCCTGCGACGCGGGGCGCGAAGGCGAGCTGATCTTCCGTTACATCGTCCAGCACGCAAAGACCAAGAAGCCGATCGAGCGCCTCTGGCTCCAGTCGATGACCCAGTCGGCCATCCGCGAGGGGTTCGAGAAACTGCGCTCGGACCGCGACATGCTCGCGCTCGCCGACGCCGCCAAGTCCCGGTCGGAGGCCGACTGGCTGGTCGGCATCAACGGCACCCGTGCGATGACCGCGTTCAACTCGAAGGAGGGCGGCTTCTACCTGACCACGGTCGGGCGCGTGCAGACGCCGACGCTCGCCATCCTGGTGGAGCGCGAGGAGAAGATCCGCGCGTTCAAGCCGCGCGACTACTGGGAGGTCCACGCCCGGTTCGGCGCCCAGGCGGGCGAATACCCCGGGCGCTGGTTCGACGCGGACTGGAAGAAGCAGGACGACGGCGAGAAGAAGGCGGAGCGCCTCTGGGAGGCGGCCCGGGCCGAGGCCATCCGCGCGGCCTGCGAAGGCAAGCCCGGCACGGTAACGGAAGAGACCAAGCCCGCGACGCAGATGTCGCCGCTACTCTTCGACCTGACCAGCCTGCAGCGCGAGGCCAACGGCCGCTTCGGCTTCTCGGCCAAGAATACGCTGGGTCTCGCACAGGCGCTGTACGAAAAGCACAAGGTCCTGACCTACCCGAGGACCGATGCACGCGCGCTGCCGGAAGACTACGTGCCTACGGTAAAGAAGACCCTGGAGATGCTGAAGGAGGGGTCGTACGTCATGTACGCCGGCGAAATCCTGAAGAAGGGCTGGGTCAAGCCGAACAAGCGCATCTTCGACAACAGCAAGATCTCGGACCACTTCGCGATCATCCCCACGCTCCAGGCGCCCAAGAGCCTGTCCGAGCCGGAACAGAAGCTCTACGACCTGGTGGTGAGGCGCTTCCTCGCAGTGTTCTATCCCGCGGCCGAGCACCTGCAGACCACCCGCATCACGGAAGTGTCCGGCCACCGCTTCAAGACCGAGGGCCGCATCCTGAAGAACCCGGGATGGCTGGCGGTCTACGGCAAGGCCACGCAGGAGGAGAACGAGAACCTGCCGCCGGTCGGTCCAGACGAAAAGGTCAAGACGCTCGACATCCAGTCCGTCGCCAACCAGACCAAGCCCCCCGCCCGGTACAGCGAGGCGACGCTGCTGTCCGCGATGGAGGGCGCGGGCAAGCTGCTCGAGGACGACGAGCTGCGAGAAGCCATGGGCCAGAAGGGCCTCGGTACCCCCGCCACGCGGGCCGCGGTGATCGAGGGCCTGATCAAGGAAGAGTACGTGCACCGGAACGGGCGCGAACTGGTGCCCACGCCCAAGGCGTTCTCGCTGCTGTTTGCGCTGAAGCATTTCGAGGTCTCGGAAATCACCTCCCCGGAACTCACCGGCGACTGGGAGTTCAAGCTCAAGCAGATGGAGCAGGGCAAGCTCAAGCGCGAAGAGTTCATGGAACACATCGAGTCGGTCACCCGCGACCTGGTCGCGCGGATCAAGAACGGCGACATCCCCGACACCGCATTCGCGACGGTGGCGGCTCCCTGCCCCAAGTGCGGCGGCGTGATCCAGGAGAATTACCGCAAGTTCCAGTGCCAGGCGTGCGACTTCAACATCTGGAAGGTGACTGCGGGACGCGAGTGGTCGCCCGAGGAAATCGCCGAACTGATCACCAAGCGCACCATTGGCCCGCTCACGGGATTCCGCAGCCGCATGGGCCGCCCGTTCGCGGCCGTGCTCAAGTTGAACGACGAACAGCGCATCGAGTTCGATTTCGGCCAGGCCCGCCCCGAGGACGAGGGCGGCGAGGCGCCGGACTTCAGCGCGCAGCAACCGCTGGGCGCCTGCCCGAAGTGCGGTTCGCGGGTCTATGACGCCGGGATGGCCTACGTGTGCGAGAAGTCCGTCGGTTCGCCGCGCACCTGCGATTTCCGCTCGGGCAAGATCATCCTGCAGCAGCAGATCGAGCGCGAGCAGATGGAAAAGCTGCTGGCCACAGGGAAGACTGACCTGCTCAACCGTTTCATTTCCAAGAAAGGCCGGCCGTTCAAGGCGTTCCTGGTGAAGACCCCGGGCGGGAAGATCGGCTTCGAGTTCCAGGCGCGCGTCGCTAAACCGGGCGCGGCCGCGAAGAAGCCAGAGGCGGCCCCTGCGGAAGAAGCGCCGGTGGTGCCTCTCAAGAAGGCCGCCGCCAAGGCGGCAAAACCGGCACGCGCCGCGACCAAGGCGGCAAAACCCAAGGCGCCCGCCAAGCCGAGGAAGCGCGCCGCCTAGATATCCAGGTTGCGCACGCCCAGCGCGTTGGACTCGATGAAGGCCCGGCGCGGCTCCACCTCGTCGCCCATCAGCGTGGTGAAGATCTCGTTCGCGGCAATCACGTCCTCGATCTGGACCTTGAGCAGGCGCCGCTTGGTGGGATCCATCGTGGTCTCCCACAGTTGCGAGGGGTTCATCTCCCCGAGACCCTTGTAGCGCTGCATGCTCATCGATTTCTGCACCTCGGCGAACATCCACTTCATCGCCTCGGGGAAGTCCCTGACCGCGTGCTTCTTTTCCCCGCGCTGCACGGTGGCGCCGGCCCCGATCAGGTCGCGGAGCATTTCCGCCGTGCTGCGGATCTGCGCGTAATCGCCGGAAACGACGAACTCATGGTCGATGTTGGTAAAGCGCAGGTTGCCGTGCCGGATGCGCTCGACACGGATCTGGTAGCGCTCGGTCTTCGCGTCAAGGTGCGCTGAGATCCGGATGCCGGTTTCAGGGATGCGCGCCAGAAGTTCCGCCACCGAGGCCTCGGCCGTTTCGCGGCTGGACAGGTCTATCTTCGCGCCGCGCAGCATCGCCTGCAGGACGTCCCGGTCGATCCAGCGCGAGACCCTTTCGATCACCGCCTCGGCCAGCAGGTAGGACTTGGCCAGCAACCCGAGCGCCTCGCCCCGGATGGGCTCGCCCACCGTGGATACGTTGAGCGACGCGTCGACCAGCGCCTGGCGCAGCATGAACTCGTTGAGCTCGTGCTCGTCCTTGAGGTAGCGCTCCTCCTTGCCCTGCTTGGCCCGGTAGAGCGGCGGCTGGGCGATGTAGATGTGGCCGCGCTCGACCAGCTCGGGCATCTGGCGGAAGAAGAACGTGAGCAGCAGCGTGCGGATATGGGAGCCGTCCACGTCCGCATCGGTCATGAGGATGATCCGGTGGTAGCGCAGCTTGGCGATGTCGTAGTCTTCCTTGATGCCCGTGCCGAGCGCGGTGATCAGGGTCGCGATTTCCTGCGACGAGATGAGCTTGTCGAAGCGGGCCTTTTCGACGTTCAGGATCTTGCCCTTGAGCGGCAGGATCGCCTGGAACTTGCGGTCGCGGCCCTGCTTGGCCGAGCCGCCGGCCGAATCGCCCTCCACCAGGTAGAGCTCGCACAGGGCCGGGTCCTTCTCCTGGCAGTCCGCCAGCTTTCCGGGCAGGCCCATGCCGTCGAGCACGCCTTTCCTGCGCGTCATTTCGCGTGCCTTGCGCGCCGCTTCGCGCGCGCGCGCCGCGTCGACGATCTTGGCCGTGATCACGCGCGCGTCCGCCGGGCGCTCTTCGAGGTACTCCCGCAGCTTCTCGGCGACGATCTCCTCGACCGCCGGCCGCACTTCCGACGAGACCAGCTTCTCCTTGGTCTGGGAGGAGAATTTCGGCTCGGGCACTTTCACCGACAACACGCACGACAGGCCCTCGCGCATGTCGTCGCCCATGGTTTCGACCTTGGCCTTCTTCGCCAGCTCGAGTTCCTCGATGTACTTGTTCAGCACCCGGGTCATCGCCGCCCGCAGGCCGGTGAGGTGGGTGCCGCCGTCCTTTTGCGGGATGTTGTTGGTGAACAGCAGCGTCGACTCCTGGTAGGAGTCGTTCCATTGCATGGCCACCTCCACGCTGATGCCGTCCTTCTCGCCGGACGCGTAGAAGACGTTCGGGTGCAGGACGGTCTTGGCGCGATTGATGTACTCGACGAACCCCTTTACGCCGCCCGAGAACGCGAAATTCTCCTCCTTGCCCGTGCGCTGGTCGATCAGCAGGATCCGCACGCCGTTGTTGAGGAAGGACAGCTCGCGCAGCCGCCGCGCGAAAATGTCGTAGTGGTAGTCGATGTTGCCGAAGATGGCTTTGCTGGCCAGGAAATGCACCTCGGTGCCGCGCCGTTCGGAGGTCCCGGTGACGGCAAGCGGAGCCACCGCAACACCGTCGCGGAACTCCATCTGGTGCGTCTTTCCGTCACGCCAGACGGTCAGGCGCAGCCACTCCGACAGCGCATTGACCACGGAGACGCCGACCCCGTGCAAACCGCCCGACACCTTGTACGTGTTGTTGTCGAACTTCCCGCCGGCGTGCAGCTCGGTCATCACGATCTCGGCTGCCGAACGCTTGAACTCGTCGTCGTCCTTGATCCCGGTCGGGATCCCGCGCCCGTTGTCGATGACCGAAACCGAATTGTCTGTGTGGATCGTCACCAGGATCTCGTCGCACCACCCGCCGAGGGCCTCGTCCACCGCGTTGTCCACCACTTCGAACATCATGTGGTGCAGTCCCGTGCCGTCCGAGGTGTCGCCGATGTACATGCCCGGGCGCTTGCGCACGGCATCCAGGCCCTTCAGGATCCTGATGCTGTCCGAGTCGTAGTCGCTCGCTTCGGGCCGGTGCTGGATTGCTGCTGCTTCTTCTGACACTCTGGGCGTTCCTTTTTCAGATTCTCATCGGCATTACGACGTACTTGAAATCCTTTTCCGCGGGGAAATGGATAAGTGCGCTCGAGGCGGCATCGCCGAAGCTGACCTCGATCTCGCCGCCGGCGACGTTGTTGAGCACGTCGAGCAGGTAGGTAACGTTGAAGCCGATGTCGAGGGCCGCCCCGGCATACTTGACCTCCAGTTCCTCGTTCGCCTCTTCCTGTTCGGCGTTGGAGGACACGATCTTCAGGACGCCGTCGGCGAGCACCCAGCGCACCCCTCGAAACTTCTCGTTCGACAGGATCGCGGCGCGGGACAGCGCCTGCCTGAGCAATTCGCGGTCGATGACGACGGTGTTCTTGTGGTCCTTCGGGATCACCCGCGTGTAGTCCGGGAACTTGCCGTCGACCAGCTTGGAAACCAGCTCGATCTTTCCAAAGGAGAATGCCGCCTGCGTGGCGCTGATCTCGATGTTCACCGGGTCGTCCGAATCGGCCATCAGCTTGGACAACTCGAGGATGGTCTTCCTCGGAACGATCACTTCCTGCCTCGGCAGTTCGGCATCGAGCTGCGTCGAGCAGTAGGCCAGGCGGTGGCCGTCGGTGGCGACGAGCTTGAGCTGCTTGTCCTCCACCACGAGCAGGAGCCCGTTGAGGTAGTAGCGGATGTCCTGCTGCGCCATGGCGTACTGCACCAGGGCCAGCAGCTTTCTGAGCGCCTTCTGCGGCAGCGAAAACTTCGAGACGTCTCCCGCCGGCCGGGAAAGGCGCGGGAAGTCCTCCGCGGGCAGGGTCTGGAGCGTGAACCGGCTGCGTCCGGACTTGACCTGCAGGCGCTTGTCCTGCATGGACAACGTGACTTCACCGTCCGGCAGCGCGCGCAGGATCTCCACGAGCTTTCTCGCGCCCACCGTCACGCTGCGGGGTTCGCCGGACTGCTCGAGCGCGGAACGGGAAACGATCTGGATCTCGATGTCGGTCGCAAGAAAGGACAGCGCATCGCCCGACTTTTCGATCAGGACGTTCGAAAGGATCGGCAGCGTATGCCGGCGCTCGATGATCCCGCTCACTGCGGAGAGCGGAGCGAGGAGTTCATCGCGTTTTGCTTTTACCAGAATCATCTTATATATCCTTGGTAATAGTTAATAGAGGGCATAACTCGTGTGGATAAGTTTGAAAACCCTCTCGCTACAGCAACTTGCGGTTCGAAAAGGCGCACGGCCGTCCTGTGCACTGCCTGTGCATAGTTTTGGGTAACTGTCCGCACGGCGGCGGTAGGCGGAGTTACCCACAATCCGTACGCAGATGCTGCACAGGTTGTCACGGTGGCGACGGTCACCCCTTGAGCACCTGTTCCAGGACCAGGTAATCCCGGTTCATCACCGAATCCTGTTTGCGCAGGCTTGCGATCGTGCGGCATGCGTGCAGGACGGTGGTGTGGTCCCGGTTGCCGAAGGCCTCGCCGATTTCGGGCAGGCTCATCTGGGTGAGGTCCTTGGCCAGAGCCATTGCGACCTGGCGGGGACGGGCCACGTTGCGGTTCCTCTTCTTGGAATGCATGTCGGAGATCTTCAGCTTGAAGAACTCGGCGACCGTCTTCTGGATGTTCTCCACGGTGATCTGCCGGTTGGCGACATTGAGGATGTCGCGCAGGGCATCCTTGGCCAGGTCGAGTGAGAGTTCGCGGGCATTGAACCGGGAATAGGCAAGCACTTTCTTCAATGCCCCCTCGAGTTCACGCACATTCGAGCGGATGTGCTTGGCGATGAAGAAAGCGATGTCCTCAGAAAGGACCACCGCTTCGGCTTCCGCCTTCTTCAGGACGATGGCCACGCGCATCTCGAGTTCCGGCGGCTCGATGGCCACCGTGAGGCCCCAGCCGAAACGCGAGATCAGCCGCTCTTCCATGCCCGAGATTTCCTTCGGGTAGGTGTCGCAGGTGATGACGATCTGCTTGTGGGCCTCGACCAGGGCGTTGAACGCGTAGAAGAACTCCTCCTGCGTGCGGCCCTTGTTGGAGAAGAACTGGATATCGTCGATCAGCAGCAGGTCCAGCGAGTGGTAGTAGCGCTTGAATTCGTCGAAGGATTTCTGCTGATAGGCGCGCACCACGTCGGTCACGTACTGTTCGGCATGGATATAACGGATCTTCGCGTCCGGCCGTTGCGCAGCAACAAAATTGCCGATGGCCTGCACCAGGTGGGTCTTGCCGAGGCCCACCCCCCCATATACGAACAGCGGGTTGTAGGATATTCCCGGGTTTTCGGAAACCTGGATCGCGGCGGCCCGGGCGAGCTGGTTCGCCTTGCCGGTGACGAGGCTGTCGAACGTGAATCCCGGATTCAGGCGCGCCCGTTCGAGCGAGTGGGGGACTTTGGCGGCGGCCGGTGCAACGTTGCTCGCGGTCGGGGTCGCCCGGACCAGCCCGTCGGCGCCGCGCGCGAGCACCAGCTTGAGGGCCACGGGGCTGGCGCTCTCTTCCGAAAACAGCTTTTCGATCCGCCCCGAGAAGCGCTCGCGCACCAGCTCCAGTACGAAGCGGTTGGGCGCGGCCAAGGTCAGGCTGCCCGGTTCGGAGGTGTTCCCGTCAACCGCCAGCGGCCGGATCCAGGTGTTGAATTGTTGGGCCGGGAGCTCGCGTTCGAGGCGGCGCAAACAGGCGTCCCAGAGGTTCTGCATTGACGTGATATTCGGTGCTTCGCTGCGCGGTTTGGAGGACACTGGCGCCGCCAGGGATCGGCCGCTTTTCGTGTCCGTAATTCTACCCTTTCCGAACCGACTTATCCACAGGCTTGGCGCAAAAATCCCGGAAAGTTGACAATGGGTTAGGTACAGCGTGTAATACGCGCCTTTTTGCGGCCCGAGGCAGTCATGAAGCGAACTTATCAACCCTCCAAAACGCGCCGTACCCGGACCCACGGGTTCCGTGCGCGCATGAAAACTCCAGGCGGCCGGGCAGTGATCAACGCCCGCCGCGCACGCGGTCGCGCGCGCCTGGCCGTCTGAGGACGGCGAGGCCAGTTTTTTCCGCGTGCCCGGCACCGGCACTACTCAGGCAGCCGGGTTCGGCAAGGACAAGCGCATCCGCACGAGCGTCGAGTTCGAGACGTTGATGCGGAGCGGCACGCGGCGCAACCTGAACGGTTTCACCTTCTTCTTTTCCGCGCGCCCTTCGGGCCCGGCCCGTCTCGGAATCCTGATCTCGCGCAAGCACGCTGCCCTGGCGACGGACCGCAACCGCATCAAGCGCTGCATCCGCGAGGCTTTCCGGCAGGCGCAGGGAAAGCTTGGCGCACTGGATGTCCTGGTAAGGCCGCCGTACGGCCTGAAGGCCTCGTCCGGGACGGTGGAAAGGTTGTGTTCCTGCCTGGAGAGGCTCGTGAAGTGAGGATCCGGCCATGAAGACCTGCCTGCGCGCGCTGATTCGCTTCTACCGATATTTCCTGAGCCCGATGCTGGGGCCCAGCTGCCGGTTCTACCCCAGTTGCTCAGAATATGCGGACGAAGCCCTGCGCTGCCACGGCGCTGCGCGGGGCTCGTGGCTGGCCGCAAAACGCATCGCCTGCTGCCATCCTTGGCATTCAGGCGGCTATGACCCCGTGCCAGGACGCAACGAAACGTGAAATCCATGGATACCCAGAGACTGATCCTGTTCTTCGTTTTCAGCTTTTCCCTGTTGATGCTTTGGACGGAATGGGAAAAGGGGCAGCGTCCGAAGCCCCCTGCCGTGACCGCGGCGGCCCAGCAGCCCAGGGAGGCCAAGGCGGTCCCCGGCGAGGTTCCTACCCCCGCCCCTGCGGCCAGTCCAATCCAGACAACAGTCCCCGCGGCGTCCCCGGCGCCCGCGGCATTGAAAGGCGAGACCATCCAGATCAGGACCGACTTGCTGGTCGCGGACATCGACACGCTGGGCGGCAGCGTGACCAGGGTCGAGCTCCTGAAGCACAAGGAGACCAACGACCTGACCAAGAACCTTGTGCTGCTCGGTCCCGAGCACCAGTACTTCGCCCAGAGCGGGCTGACCGGAGACGGGCCCAACCACCGGACGCTGTGGCGGGTGCTGCCCGGCGAGCGCGCGCTCGCCGACGGCAAGAACACCCTCGAGCTGCGCCTTGCCGCCGAAGGAAAGGATGGCCTGGCCGTCGAAAAGGTCTACACGTTCAAGCGTGACAGTTACGTCATCGACGTGGCGCTCGATATCCGCAACACCGGAACTGCACCGGTTGCCCCGCATGCCTACTTCCAGTTGACCCATGACGGCAAGGAAGCCGCCGCGGGACACTCGATCGCCCAGTCGTTTGGCGCAAAGAGCTTTCATGGCTTTGCCGAGTACACGACCGAGAAGAAGTTCGAAAAGATCCAGTACTCGGACATAGACAAGGGCAAGTTCGACCACGCCAAGCAGGCGAGCGACGGCTGGATCGCCTTCGTGGAGCACTATTTCGTCGCGGCCTGGGTCCCTTCCGGCGGCGCAACACGGGACTACGTTGTCGAGAAGCGCCCGGACGGCGTCTACGCCGCCCGCGTCGTGCTGCCGGTTCCGGCCATCGCCCCGGGCGCCACGGCAAGGGTGGACGCGCCGCTGTATGCCGGCCCGCAGGAGCAAGGCCGGCTGAAGGAGGTCGCGCCGGGCTTCGACCTGGTGGTCGATTACGGCTGGCTGACGATCATTGCCTGGCCGTTGTTCTGGCTGCTGTCGAAGTACCACAGCATCGCCGGCAACTGGGGTGTGGCGATCATCCTGCTGACGGTGACGCTGAAGCTGGTGTTCTTCCCCTTGTCCGCGGCAAGTTACAAGTCGATGGCCAAGATGAAGCTCGTCACGCCCAGGCTGACCAAGATACGCGAGATGTATGCCAACGACCGCGCGCGCCAGAACCAGGCCATGATGGAGCTGTACAAGACCGAGAAGATCAACCCGCTCGGCGGGTGCTTCCCGATCCTGGTGCAGATCCCGGTGTTCATCGCGCTTTACTGGGTGCTCCTCGCCGCCATCGAATTGCGGCACGCGCCGTTCATGCTCTGGATCCACGACCTTTCCGCGCTCGACCCGTTCTACGTGCTCCCCGTCCTGATGACGGTCACCATGGTGATCCAGACCAGGCTGAACCCGGTCCCTCCGGACCCGGTCCAGGCCAAGGTGATGATGTTCATGCCGTTCGTGTTCAGCATCTTCTTCTTCTTCTTCCCGGCGGGACTCGTGCTGTACTGGCTCGTCAACAACATCCTTTCGATAGCACAGCAATGGCAGATCCAGCGCATGTTCGAGCGCGACAAACCTGCCCATGCCAAGCGCTGACCCCTCAAAAGACACGATTGCCGCAATTGCCACGCCCGCCGGGCGCGGCGGAATAGGGGTCGTCCGGGTCTCGGGCCCCGAGGTGCCCGGGATTGCGGCGAAAGTGGTCGGCAAGCTGCCGCAGTCCCGTCACGCAACCCTGGTGGAGATGCGCAATCCACGTGGCGCGCCGATCGACCAGGGCATCGCGTTGTATTTTCCCGGCCCGGCCTCCTACACGGGCGAGCCCGTTCTGGAGCTGCAGGGCCATGGCGGACCCGTGGTGCTCGGCTCTGTGCTGGCGGCCTGCATTGATGCCGGCGCGCGAATGGCCGAACCCGGCGAATTCACCCGGCGGGCATTCCTCAACGGCAGGCTCGATCTCGCTCAGGCGGAAGGCGTGGCCGACCTGATCGAAGCGGCCACGGAGGAGGCGGCGCGCGGCGCGTTGCGCTCGTTGTCCGGGGAATTCTCGGCGGCGGTCGATTCGCTGGTAGCGCAGCTGACCGAATTGCGGGCGCTGACCGAGGCGAGCCTGGATTTTCCCGAAGAGGAGATCGATCCTGTCCATCGGGAGGACCTCCAGCGTCGGCTGGCGGCTGTCAGGGATGCGCTGGCCGAGGTCTTTTCCAGGAGCCGCAAAGGCAGTCTCCTGCGGTCAGGGATAAATATCGTGCTCGCCGGTCGCCCGAACGTGGGCAAATCGAGCCTGCTGAACCGCCTTGCGGGCGACGATCGCGCGATCGTCACGCCCGTTCCAGGAACCACCCGCGATACGCTCCGCGAAGCGATAGCGATCGAGGGGGTACCGCTCAACATCATCGACACCGCAGGCCTGAGGGAAGCGGGAGACGAGGTCGAGCGCCTCGGCATCGAGCGCACGTGGCGCGAAGTAGAGCGCGCGGACATCGTGGTCGTGATGACAGACGCCTCGGCCGGGATCACCGCCGAGGATCGTGCAGTCATTGCGCGCCTTCCTACGGGCGTTCGACGGATCCACGTGTTCAACAAAATAGACCTGGCAGGAGTGCCGCCCGAGTTGCGCGCTGGCAATCCGCCGGAAATCTACCTCTCGGCCAAGGCGGATTCGGGCGTCGACCTGCTGCGTTCGGCCTTGCTCCAGGCGGCGGGCTGGGACCGGTCGGGCGAATCCTCGTTCGTTGCGCGCGAGCGGCACCTGCGCGCGCTGGCGCTGGCCGGCGCACGGCTCGAAGCGGCGGCGGGGCAGCAGCACCAGCTGGAATTGTTTGCGGAAGAGTTGCGCCTGGCCCAGGAGGCGCTGGCCGGAATCACGGGGGAATTCGGCGCCGATGACCTGCTCGGGGAAATCTTCTCGCGGTTCTGCATCGGCAAGTGAAGGCGGCGCGGGACACGTTCCTGAATCCTGCGGTGAGCCTGTCGCTGTGCGTCGTCGGCGGGGCGCTGTTCTCCTGGCTGAAGACCCCGTTGCCCTGGATGATCGGCCCCCTGCTTCTGATGGCCGCGTTCAACTTCAGCGGGGCCCGGCTGCGGGCGCCCACCGGGGGGCGGCAAGTCGGGCAGGTGATCATCGGTACTGCGCTCGGCCTGTACTTCACGCCCGTTGTGGCGAAGCAGGTCGCGTCGTACTGGCATTTCCTGTTGCTCGCCGCCGTACTGGCGATCGTGATCGCGTGCCTGTGCGCATGGTTCATCAGCGCCGTGACGAGCACCGACCGGACGACGGCATTTTTTGCCAGCGTTCCGGGCGGTGCGGCGGAAATGGCAGTACTGGCCGAGCGGTTCGGCGCACGGGTGGACAGGGTCACGATCGCGCAATCGATGCGCATCCTCGCGGTGGTCATCGTCATCCCGTTCGTGCTGACCTACTCGGGCGTGCATGGCGCCGACGTTTACGCACCTGCCACCGCTTCGCTCGACTGGGGTCGCCTGGCGGTGCTGCTCGCCATTGCGGCGGCAGGCGGCGGGGCGCTGACCGCGGCAGGCGTATCGAACGCATTCATGCTCGGCGCACTGTTCAGCGTGATTGCGCTCACGGTGAACGAAGTGCACATGTCGGCCATGCCTGGAGTTGTCTCGAACTTGGGCCAATTGCTGATCGGCTGCGCTCTCGGAAGCCGTTTCGAGCGCAGCTTCCTCGACCGCGTTCCCGGATTCGTCGCGGCAACCCTGGCGAGCATCCTGCTCGCCATCGGCCTCGCCGCGTCATTCGGGGCGGGGCTGGCCTGGATGTACGGATTGCCGATTCCCAGCGTCATCCTTGCAACCGCCCCCGGCGGGATCGCCGAAATGTGCATCACTGCCAAAGTCCTGCAGCTCGGGGTGCCCTTGGTAACGGCCGCGCAGGTGACCCGCGTGCTGGTGCTGGTGACAGGCACCGGGACGCTGTTCAGGTGGGCGCGCCTGATCGCGGGGCGGATTGGAAAGTCCCGGTGATACAAAAGGTTGAGTCCTACAATTCAGGCGCTGCTGCGCAGCATTCCGGCGTCCCTGCGGCGTGTCTTGGCTAGCCCTGGATTGGGCCGCGCTGCTACAATTCCGCCGATCAGAATTCAATAATTTCGGCCCGGCCAGCCCAGGGCCGTTTTCATTTTGGAGCCCGCCGCATGAACGATCCCCGCATCGACATTTCCAACGCCCCGGACTATGTGCGCCACCGCAGCCTGCGGGAGTGGGTCTCCAGGATCGCAAGGCTCACCAAGCCGGAGCGGATCGTGTGGTGCGACGGCACGCAGGAGGAGAACGACAGGCTCTGCGCGGAGCTCGTTGCCGCCGGAACCTTCCTGCGACTGAACGAGAAGCTGCGCCCCGGGAGCTATCTTGCCCGCTCGCACCCGACCGACGTGGCTCGCATGGAAGACCGCACCTTCATCTGCAGCGCGCGCAAGGACGACGCCGGCCCGACCAACAACTGGGTTGATCCGGCGGAGATGCGCGGCACGATCGACCGCCTGTACGACGGCTGCATGCGCGGGCGCACCATGTACGTGGTGCCGTTCTCGATGGGGCCGATCGGCTCGCATATCGCCCAGGTGGGCGTCGAGATCTCCGACTCGGCCTATGTCGTGGTCAACATGCGCATGATGACCCGCATGGGCCGCGCGGTGGTCGATCACCTCGGCGAGGACGGCGCATTCGTTCCGTGCGTGCATTCCGTGGGCGCGCCGCTGGCCGCGGGCCAGAAAGACGTGCCCTGGCCCTGCAACGACAAGGAGAAGTGGATCGTCCAGTTCCCGGAAACGCGCGAGATCTGGTCTTTCGGATCGGGCTACGGCGGCAATGCCCTGCTCGGCAAGAAATGCCTGGCGCTGCGCATCGCGTCGGTCATGGCCCGGGACGAAGGCTGGCTGGCCGAGCACATGCTGATCCTCGGTGTGGAGTCGCCCAGCGGCGAGAAGCACTACGTGTCGGCGGCCTTCCCCTCGGCCTGCGGCAAGACCAACTTCGCGATGCTGATCCCGCCCAAGACCTTTGCCGGGTGGAAGGTCACGACCATCGGCGAGGACATCGCCTGGATCAAGCCGGGCAAGGACGGCCGCTTCTACGCGATCAACCCGGAGTACGGGTTCTTCGGGGTTGCGCCGGGCACGTCGGACGCCACCAACCCGAACGCGATGAAGACGCTGCGTTCGAACGTGATCTTCACGAACGTGGCGCTCACCCCGGAAGGCGACGTGTGGTGGGAAGGCATGACCGATACGCCTCCGGCCAGGCTGATCGACTGGCAGGGCCAGGAATGGACCCCGGGTTGCGGCAGGCTCGCAGCGCACGCGAATTCCCGCTTCACCGTCCCGGCCTCGCAATGTCCCTCCATGGACGCGAATTGGGAGGATCCGGCCGGCGTTCCGATCTCCGCGTTCCTGTTCGGCGGCCGGCGCTCGTCGACGGTGCCCCTGGTTGTCGAGGCTCCAAGCTGGGAGGACGGCGTCTACATGGCGGCCACTCTGGGCTCCGAAACCACTGCCGCAATCACCGGCAAGGTGGGCGTGGTGCGGCGCGACCCGATGGCGATGCTCGCGTTCTGCGGCTACAACATGGGCGACTACTTCGCGCACTGGCTGAAAGTCGGCAAGGCGGCCGCCCAGCCGCCGAAGATCTTCCGCGTGAACTGGTTCCGGCGGGATGCCGCCGGCAAGTTCATGTGGCCCGGTTTCGGCGAAAACATGCGCGTGCTGCAGTGGATCGTGGAACGCTGCGAAGGCAGCGCCAAGGGCAGGACGACGCCGCTGGGGATCATGCCCGCCTACGAGGACCTGTCGTGGAAGGGCCTGGAGAAATTCACGCGCGACCAGTACGCGGAGCTCAGTGAAGTCGAGCACGATGCCTGGGTCGAAGAGCTGCATTCGCACGACGAACTGCTGGGCAAGCTCGGCGCCCACCTGCCGGGCGAACTCGAGGCGCGACGCACGCTGCTGCACCAGAAGCTCGCCGCGTGACCGCGGGGGGTCGCATGAGCCACGTATTTCATCGCAACCCGAAGAACGACTATCCCGTCGCCGTGCGCGGCGACGGCGCCTACCTCATCGACCGCGACGGCAAGCGCTACCTGGACGCATCCGGCGGCGCAGCGGTGTCGTGCCTCGGCCACTCCGACCGCGCTGTCGTGGATGCGATCAAGGCGCAGCTGGACCGCCTGCCGTTTGCGCACACCTCATTCTTTTCCAACGAGCCGATGGAGGCGTTGGCCGACGAGCTGATTCGCCGGTCGCCGAAGGAATTCGACCGGGTCTACTTCGTCTCCGGGGGATCCGAGGCGGTGGAGGCCGCGCTGAAGCTCGCGCGGCAGTATTGCGTCGAAAAGGGCGAACCGCAGCGCGAGCACATCATCGCCCGGCGCGGCAGTTATCACGGCAACACGCTCGGCGCCCTGGCCGTGGGAGGCAACGCCTGGCGCCGCAAGCAGTTCGAGCCGCTGCTCATCGACGTGGCGCATGTGTCGCCCTGCTATGCCTATCGCGAACAAGCGGCGGCCGAGGACGATGACACGTATGCCGCGCGCCTCGCGTCCGAGCTCGAGGCCGAGATCCTGCGCCTCGGTGGCGACAGGGTGATCGCGTTTGTCGCCGAAACCGTCGTGGGCGCAACGCTCGGCGCGGTCACGCCGGTGCCGGGCTACTTCAAGCGCATCCGGGAAGTCTGCGACAAGTACGGCGTGCTGCTGATCCTCGACGAGGTGATGTGCGGCATGGGGCGCTGCGGTGCGCTGTTCACGTTCGAGCAGGAAGGCGTGGTGCCGGACCTGGTGTGCATTGCCAAGGGCCTGGGCGCGGGATACCAGCCGATCGGCGCCGTGATCGCCTCCCGCAGGATTTATGAAACCATCGTGTCCGGGACCGGGTTCTTCCAGCACGGCCACACCTACCTGGGCCACGCGGCCGCCTGCGCGGGCGCCCTCGCCGTTCAAAAACGCCTCAACCAGGATGGGCTGCTGCAGCGCGTGGGTCCGTTGGGCGATTTGCTGGACGGAAAGCTGCGGGCCGCTTTCGGCCGGCACCCGCACGTGGGCGACATCCGCGGGCGGGGCCTGTTCAGGGCGATCGAACTGGTGGAAGACCGGGCGACCAGGAAACCCTTCGACCCCGCGAAGAAGGTGAACGCCCGTCTGAAGAAGGAGGCCCTGAACGCCGGCCTGATGTGCTACCCGATGGGCGGCACGCTCGACGGGGTGCAGGGCGACCACGTGCTGTTCGCGCCTCCCTTCATCGTCGAGGAGGCGCAGCTCGACGAGCTGGTGAGCAAGTTTTCTGCGGCCCTTTCCGCGACGCTCGGGGTGCCGGAGGCGCTTGCCGCATAGGGCGCCCTTGGTTAAGCTTGTCTGACGCACCCCTGACGGAGTCATCCATGAAGAAGTTCACCGCATTTGCCGCAGCGATCGCGACTGCCGGCGCCCTGGGCCTTGCGCCATCCGCCGCGCATGCGCAGCAGAAGTACGTGACGATCGGCACCGGCGGCGTGACCGGGGTGTACTACGCGGCCGGCGGCGCAATCTGCCGGCTGGTGAACAAGGATCGTAAGACGCACGGGATCCGCTGCTCGGTGGAGTCGACCGGCGGCTCGGTCTTCAACGTGAATACGATCAAGGCCGGCGAGCTGGACATGGGCATGTCCCAGTCCGACGTGGCATACAACGCCTACAAGGGCCTCGGCCAGTTCAAGGACGCGGCATACGGGGACCTGCGCTCGGTGTTCGGCCTGCATCCCGAGCCGTTCACGGTCCTCGCGCGCAAGGAAGCCAACATCCGCTCGTTCGCCGATTTCAAGGGAAAGAAGTTCAACGTCGGCAACCCGGGTTCCGGCACGCGGGCCTCGATGGAGGAACTCCTGGCCGCGATGGGCTGGAAGATGAGCGACTTCGCCCTTGCCTCCGAACTCAAGGCCGACGAGCACGGCCCCGCCCTGTGCGACGGCAAGATCGACGGTTTCTTCTACGGCGTGGGCCACCCCTCGGCAAACATCCAGGACCCGACCACCACCTGCGGCGCGAAGCTGGTTTCCATCACCGGACCGGCCGTCGACAAGCTGGTCAAGGAAAAACCGTACTACGCCTATGCCACCATTCCGGGCGGCCTCTATCCGAACAACCCGGCCGACACCAAGACCTACGGGGTTCTCGCGTCCGTCGTGTCCTCGTCGAAGGTGCCCGCGGACACCGTCTATGCGGTGGTCAAGGCCGTCTTCGACAATTTCGACGAATTCAAGAAACTGCATCCGGCGCTGGCCGTGCTCAAGCCGGAGACGATGATCAAGGACGGGTTGTCCGCGCCGCTGCATGACGGTGCCGTGAAGTATTACAAGGAAAAAGGCTGGCTGAAGTAAGATCGTTCACCAGACTGCACTGCGGGCGGGGCGGAATGAAAATTCCGCCCTTTTTGTTTCAGGGAGAGGGACGCGTGGCTGAACACGGCAAGGGACCGGATCCGGACCTTCTGCAACTCGTAGCCGAGTCGGACACCGGCGGACGCAGGCTCGGCGGCAACCCGGGCAGGCTCGTGTTCGCGGTAGCGGTGGCATGGTCGGTCTTCCAGCTGTGGTATGCGTCGCCCCTGCCGTTCACGTTCGGGATCGGGATCCTCAACGACACCGAGGCCCGCTCGCTGCACCTGGGGATCGCCCTGTTCCTGGGCTTCCTTGCCTACCCTGCATTCAAGCGCTCGGCGCGAGACCGGGCCCCGGCCCTGGACTGGGCGTTCGCCGTGCTTGCGGCTTTCGCAGGCGCTTATTTCATCCTGTTCTACAACCAGCTGGCCGGCCGACCGGGCCAGCCGACGATGCTGGACATCGCAACCGGGTCCGTAGGCATAGTGCTGCTGCTTGAAGCCACCCGCCGTGCGGTGGGTTTGCCCATGGCGGTGCTGGCGATCATTTTTCTCGGCTACATCCTGTTCGGCAATCACCTGCCCGATGTCCTGGCGCACAAGGGGGCCTCGTTCGAGCGCATGCTGTCCCACCAGTGGCTGACCACCGAAGGCGTGTTCGGCGTGGCGCTCGGCGTTTCGTCGAGCTTCATCTTCATCTACGTTCTGTTCGGCGCGATGCTCGATCGCGCGGGCGCCGGCAATTACATGATGCAGGTGTCGTTCGCGCTGCTCGGCCATCTGCGCGGCGGGCCGGCCAAGGTGTCCGTGGTTTCCTCCGGGCTGAACGGCTTGATCTCCGGCTCGTCCGTGTCCAACGTCGTCTCGGGGGGCATCTTTACGATCCCGCTGATGAAGAAGGCCGGCTACGGAGGGGTCAAGGCGGGGGCCATCGAAACCATGTCGTCCGTCGATGGCCAGCTCATGCCGCCGGTAATGGGCGCGGCCGCCTTCCTGATGGTCGAGTATGTCGGCATGCCATATCCTGAAATCTGCAAGCATGCCTTCCTGCCCGCCGTCCTGTCGTACATCGCGCTTTTCTACATCGTCCATCTCGAGGCCCTCAAGCTTGGCATGCAGCCGATGGTGGCCGGACGGGAGCGGGGTCTGCGCGAAAAGGCCATCGGCTGGGCCTTGGGAATTTCGGGCACGATCGCAGCGGGATGTGCGATCTATCTTGCGGCGGAGGCGGCCAAGGCCTTGTTCGGCGCGGCTGCCCCCTGGATCCTTGCCGTGCTGTTGGCGGGGCTGTACGTCTGGACCGTATATCTTGCCGCCAGGTGCCCCGACTTGCCGGTGGACATCGACGTCGACCACCCTGCGCAGCCCGAGACCTGGCCTACCGTGAAGGCCGGGCTGCACTTCATGATCCCGATCGGCACGCTGATCTGGTGCCTGATGGTCGAGGAACTGTCGCCTGCGCTGGCGGCGTTCTGGGCCACCGCCGTGTTGATCGGGCTGATGCTGACCCACCGCCCGCTGACCGTGATGTTCCGCGGCCAGGCAGGCTTCGCGCGGGAACTGCGGCGGGGGCTTTCGGACGTGATCGAAGGCTTGAACGACGGCGGCCGCAGCATGATCGGCATTGCGATCGCGACGGGAACGGCCGGCATCATCGTCGGCGGCATCACGCTGACGGGCCTGGGCCTGCGCATGACGGAGTTCGTCGAGTTCGTCTCGTTCGGCAACGTGATGGTGATGCTGCTGTTCACCGCATTCGTGTGCCTCGTCCTCGGGCTGGGCGTGCCCACGACCGCGAACTACATCCTTGTCGCCACCCTGATGGCGCCGGTGATTGTCGAACTCGGGGCGCAGTCCGGGCTGGTCATCCCGCTCATCGCCGTCCACCTGTTCGTTTTCTATTACGGGATCATGGGCGACGTGACGCCGCCCGTGGGGCTGGCGACGTTTGCGGCCGCGGCCATTTCCGGCGAGGACCCGATCGCCACCGGTATCCAGGGCTCGCTGTACATCATGCGGACCGCCGTGCTGCCGTTCGTGTGGATCTTCAACCCCCAGTTGCTGCTGATCGACATACACGGCACCTTCGAACTCGTCGTCGTCGTGCTGGCCTGCCTCGTCGCATCGCTGATCTTCGCTGCGGCCACGATGGGCTGGTTCCAGACGCGCTGCCGCTGGTGGGAAATCGGTGCGCTGCTGGTAGCGACGTTTGTTCTGTTCCGGCCAAATTTCTTCATGGACCGCGTCTACGATCCATATGAATTGCGCCCTGGAAAGGACGTGCTCGCGCTTGCGCGCGAGACGCCCCCCAATTACCCGCTGGTGATGATCATTGAGGGCACCAGCGTCGAAGGCGACGACCTCCGGAAGACCGTCGCCGTGCAGCTCGGCAAGGAGGGCGAAGGCCAGCAACGCCTGAATGAGGCTGGCCTGATGCTGAGCGCGCTGGGCGACGAGGTGCGCATCGTGAACGTGAAGTTCGGCAGCCGCGCCCGGAAATCCGGGTTCGAGCAGGGATGGAAGGTGGTCGGCGTGAAGGTTCCCGCCAACCGTCCTTCGCCGCATTGGATGTACATTCCGGCGCTGGCGTTGGTTATCGTGGTGTTTCTAGTCCAGAGGCGCCGATTGCGCTCGGCACTCTCGTCGGCATGAACCGCGCGCGCTTGAAGCGAGCCCGGGCTTGGCGGAAATCGGGCCGATAGGGGGAGGCGCAAGGACGATGGCAGGTGCACCCAAAAAGCGCGAGTACACACCGCACGCCAGGGGACCGCTGGGCGGTGTGCGCGTCCTCGATCTTTCGCGCCTTGTGGCGGGCAATACCCTGACCCAGTTGCTGGGGGACTTCGGCGCCGAGGTCATCAAGGTCGAGCCCCCGGCCGGCGACACCTTGCGCGCGTGGAACACCCGGGGTGTCGCGACCAACTGGAAGATCTATGCGCGGAACAAGAAGAGCCTCGGCCTCGAACTGAGGAAGCCCGAGGCCCGGGAGGTGTTGCTCGACCTGGTTTCCGGCGCGGCAATTCTGGTGGAGAGCTTCCGGCCCGGCACGCTTGAAAAAATGGGTCTCGGGCCCGACCGGCTGCTCGCGCGGAATCCGAAACTGGTAATCGTGCGGATTTCCGGGTGGGGCCAGGACGGACCGTACAAGAGCCGCCCCGGGTTCGGCACCTTGGTCGAGGGAATGTCCGGGTTTGCGTCGATGAACGGCTTTCCCGACCGCGAACCGGTGCTGCCGCCCATGTATCTCGCCGACAGCGTGGCCGGGCTGTATGGCGCCGCAGCCGTGATGATCGCGTTGCGGGAGGCGGAATCCGGCAAAGGCGCCGGGCAGGTGATCGACCTGCCCCTGCTCGACCCGCTGTTTGCGGTGCTGGGTCCGCAGGCCGCGAACTACCGGCTGACCGGGAAGGTGAAGCCGCGCGTCGGCAGCGGCTCGACGAACTCGGGACCGCGCAATGCGTACCGCACCCGCGACGGCCTGTGGGTCTGCCTGTCCGCTTCGACGCAGAAGATGGCCGAGCGGTTGTTTCGCTCGATCGATCGCGCGGACCTGGTCGAGGATCCCCGCTATCGGACCAACGCCGAGCGTGTGAGGCACCGGGACGAACTCGATGCGATCATCGGTGCTTTCATCGCGCAGCGCACCCAGGCTGAGAACGTGGCGTTCTTCGAGCAGGCCGAAGTCACGATCGGGCCGATCTACGACATCTCGCAGATCGTGGAGGATCCGCATGTGCTCGAACGGGAGCTGATCGCGGACTATCCCGACCCGGACATGGGGGCGGTGCCGATGCACCATGTGGTGCCGCGCCTGTCCGGCACGCCGGGGGCATTGCGCACGCCGGCGCCGGCGCTCGGCGAGCACAACCGCAGCCTTCTGGCAGAACTCGGCATCGACGCTGCCGGCTACGCGAAGCTGCTGGCCGCGGGGGTGGTGTGCGAGGGAGCGGTCGAACCAAAGGGAGACGACGAGTGAAATCCGGTTTGCCTGTCTGGCGGTCGCTGCTCTATGTCCCGGTGAACGTGGAAAAGTACGTGGAGAAGGCCCATACCCGCGGGGCCGACTGCATCCAGGTGGATTTGGAGGACAGCGTCCCCCCGGCGGAAAAGGATCGCGCCCGCACCCTGGTGCCCGGGGTGGCGGCCAAGGTGCGGCGCGGCGGCGCCGATGTTGTGGTGCGGATCAACCGGCCCCTCTCCCTCGCGGTGCGGGACCTGGAGTGTTCGGTGGGCCCGGACGTGAATGGCGTTGCGGTGACCAAGACCCAGGGCGCAGACCACCTGAAGCTGCTCGATGAGTTGGTGGGAGAACTCGAGGTGAAGCGCGGGCTGCCCGTCGGCCACACGCGCTTCATCGCGATGATCGAGACGCCCGCGGCCTTCTTCCGGATGGCGCAGATCGCGGGCGCGGTCGAGCGCCTGGCGGCGATGAACATCGGCGGCGAGGATTTCGCCCTCGAAAACGGCATGGCACCGGCCGAAGAGACGCTGCAGATGCCGAAGCAGCAGATGATCTTCGCGGCGCGTTCCGGGGGACTCATGCCGCTCGGTTTCATCGCGAGCGTGGCAGGCTTCGGCGACTGGGACGCGTTCCGGGCCATGGTGCGGCGGTCGCGGCTGTTCGGCTTCATGGGGGCGGGCTGCATCCATCCCGGCCAGGTGCCGATCGTCAACGAGGAATACACGCCGGCCCCGGAGGAGGTGGCCTACGCCAGGCGGGTGGTGGAGGAAAACGCCCGGGCCGAGGCCGGGGGACGGGGCTCCTTTGCGCTGGACGGGAAAATGATCGACGTACCGGTGGTGGCCCGGGCCGAGCACCTGCTCGCCCGCCACGCGGCGATCGCCGCGCGCGAGGCCGCCAAGCGCGCCTGCACCGGGTAACCCGTCCGCTGCGGCCGGGACGCGGCCCCCGGCGCCCGGTCGGCGAATCCGGTCTTTCGATCCGGGGTGGGGTGGCGAAATTCGCCAAACTGGTGAATCATTGCGGTTCGAAAGCGGCAGCGGTCGGCAGCGCATTTTTTCCACGCTCAAGGCATAATGATTCCACGCTACCCTGTCCAGGACCTGTGGGGCACCTGGAAAACCGTCAATGACGACAGCCGGATCTGACATTAAGCGCCTCGGGCGCTACGACATCACTGCCGTCCTCGGCAAGGGTGCCATGGGTGTCGTCTATGCGGGCATGGACCCCCGGCTGCACCGCAAGGTCGCGATCAAGACCATCCTGAAGAGTGCCCTCGACGAGGACACCGCCAAGGAATACACGATGCGGTTCGACCGCGAGGCCCAGGCGGTCGCGCGGCTGAACCATCCCAACATCGTGCAGGTGTACGACTTCGGCGCCGAAGGCGAAGTCGCGTACATCGTCATGGAGTTCATCCAGGGCAAGGAACTCAAGGACTTCTTCGACGCGAACGAGCGGTTCGACATCAAGGAAGCCGTGCACATCATGTGCGAGCTGTGCGAGGCGCTTCACTTCGCGCACGAGGCCGGGATCATCCACCGGGACATCAAGCCGGCCAACGTGATGATCGACAACAAGGGGCGCGTGAAGCTCGCCGACTTCGGCGTGGCGCGCATCACGGACGCGGACCGCTCCGCCTCCGAGAAAACCCAGGCCGGCGCGATCGTCGGCACGCCCGCGTACATGTCGCCCGAGCAGATCGAGGGCGGGGAAATCGACCGGCGCACGGACATCTTCTCGGCCGGCATCATCCTGTACCAGTTCCTGACCGGCGAGAAGCCGTTCACCGGGACCAGCACCTGGACGATCGCCAAGAAGATCCTCCAGGACGAGCCGGTGATGCCGTCCAAGCTCAACACGAATATATCGCCGATATTCGACGCCATCATCGCGAAGGCGCTGGCGAAGAACATGAACGCGCGCTACCAGACCGCGCGCGATCTCGGTGTCGACCTGAAGAACGCGCTCGAGGGCAAGGCGCCGGGCGACGACACGGAGAAGACTGTTGTCGGGTCACTCCGGTTCGACGCCGCGCCCCTGCCGCCGGCCGCCATTGCCGCCACGCCGGCCGGCGCCTCGGGGTCGCATGCCGGGAGCACCGGCACCCAGGAAGTCGAGCTCGAATTCTGGCGCTCGATCAAGGATGGCAACGACGCGGACGACTTCGACCTCTACGTCAAGCAGTTTCCGGACGGCATCTACGCGGCGCTTGCCAAGCGCAAGAGCGCCAAGCTGCGCGGCATCGCCAGCGAGGAAACCACCAGCCGGGGAATCGCGGCCGCCGAGCAGGAAAAGCGCGAACTCGAGGAAGCCGCCCGGCGCGAAGCTGAAGTAAAGGCCAAGCTCGCAGAGGAAAAAGCCAAGCTCGAAGCCGAATTGGCCAAGCGCGAGGCGGACTACCAGAAGCGCACGGCCGAACTGGAAGCCAAGCGCGCAGCCGAGGCCAAGGCCCGTGCAGAGGCGGAAGCAAAGGAAAAGGCGGAGTTCGAGGCCAAGCTCGCCAAGCGCGAGGCGGATCTCCAGATCCAGCTGAAAAAGCAGGAAGAGGAACTCAAGAAGAACGAGGAAGCGCTCAAGAAGAAAGCGGCTGAAACCGATTACCTGACCAAGGAAATCCGCAAGAAGAAGGGGTCCCCCCTGATCCCGGCCGGCATCGGCCTCGGGGTCGTTGCGGTCGGGTTGGCGCTCTGGCTGTTCTTCAAGCCCGCCCCCCCGCCCGAGACCCAGGAGCTGATGGCCGCCCTCGAACAGGCCAAGAAATCCAACGAGCAGCTGATCCAGGCGCGGCAGGCCGAGCAGCAGGCGCAGAAGGACCTGGAAGAAGCGAAGAAGCGTGAGGCGGAAGCGAAGGCCTCGGGCGACATAGCCAAGCAGCAGCAGCTGGCAGAAGAAACCAGGAAGCGCGAGGCCGAGCTGCAGAAGCAGGCGGAGCTGGTCAAGCAGCGTGAGGCCGAGGCGAAGGCCGCGGTCGATCAGGCCCAGCGGAAGGCGGACGCCGCCAAGAAGGCGGAAGAAGACCGGAAGGCTGGCAAAGGCAAGGAAGACAAGGCCGCCGCGGATAAGGCCGCCGCGGACAAGGCCGCGGCTGACAGGGCCGCCGCGGACCAGCAGCGTGCGGCGGCGGAGAAGGCGGCCGCGGACAAGGCTGCGGCTGACAAGGCTGCAGCTGACAAGGCTGAAGCCGACCGCGCTGCGGCCGCCGCTGCGGCCAAGGCCGCGGCATCCCCGAAGGCCGCCGCACCGGCGCCCGAACCGGCCAAGCCGAAAATTACGGCAGCCATGGGAGCGGCTGAAAGGATGGCACTCCGGCAGGATGAGGCCGAACGCAAAGCCGCCGAGAGCCGTGGTGCAACTCCCGATGCGAAGACGGGCAATACCCAGCTGGCCAGCGCCGCACCGTCATCGGCCGATACCAAGGCATCGGCGGCCGCACCCGCGGCTCCGACGCTGTCGTTGTATGAGCAGGGCAAGGCCATGGAAAACAGCGGCAACATCAAGGGCGCCGTGAGGCTCTATGTGCGGGCCGTCAGGGCCGGACAGTTCGAAGCGGCCAGGGCGCTCGGCGACATCTTTTCCGAAGGCAAGGGCGACGTTCCCAAGGACTACGGCGAGTCGCTGCGGTACTACACGCTGGCGGAAAAGAACGGCGTCGAGGTCCCGCGCGCACGAGCTCGCTGAGCATCCGGCCCGGACCCCCCGGGAGCCGCATGCGAAAGTAGAACTTTAAGTCGGCGAAACCCGCGCCGGTGGCCGGTTAAAGGGCAACGCCCTTTCCAAATCCGGCAATACTTTGGCGCCCCGGATGTCACGCGACCTTGTAACGCGCCAGGATCTCGCGATTGATTTCGATCCCCAGTCCCGGCCCCGACGGCACCTTCACGATCCCGTTCTTGTGGCTGAACACGTCGCCGCCGAGTTCCTCCCGAAACGGGTTATAAGTCTGCTCATACTCGAGCATCGGCGGCTGGGGCACGAGGCAGGGTGGGCACTCGGGCAGTGACGCCAGGAAGTGCATGGTCGCCGTCAGTCCTATGGCGGTGCCCCAGGCGTGCGGCACGCATTGGACCCAGTGCGCCTGGGCAAGGGTCGCGATCTTCTTGCATTCGGTGATCCCCCCCGCGGCACAGACGTCCGGCTGCACGATGTCCATGGCGCGCCGGTTGATGATTTCGCGGAAGCTGAACTTCGTGAATTCGTTTTCCCCGCCGGCGACCTGCATGTCCAGGGCCTGGGAAACCTCCGCGTATCCATCCAGGTCTTCCGGCGATACCGGCTCCTCGAACCAGTGGATGCCGAGTTTTTCCATTTCGCGGCCGATCTGGATCGCTTGTGGCACGTTGTAGCAGTGGTTTGCGTCCACCATGAGCAGCATGTCCGGGCCGATCGCGTCGCGCACGGCGCCGATGCGATCGAGGTCCTTTTTCATGGAGCCCAGGCCAATTTTCATCTTCACGGCCGGGAAGCCCTGTTCCTTGTACCCGAGCGCCTCTTCCACCGCAGTTTCGGTCAGCCGGTTCATGTCGGTGAAATACAGGCCCGTGGCGTAGGCAACGAGGTCGGTGCGGAACGCTCCGCCGATGAGCTTGTGGATGGGCTTGCCGGTGGCCTTGCCGATGATGTCCCAAAGGGCGATGTCGATTCCGCTGATGCCGGAGATCGTCATGCCCGTCAGGCCGTAGTCCTTCACCTTGTTGTAGAGGGCTTCCCAGATGACTTCGACATCGAACGGATCGCGCCCGATCACCGACGGCTTGAGCAGGGAGTCGACGATGCTCTTGGCGACGGCGGAGGGGCCGTAGCAATCGCCCCAGCCGATGATCCCCTCGTCGGTCACGACCTCCACCACCAGTGCCCCCTTGGTCTTGTACCACCAGCCTCGGGAGGAGGTGAACGGCTTCTCGACGTTGCACGATAGCTGGTGGGTGATGACGTCGATGATTTTCATTGCAGAGCTCCGCGGAAGGGGGGGTAGGCAGACGCGCATGATCCGCGACTTCCTCCTCGCGTGCCACCGGGGTTTCGATCGGGTTCTCTGTGGTTTGCGATTTGTCTCATCAAGAAGCCGTAAGAAATCGCACTGCTGGATGAGTCAAGGATTCCGATCTCCGTATTCTGCGGCCGGGAGGGGGGGCGTTGGCGACTAGCATCTTCCTCCCCGGAGACCAGTGTTCCACGTGAAACATCAAGCCCTTGGCGTGGTTGCGGGGCGCGCCTAGTTTCACGTGGAACATTCACGTATCATTGCGCCTCCCCGAGGTTGGCCTTCAGCGGCACCAGCATGCGTTTTCCCCAGGATTTCGACGTAATTGTGGTCGGCGGCGGCCACGCAGGCAGCGAGGCCGCGCTGGCTGCCGCGCGCACGGGATGCCGCACGCTGCTGCTTACCCACAGCATAGAAACCCTCGGACAGATGTCCTGTAACCCGTCGATTGGCGGGATCGGCAAGGGCCATCTGGTACGGGAGATTGATGCTCTGGGCGGCGCGATGGCCCTCGCTACCGACGAAGCCGGCATCCAGTTCCGGACGCTGAATTCTTCCAAGGGGCCGGCGGTCCGCGCCACGCGCGCCCAGGCCGACCGGGTGCTTTATCGCAATGCCATCCGCACCCGCCTTGAGAATCAGGCCAACCTGACCCTGTTCCAGCAAGCCGTGGACGACATCCTGCTTGAGGGCAACCGGGTGACCGGTGTGCGGACCCAGATCGGGATCGAGTTTCGTGCCCGGACCGTGGTGCTTACGACCGGCACGTTCCTCGCCGGGTTGATCCACATCGGGCTGGAAAAGCATGTCGGCGGCCGGGCAGGGGATCCTGCTGCAGTGACCCTGGCCGCGCGATTGCGGGAGATGCACCTGCCCGTGGGCCGGCTGAAGACCGGCACGCCGCCGCGGATCGACGGGCGGACGATCGACTTTTCGGTCATGCAGGAGCAGCCGGGCGATACGCCCGAACCTGTGTTTTCCTTCATGGGTTCGCGGCAGATGCACCCCAGCCAGCTGCCCTGCTGGATCACCCATACCAACGAGCGGACCCACGAGATTATCCGCGGCGGGCTCGATCGCTCGCCCATGTTCACGGGTGTCATCCAGGGCGTCGGGCCGCGGTACTGCCCATCCATCGAGGACAAGATCCACCGGTTCGCGGGCAAGGCCAGCCACCAGATTTTCCTCGAGCCGGAAGGCCTAACCACCCACGAGTTCTACCCGAACGGCATTTCCACCAGCCTGCCTTTCGATGTCCAGCTGGCGGCCGTACACAGCATCCGCGGGCTGGAGAATGCGCACATCCTGCGACCGGGCTACGCGATCGAATACGACTACTTCGACCCGCGCAACCTCAAGGCCTCGCTTGAAACCAAGACCCTCCGCGGCTTGTTTTTCGCAGGCCAGATCAACGGGACGACCGGCTACGAGGAAGCGGGCGCCCAGGGCCTGCTCGCCGGCCTCAATGCCGCCCTGCAATCACAGGAACGCGATCCCTGGTGCCCGCGGCGCGACGAGGCCTACCTCGGGGTGCTGGTGGACGACCTGATCACCCGCGGCGTATCCGAACCCTACCGGATGTTCACCAGCCGGGCCGAATACCGGCTCATGCTTCGCGAGGACAACGCGGACCTGCGGCTCACCGAGATCGGCCGCTCGCTGGGTGTCGTCGATGACGACCGGTGGGATGCCTTCAACCGCAAGCGGGACGCGGTCGCAGCCGAGCAGGCGCGGCTCAAGTCGACCTGGGTAAACCCCCGGACACTGCAGGCGGAACACGCCGAGCGCGTGCTCGGAAAACCTATCGAACGTGAGTACACGCTTTCGGATCTGCTCAGGCGGCCTGACGTGTCCTACCAGTCCTTGATGACCCTGCCCGAGGCCGGCCCGGGTGTTGCGGACCCGGTCATTGCGGAGCAGGTGGAAGTCCAGGCCAAGTACTCGGGCTACATCACGCGGCAACAGGACGAGGTGGAGCGGCGCGAGGCGCAGGGTTCGCTCAGGCTGCCCGAGGACCTCGACTACACCGAGGTGCGGGGCCTGTCGCGCGAAGTCCAGCAGAAGCTCAACCACCACAAGCCCGAAACGATCGGCCAGGCCGCCCGCATGCAAGGCATGACGCCCGCCGCGATTTCGCTCCTGCTGGTGCACCTGAAGCGCGGGTTCCTGAAGCAGAAGAAGTCCGCATGACGCCGGCCGCGACGCTGGCCCGGGGCCTCGAGGGCCTCGGCCTCACGCTGCCGGACGATGCCACGCGCAAGCTGCTCGCTTATGTCGAACTTCTCGCCAAATGGAACCGAACCTACAACCTCACCGCCATTCGCGAACCCGAGCGCATGGTCAGCCACCACTTGATTGATTCGCTGTCCGTATTGCCCCACCTGCCGGCGGGAACGCTGGTCGATGTCGGTTCGGGCGGCGGCTTGCCCGGTATCCCGATCGCGATTGCGCAGCCCGGGCGCCGCGTGACCCTGAACGACAGCAACCACAAGAAGGGAGCCTTCATGCAGCAGGCTGCAATCGAGCTGGGCCTGGCCAACGTCGAGGTGCACACCGGCCGCGCCGAGGACTGGCGCCCGGATGCACGCTTCGACGGCGCGATCTCCCGCGCATTCGCCGAACTGGCCGATTTCATCGCGGCGTGCAGGCACCTCGTGAAGCCGGAAGGGTTCTTTGCGGCGATGAAAGGGCTGTACCCGCACGATGAGGTCGCCAAGGTTCCCGCCGGAGTGCGCTGCGCGGAGCCGATCAGGCTCAGCGTTCCGCTGGTCGACGGCGACCGGCATCTCGTGCTTTGCCGGGTGGGCGGCTAGCGATGGCGCGGATCATAGCGGTCGTCAACCAGAAGGGTGGCGTAGGCAAGACCACGACCAGCGTCAACCTGGCCGCGAGCCTCGCCGGGCGCGGCAAGCGCGTCCTGCTGGTCGACCTGGATCCGCAAGGCAATGCCACGACAGGCAGCGGCGTGGACAAGAAGGCGATTTCCCGCACCGTGTACCAGGTGCTGCTGGGCCTGGGCGAGGTGGCGTCGATCCGGACGGCATGCGAGACCGGGAAGTACGACCTGCTCCCCGCCAACCGGGAGCT
>JAFEDL010000017.1:104541-105091 GCA_018241645.1 Pseudomonadota bacterium
TGCTCACCATCAACGGGCTGGTGGCCGCGAGGGAGGTCCTGATCCCGATGCAGTGCGAGTACTACGCGCTGGAGGGACTGTCCGACCTGGTGGGCACCATCAAGCGGGTGCGCTCCAACCTGAACCCCGTCCTCGAAATCGGCGGGTTGCTGCGCACCATGTACGATCCGCGCAACACGCTTTCGCAGCAGGTCTCGGCCCAGCTCGAGCAGCATTTCGGCAGCAAGGTGTTCGCCACGCTGGTCCCGCGCAACATCCGCCTCGCCGAGGCGCCGAGCTACGGCATTCCGGCCGTCATCTGGGACCGCGCCTCCAAGGGCGCACAGGCCTACCTCGCGCTCGCCGAGGAAATCCTCGTCCGCGAAATCGCAGCATAAGGATCGGAAACGAAGATGATCAAACCGAAGGGATTGGGACGCGGGCTGGATGCGCTCCTGGGCGGCGACGAGGCCCCCAAGGACGCACTCATGACGCTCGCGGTGAACAAGATCCGGCCCGGCAAGTACCAGCCGCGGACCAGGATGGACCAGGAGGCGCTGGCGGAACTCGC